>CAYPSO010000003.1:37924-87538 GCA_964413275.1 uncultured bacterium | reverse complement strand
TGGATTAGTGATCACCTTCTTGGATTAGTGATCACCTTCTTGGATTAGCGATCGCACTCGTCAGATACCGATAAGCGTCTAAACTTCAGTAATTATACTATGTTCATTTAACCGGATTTGATATGACTACTTATTCTCAACTTCTATCTTTCAATATTTCTTTCTAATTCCATATAGGGAATAAGCCAAACAATATCATAGGGCTGTAAAACAAGAGATATTTTATCTTGTTGAACTCCCCAACCCCTTTTTCCGATTAAATCGTACCAATAATTGTCTTCTGGAGTTGCACAAACAATCGTCTCAGAATTATCTAATTGAAGTTGAGCTAGAGGTATTTCCAGATAACAAATTTGATTAGTAACATTGGTGATAGTTAAAAGATGTTCCTCACAGTTAGGAGCAACCCTCAAAACTATAAAGCATTGTGGGGAAATGCTTAGAATTTGCTGTTCTCCTTGAGGATGAAAAGCACGCTGTCTAACTCTAATTTCTAGTAATCTTCCTAAATAATTACTTAATTGAGATAATTTTGAATTTTGTAGGGTTAACGATTCATACAAAACTGTTTCTGGAATAATCTGACGATTAATATCTCGTTTGAATTTAGTTTTTAGAACTGTATCTACATCGTTAGTTGTGCCAATCAGCCCATGTAGATAAATCCCCGGTACACCTTTAAGCACTAAAGCAATACTGCGAGAAGCTACAAATCGCTGAATTTGGATAGTTAAGTCTTCGTTGCTAGTATCTAAATTTAAAGCACTAAACCAAGTAGTATTAATTTCATAGGCTTCATTTTGCCCATTTTCTCCGGTTCGATAAGAAATAAAAGCACCATGTTCTCTGGCTCTACGAATCAAGTAATGAATATCTTTGGCTGAGAGGATATTTTTTACTCCCATTAAGCCAATACCATCATGGGTATCCAAAATATTGAGATAAGTAGTAACTTTTGAAGGAAATTCTAACTCTTTAGCCCATTGAGACAAAACCGTTGTATCTTCACGATAAAAAGTATGAAGCACTAAAGGCGGCAGAGCAAAATTATAAACCATTTGAGCTTCATCATCTCCATTACCAAAATAGGAAATATTTTGTTCGTGGGGAATATTGGTTTCTGTAATTAAAGCGACATAGGGAGCAACCACATTTAAAATATCCCGAAATAATTTAATTGTTTCATGGGTTTGTTTTAAATTGGCACAAGAAGTTCCGGGAATTTCCCACAGATAGGTAACAGCATCAAGACGAATCAAATCTGCCCCACGACGTACATACAGCAATAAGGTTTCAATAACCCACAATAATACTTTGGGATTACGATAATTTAAGTCTATTTGGTCAGCAGAAAAGGTTGTCCATACCCATATTGGCCCATGAATCGATTGAAATTTAGTCAGAATATCGGAAGTACGAGGACGAACAACCATTTGACGTTGCTCTTGGGTTAATTCATCAGGGGAATGATAGACAGTGGCAATATCTTTATAATCGAGATTGCCGTTTAACATTTCTTGAAAGGCAACGCTTTGAGAAGAAGTATGGTTACATACGGCATCAAACATAAGTTGATAAAAATGGCCAATTTCTTCTATATCCTGCCAAGAACCTAATTTGGGATCGACATTGTGAAAATCAGTAACGGAAAATCCTCGATCTGAAGAATAAGGAAAAAAAGGCAGAATGTGTAAGGTATTGATCGTATCTTTAAATCCGGGGACTTTTTGCAAAAAGTTAGTTAGAGTAGCTAAGGGAGATCGTTGTTTACTGTAGAGAATATCTCCATAGGTAATTAAAATGACATCTTTTTCCGTGAAGCGATTAGCCAAAATCAAATTTTGTTCGATTTTAATTACTTCAATTGGTTTATGGGCATAAAAAACTTTTAAAATTCGCTCTAATTCGGGCAAATATTGATTAGCCTGTGGTTCTCCATAGAGAAAACACAATCGGGAAAAGATTTTTTTTCGAGCTTCAGGAGAAATTTCTAACAAAGATCGATCGTAATCCGGTTGTTCTCTGTAAGAAATTTGTATCCACGGCTTTGATTGAGATGTTTGTTCCTCTGTAAAGTTGATTTCCTGTATGACAGGCATTTTTTCCTCCAATACTTTTGCTTTATTTTTAACACCTCCCAAAATTCTTTTTATTTTTTAATTTAAGAATTTTCTTGAGGATTTATATTCAGTTACAACAGTTTTAAAATGAATAGATAAGGTGCGTCAGGTCTAAAATTATGGGCAAGCTTAATTACATTAAAAATCTGACGCACCCTACACCTCAATTTTTCTGGTTGACTCATAATGAAATAAATGTAATCTTTTTTTAAACTGCCTCATCATTGGCACAATTGCCAGCATTATCTAATCTTGTCATTTGTTCTGTTGATAAGCTGAGATTCAAGGCACCCAAATTTTCCTTCATGTGTTCGGGATTTCCTGCCGAGAAAACAGGAATAAGTGGTAATGGGCGACGGTGCATCATCCAGGCTAAAACAACCTGATTGACTGTTGCTCCAAGCTCTTGGGCAATTTCATGTAATGTAGCCAGTCGGACATCTGTATCATGGCCAAGATATGGACTAGGAATTGGCCTATCTTTACGAACATAAGCACCACGCAATAGGGGAGTATAAGGCAACATGGTTTTACCACGAACATCACAATAGTTCATTAAATGCTCATCAATAATTCTTTGTGGCAAAAAATTAGCACCCGCATTTGGTCTTAAATAGGTAAAGCGTTGTTCAACACAAGTAAATTCAGGCCATCCTTTTGTAGCGCAAATAGCATCAGCATCAGCTAAACGCCAAGGTTGGTAATTACTCGCTCCAAAAAAGCGAATTTTGCCATCTTGTACTAATTTATTCAATGCACCTAAAGTTTCTTCTAAGGGAGTATTAGGATCGTCGTGATGGGCATAAAATAAATCTATGCGATCAGTTCCTAGTTGTCGTAAACTATTTTCACATTCGGAAATAATAGTTGCAGCGGCTAAACCATCAGGAATATCTTGATAACCAAAACCAACTTTGGTAGCAATAAAAAGTCGATCTCGGTTAGCGCGCTCCCGCAACCAGCGTCCAATGGTTACTTGGCTCTCTCCCCCTTTACCTTGGGTACACCAACAATCATAACTATTAGCTGTGTCAATAAAACAACCGCCAGCATCAACATACATATCCATTAGTTGAGCGGATTCTTGATAATTATTCCTTGTACCAAAGCGAAGAGTACCAAGGCATAAACAACTCACTTCAACTCCCGTTTGGCTAAGTTGGATCTTTTTCATAGTTGTATGCTCCTGTCTAATTTTCCATTCTCTTGCTAAAGATACGAAAATGAATTTAGTTAGTTGTGTTTAATTTAACTTTGTACAATAACAAGAGAACTACTCTATTTCGATCTTATCTCTTTATTAGACAATCTGGGGTACTATTTTCCAAATTTTTTCCTAATAATCAGCAAATATCAAGCTAGTTGAGCAATAAATAATATTTAATTTGAGGTTAAGAACTATTTAAACTTAAAATAATAAATAGATAAAGTCCCTGGGTGAATAATTGATAATTTTCTGGTTGAGTTTAGGTAGTTTTGCAAGTTGGTTTTTAAGTACCTTAGCAGGGGGCGGCACTCCTATTATTTTGATTCCCTTAATAGGTTTATTTTTGGGTGCGGGGGCTGTACCTCCGGTTTTAACTATAGGAATGTTACTAGGGCATCCCCAACGTATTTTTTTATATTCACAGTATATTAATTGGAAATTAACCTTTTGGTATGCCCCCGGAGCTATAATTGGGGCTGTTGCTGGAGCTTTTTTGTTTACCCAACTTAAATTACAGTGGTTGACAATTTTGTTGGCTGTACTATTAATTGCTTCTACTTTTAGTTATGGTAAAACTGAAAAAAGAGCTTTTGAAGTAAAAAGTTGGTATTTTTTACCTGCGGGTTTTATTTATGCTTTTTTATCAGGAATAGTAGGAAGTACAGGTCCTCTGTTAAATCCTTTATATCTTAATTATGGTTTTAAAAAAGAGGAAATGATTGGGACAAAATCAACTCATTTATTAATAATCCATATCGCTAAAATTATTACTTATGGAGTATTTGGTGCTTTAAATTGGCATTATTTACAGTATGGCTTAATTTTAGGTATTGCAGCTTTACCTGGTAATTATTTAGGTCAAATTGTTCTTAATAAAATCAGTGAAAACCATTTTCAACAATTAGTCGTTGGTTTTGTGGCTTTTAGTGGAATAGTTATTTTGGGAGAGGAGATTTTTGGTAAATTATAAATAATACGATTAGACTATAGCAATTCTATTTGCTAGGTAAACATAATTTCTAAATTCTCTGAAAAATAGGGCAAGATTTTTGAACTTACCCTATAATTTTAGCTTATTAAACCATTGCTAAAGACTGAGGCCAACGAGATACAGCTTTACCAATGACAGATAACTCTTGCATCAAACGGTCAAAAGCATCAGGAGTAAGAGACTGAGGACCATCAGAAAGGGCTTTAGCCGGATTAGGATGAACTTCAATCATTAAAGAATCAGTGCCTGCGGCGATGGCAGCCATGGCCATTGAAGGTACATATTCGGCTTTACCCGTACCATGACTAGGATCGATCATAATTGGTAAATGGGTTAAAGTCCTTAAAACGGGAATTACTGATAAATCTAAGGTATTACGAGCATATTGGCGATCGAATGTTCTAATACCTCGCTCACAAAGAATTACATTAGGATTTCCCGCCGCTAAGAGATATTCTGCAGCCATGACCCATTCTTCAATAGTTGCTGACATACCCCGCTTTAATAATACTGGTTTTTCCTGCGCCCCCACTTTTTTTAGTAGGGAGAAATTCTGCATATTACGTGCGCCCACTTGTACCACATCGGCATACTGGGAAACTACTTCTAAATCTGCCGTGTCCATAACCTCAGTAATAATACCTAAACCACTAGCATCTCTAGCCGCAGCCAATAATTCTAAAGCACTTTCACCATGGCCTTGGAAAGCATAGGGAGAAGTGCGGGGTTTATAAGCACCACCACGCAAGAAATTAGCACCCGCAGCCTTCACTCGTAATGCTGTTTCTACGATCATTGCTTCATTTTCCACCGAACAAGGCCCAGCTACAATAGCAATAGGACGATTTTTACCAATAATAACCTCTCCATTGGGTGTAGGTACAACTACCTCGCTATATTCACCGTGACGAAACTCTAAACTAGCACGTTTAAAAGGTTGTTCTACTCTTAAAACTTGTTCTATCCAAGGACTTAATTCCTGAATTTGTTCGCAATTAAGAGAAGCAGTTTCACCAACTAGCCCTATTACCACCTTATGTTTACCAATAATTCTTTCTGGAGTTAAACCCCATTCTGTGAATTCGTGATCGAGACGATTAATTTCCGCTTCGGGGGAACCAACTTTCATTACTATAATCATGCCATAATTCCTTTAATTCATTTACTTCAGGGACATAAACCATAAGGTGGGCAAAAATATCTATTTAATGATTGGCGATTTGGCTTATCCACAGGACAACGCCCACCCCACTTTTTAAATTGTAGGGCAGACAAAAATATATTGCGTTTATTTCTCATTAGCCAAAGCTGAAGGCTATGCCCACCTTACCTTACTCCATTTTTTCTTCTTTTTTTCCAGAACGCCAAGCTTTCCTGATGCGTCCGAAATTAATGGTAAATTCTTCCCAACCCCACCAACTACCGCTACGCTCCTCATCCCAACTGCTGGAGAGAATGCCATAACTTAAGCCAATAACACCTAAACCAAAACAGCCCATACTCACTAGAAGCGGTACGAAAGTAGGCAAATTAAACCATTCTTTAGTAACAATTACATAGGAAATAACAAAAGAAGAAATACCTAAAGCTGTTGGTATTCCTGAAAATAAGGACATTCTAGTAATCATACGCTTGCTGACATTCTCAGGTATGGCTGAGAGTGACGCTTCTGAAGATTTAACGGGTTTGCTTGGTGCTTTTTTTGGTGTTTTTTTCTTATTTTGACGGGGTTCAAAAGGTAAACGATCCCCTGAAGACTGAGAAGGCATATAATAATTTTATTTATTTTATTAGCGACGAATCCCTAAACGAGCAATTAGCTTTTGATAGCGTTCGGTATCTTTACTCTGAATATAGGATAACAAACCCTTACGGCGACCAATCATTTTTAATAAACCACGACGGGATGAGTGATCTTGCTTATTGATTTTTAGGTGTTGAGTCAGATTATTAATTCTTTCAGTGAGAATAGCTATTTGTAAATCTGGTGAACCTGTGTCAGTTTCATGGGATTGATATTCAGTGATTAATTCCTGTTTACGATTTTGAGTAATAGTCATAGTGATTAGTTAGTTTAATTTTAGATAGCGATCTACTATAGTATCATTTATCTTGCGCTAGATCGGAAAATATCTCTCCTTATTTTTGTTCAAGTTGCTTGTAGGAAAAAAGATGGAGGTATTGTCTTGATTTCCTTAACATAAATCTTTTTTGCTTCACCCCAATAAGCATTATAAGTCCAAATTTCTTGATTGCCGTCTATTTCCATAGACCAACTATAAACAGCATCTTTGGGATTAATACCTATATTAAGAAGTTTGGCTTCCATGTAGTATTTTATTTGCTTTTTTTTCATATCTTTCCAACTTTGAGATCTTTGTTTCGCCCAAGATTGAGACATATGTGCTTTAGTTGGTTTTGACATAATTTCTTGCTTTTAGAGAAATCTAGTTAATTTTGTTCCTTAAATTATATAAAAATACTTTTATTAGATTAGTATCTTAATTTTTTATTAAAATTAACTCACTCAAGGTTTTGAGAGCGGGATATTGTCCCGTTTCTCTGGATTTTTTTACCAAAAAGCTGCTTTTGGTAGAGATGGTTTTTCTTGTAATATTTCTTTACCATTTTGATAATTCTTATAAGAATTATCTTCTAGGAAAATATTTCTGATAATTCGTACTACTAATTTTTGAGCTAAACCTTCTGCTATTTTTTGTCCCATTTTTTGAGTTTCTGGCTTACTTAAAATTTGTGGTACTAAAGGTAATAATTTTCCACCCTCAAAACCAGGAGTATTTTGCAAAATTTGCCAGATGTTTTTAAGATGTTCGATACTGTTAGAATCATCCTCAACTTTTAAATAACTTTTAGGTACTTCTAAACCTATTTGTTGACGGACAGAACTTGAGAGATTAAACCAAGTTTTTTGTGCGTACATATCCACATTTTTTACAATTTCTTCAATTAATTTTTCTCTGATAAAATTACCTCTTTCGGACATAATAAAATCTATGGCTTGATTTACCACTTTCTCAATATTATAATCTTGAGAATCTTTAGCATTTCTTAACAGATTTTCTAACCTATTCCAACGAAAACTATCATCTTTAAATAATAAATCTTTTAAAGATGTTCTTAATTCAATCGAAGGATCTGTTAACAATCTTTTGGCGACATAGGGATAAGCTTTACTTAATACTTTAAAGTTTGGATCTATCCCGATCGCAATTCCTTCTAAAGTTACCATAGAACGAATAATTAAAGCATAATAAGCAGGCACTCGAAAAGGAAATTCATACATCATTGCTGACATTTGATCGGTAATACTCTTAAAGTTTAATTCAGCAACAGAAGCTCCTAAAGCGTTACCAAAAACATTATTTAAAGCGGGAATAATTGGTCTTAAATCTGTATCTTCGTTAAGAAATTCTAACTTAACATAATCATGGGCTAAGGCCTCAAAATCTCGATTAACTAAATGTACAACTGCCTCAATTAAACCGTAACGTTGATAGGGTTTAATATTACTCATCATGCCAAAATCAAGATAAGCAAGTCTGCCATCTTTCATGGCTAATAAGTTACCCGGATGGGGATCGGCGTGGAAAAAACCATGTTCCAATAATTGTCTAAGAGAACATTCCACCCCAACTTCTACTAAATGAGTTGCTTTTATGCCCTGAGCTTCTACGGCTTCAATATTGGTTAATTTAATGCCATTAATCCACTCCATTGTTAACACTCTTCTACCAGTATATTGCCAGTAAATACTAGGAACATAAATCTCTTTCATATAACCGTAGAGTTGAGCAAATTTTTCGGCATTTTCTCCTTCTTGAGCGTAATTCATTTCTTCAAAAATACGCCCTGCAAATTCATCAGTAATTCCGATTAAATCCGATCTAATTCTGGTAATATTTTTTTGCGCCCAAGTTGCGATACTACGCATTATATAAACATCTAAGGTAATACGTTTTACTAAGTCTGGTCTTTGGACTTTAACTGCTACTTCTTCTCCGGTTTTTAACCTACCTTTATATACTTGTCCTAAAGATGCCGCAGCTAATGGTTGAGGTGAAAGTTCGCTATAAATTTCTGCCGGAGGTGCGCCTAATTCTTCTTCAATAAAACGATAGGCAACTTCATTGGGAAAAGAAGGAATTTGATCCTGTAATTGAGTTAATTCATCGAGATATAATGGTGGAACTAAATCTGGACGAGTTGATAAAGCTTGTCCGATTTTAATATAAGTTGGCCCTAATTTTGTTAAAATTTCTTTGAGTTGAATACCTCTTTTTCTGGAATTTTTTGGCGATTTTCCCCTAACTTTGTCCCACCATAAACCTAAAATAAAACCGAGAAAAGGAAAAGTAATATTAATTAATCTAACTAAAACTTGTAACGGTCTTTTGTCATAATAACTTTTTATTAAATCTGGATCGTAACGCCAAGTCTCTGGTAATAAATCGCTAATCGGCCCTAAATCTTCCTGATGAGATTTTGGTATTCTGATAGAATGTTCGTTGATTAATTGATTTGGCGATCCTGAATTTGGATTTATAGTTGATTGATTCATAGAGTTTATAATCTAAAATTAGTTATTACTATTCCCTTTGTTAAGTATTGTAACAATTTTGCTGGTCTATGTTCAGTTTCTATTGATATTTATATGCTTTCTTCCCTCAGAATTTATAATTTTGCTTTAATTGATTTACTGGAGTTGGATTTTGCGAAAGGATTAAATGTTTTAACTGGAGAAACTGGAGCGGGTAAATCCATTATTCTTGATGCTATAGATCTTGTTTTAGGGGGTAAAGTTACTCAGCGTGTTATTCGTCAAGGTAGTCACAAAGCTTTGTTAGAGGCTACTTTTGAAACTGATTCTATTGTTAAAGATTGGTTAAAAGAACAGTCAATTGATTTGTTAGAAGATGAGAGTGTGGTTATCAGTCGAGAAATTAGTTTAACTAAGGGAAATTTACGTTCTCGCTCTCGTATTAATGGTATTTTAGTCAATCGTGCTTTACTCAGTCAGATTCGCAATTATCTGGTGGAAATTACTGCTCAAGGTCAAACTATACAATTAATGATTCCCGCTCAACAACGGGAGTTACTTGATTTGTATGGAGGTGAAAAGGTATTACAACAACGTCAAATTGTGGCTAATTTTTATGAAAAGTGGCAAGAGATTCAATTAAATTTAGAAAAACGCCGTCAATCTGAACAACAGAGATTACAAAGGCTAGATTTATTACAATATCAAATTCAAGAATTAGAAAGAGCTGAATTAACAGATGGGGATGAGTTAGAACAATTGCAACAAGAAAATGAGCGTCTTTCCCATATTGTTGAATTACAACAACTCAGTTATCAAGCCTATCAAATTCTTTACCAAAATGATAGTGACGAGCCGGCTGTAACAGATTTGTTAGTACAAGTCGAACATATTTTAACCAATATGACTCATTATGATAGTAGTTTGGAGTCAATTTTAGAAATGGTTAAAACATCTCTAACTCAGGTAATGGAAGCGGGACATCAGATAAATGGTTATGGCGATAGTTTAGAGGCAGATTCAGACCGTTTAGAGGATATACAAACTAGAATAAGCCTTTTAAAGCAAATTTGCCGTAAATACGGGCCATCTTTAAAGGAAGCTATTAATTATTATCAAAAATTACAGGAAGAATTGATAGAATTAACAGACGATGGACAGTCTTTAGAAGAATTAGAAAATCAATGGAAAAATCAGCGAGAAAATTTAATAAAAGTATCTAAAGACTTAACAGAATTACGACAAATAGCAGCAGATAAATTAGAAAAACAATTAATAAGAGAATTGAAACCTTTAGCTATGGATAAGGTTATATTTCAATGTCAAATTAGTGATAGTAATTATACGGCTAGTGGAGGAGATTTGGTACAATATTATTTTAGTCCTAACCCCGGAGAAAAAATACAACCATTATCAGAAATAGCTTCTGGAGGAGAAATGAGTAGATTTTTGTTAGCCTTAAAAGCTTGTTTTTCTGACACTAAATTAGGTGCAGGCACGTTAGTTTTTGATGAAATAGATGCGGGAGTTTCTGGAAAAGTTGCCCAAGCAATAGCATCAAAATTACACGAACTTAGTTATAAGCATCAAGTATTATGTGTAACTCATCAACCCTTAGTAGCAGCTATGGCAGATGTTCATTTTCGAGTAGAAAAACAATTAGTCAATGATTCAGAAATTAGAACAGTTGTCAGAGTAAAAAATTTAGATAACCATCATACTAGAAGAGAAGAATTAGCTCAACTTACAGGGGGGAATAGTGCTAATGAAGCGATCGCATTTGCCGATTCAATTTTAGTTCAAGCAGCAGTTAAAAGAGAAGAGAAAAAAAATAAATAATAAATAACAAATGACAAATGACAAATTAAAATGGATAAAACCTATCTTAATAATTTTTATAATAGTAAACAGTTTAACTATTATAACTCGTCAAATGGGAGGCTTAGAATCTTGGGAATTAACTGTATTTGATCGCATGATTCGTTGGCGGCCATCAGCAGAAAAAGATAACCGTTTATTCGTTGTTAAAATCACCGCAGAAGATGTTCAAATTCAAAAACAATGGCCTCTGAGTGATGCTATATTAAGTGAATTATTAACTAAATTAAATCAACATCAACCCATAGCAATAGGCTTGGATATTTATCGAGATTTACCTGTAAATCCTGGCCATGAAGAGTTTATAAAACAAATAAACGAACATGATAATATTATTCCCGTTTGTAAGGCTAATGATAGTGAAAGTCGTGGTGTTAGTCCACCTCCAAATATATCAGATGAAAGAACTGGTTTTGCCGATATTGTAGTTGATTTAGGAGGAACAGTTCGCCGCAGTTTAATATTTATGCAATCAGGGGATAATTCTCTATGTAAAACACCTTATTCTTTTAGTTTTCAGTTAGCTAGACGATATTTAGCTACTATTAATATTGAACCAGAATTAACCGAAAAGCAAGAACTTAAATTGGGTTCAGCCGTTTTTCCTAAATTAAATTCGAGTAGTGGTAGTTATCAACAATTAGATACTGGTGGTTATCAAATATTATTAAATTATCGTTCAGGAGGATATATTTCAGATACTGTTACCCTTGATGATGTCCTTAATAATCGTGTTAAACCAAGCCAAATTAAAAATAAATTAGTATTAATTGGTGTTACAGATCCTGCCATAGATGATGCTTTTTATACTCCCTATAGTGCCGGAGCAAAAACAAACCAAAAAATGCCCGGAGTTAATGTTCATGCTCAGATTACCAGCCAACTTATTAGTGTTGCTTTAGGTGAGAGAAAATTATTCTGGTTTTGGTCAGATGCGATGGAAATAATTTGGATTAGTGGTTGGTGTTTGGTTGGGACAATTATTCCTTATTCTATTCGTCGCCCTTGGTATTTAATCTTAGCAGAAAGTACCGGATTTATTATTGTATTAAGCAGTAGTTGGTTTATATTTTTACAAGCAGGATGGATACCAATTATTCCACCACTACTCGCTTTGATTTTCAGTAGTAGTTTAATGATAGCTTATATCGGATATGAAGAACAGGAAAAAGGTCAAAAAATATCATTTTTAGTAGAGCAACAAAATCAAGCTTTATTAGAATTACAACAACTTTTACAACAAGATAATATTAACAAAATAGAACTTCAACATAAAACAGAAATTACTAGCTTTAGTACCACAGAAGTACCTCCCGAAATAGAACAAAAAACAAAAATTGTTATTGAAGAATATCAAGATGAAAAATATCAAGAAAAAGTCTTATTAAATGGGCGTTATAAAATTAGTACAATTCTCGGACAAGGTGGATTTGGCTGTATTTATTTAGCACAAGATACTGAAGCTTCTGATTCCCAATGTATAATAAAACGTCTTCAACCTGCTCGTCAAGATGATAATTTTTTAGGTGTAGCTAGAAGATTATTTAAAACAGAAGTACAAATTTTGCAACAGTTAGGAAGTCATCCTCAAATTCCCCAATTATGGGGATATTTTGAAGAGCAAGATGAGTTTTATTTAGTCGAAGAATATATACCCGGAATGTTATTAACGGAAGAATTAAATCGCAATAATAACTTAACTGAAAAAAAAGTTATAGATATTCTTCAAGAAATACTAACGATTCTCCAATATATTCATCTTCACGGAGTAATTCATCGGGATTTAAAACCAAGTAATATTATTCGTTCATCTATTAACAATAAATTAGTTTTAATAGATTTTGGTGCTGTTAAACAAATTAATCCAGATTTAGATAATACCTATCAAGTGGAAAGAACTGTTGCTATTGGGACAAAAGGTTATGCTGCTCCAGAACAATTTTTAGGACAACCTACTTTTAGTAGTGATATTTATTCTTTAGGTATGATTGCTATTCAAGCTTTGACTGGTATTCATCCAGAAAAACTTAAAATTAATAATAAAACCGGTAATGTATCTTGGCAACATTTACGTACAATAGATAAATCTTTTGCTTTAATTATTGATAAAATGGTTGCCTATCATTTTCCTCAACGTTATCAATCTGCGATCGCAGTTTTAGAAGCTTTAGAAAAAATATAAAAGCCTAAACAAATTGATTATTGAATGATTAAAACTGAACAGTGAACATGATGAACTATATGATTACTAACACTGCCTAAAAAAAATTCTGTTAATCCTGATAAACCCCTTCTGCCTATTACTATTAAATCTGCTGGCCAACTCCCTGCAATTTCCCTAATCCAACTACTTGGCTCTCCTATTTTCCACATATATTCACATTTAATACCTTTTTGATCGGCTTTTTCAGAATAGTTTTTTAACCAATCTTCCACTGATTTAATTTCTTGATCTAAATGATTTCTGATGGAGGTTGAAAAGCTAATTAATTCTTGACCATAAAGATTAGTATAAGGTGAGACTCCTCCCGCATCCATTGATAAACAGTGAAATAACATTAAAGTTGTTTGTTCGGGAGTAGCTATTTCTAAGGCTCGTTGAAAAACTATTTCACTATTTTCAGCTTGATCTAAAGGAACAAGAATTTTTTGATAAATCATTTTTATTTATTTTTAGTTTGATGAGGTGAGGAATACACCTCACCCACCATAATTATAGTGAAATCAGGAATTTTTCTAAGCGATCCATCCCTTTATTAATTGATGTCATATCGGTAGCATAGGAAAGACGAATACAATTATCATTACCAAAAGCTATACCCGGAATAGCAGCAACTTGATAGGATTCTAGTAATTTTTGGCAAAACTCCAGAGATTTTAATCCTGTATTACTAATATCAATAAATACATAAAAAGCACCCTCTGGTATCGGACAACTAATCTTGGGCATTGCTTTAATTCTTTCTAGCATAAATTTTCTTCTTTCAGCAAACGCCGTAAGCATTGTGACAACACATTCTTGGGAACTTTCTAAGGCTGCGATCGCACCATATTGAGCAAAAGTACAAACATTTGAGGTGCTATGGCCTTGTATAGTAGTCATCGCCTTGATTAATTCTACAGGCCCAGCAATATAGCCAACACGCCAACCTGTCATGGAATAGCTTTTGGCAAAACCGTTACTGACTATCGTTTTAGCAAATATATCTTCCCCTAATGCGCCCATACTTAAATGTTGAACGCCATCATAGAGAATTTTTTCATAAATTTCGTCAGATACTACCCAAATATCCTTATTTACTATAACTTGAGCTAAAGCTTTAATTTCTTCTGGGGAATAAACCGAGCCTGTCGGGTTAGAAGGAGAATTAAAAACAAATAACTTTGTTTGAGGTGTAATCGCCTGAGATAATTGTTCCGGTGTAATTCTATAATTATTTTCCGCCGTAGTCTCAACTATTACAGGTGTACCTTCAGCTAGTTTAACCATTTCAGGATAACTAAGCCAATAGGGAGCAGGAATAATCACCTCATCTCCTGCTTCTATTAAAGCTAACATTAAGTTAAATAAAGAATGTTTACCACCATTGGTAACAATGACATTTTCTGCTTGATAATTAAGATTATTATCATTTCTTAACTTACGGGCTATAGCTTCCCTTAATTTTGGTTCTCCCGCAGCCGCTCCATATTTAGTTTTACCTTGATCTAGGGCTAGTTTAGCTGCATCTTTAATGTGATTTGGTGTGTCAAAATCTGGTTCACCGGCACTAAAACTGCATACATCAATTCCTTCTGCTTTCATCGCTTTTGCTTGAGCAGATATAGCTAAAGTTACAGAAGGTTTTACTTCACCCACTCTTGCCGTTAGTTTCATATTGTTACTTACTTATACTTCGATAAGTTTTTATTTCTTATTAGTTATTGAAGTGTATTTTACTCTAAAAAAAGAAATTGCTTATCTAATTAAATACTAAAAAATGTTTAAATTTTTTTGAATCAAAACTATCAGTCTTAAGTAATCAGTAATCAGCAATTAACTTATAGCTAATTGCTGAGGGGACAAATGCTTACATATTTTTAAAAAGGAATATCGTCTAAATCATTTCCCTTGATTCCTTCATTTTCCATTTCTTGATAATGGTTATTGGTTTCAGAATCTTGAGAATTAGAATTAGCATTAAGTGATACAACATTATTGGTGTTATTATTACTGTCTTGAGTAAAAGTATTTTCCGTTGATGATGTCTTGGTAATATCCCCTACTTTATAAATATGAGATATTGTTAATTCTGCCCTTTTTTCCTTAAATCCTTCTTGGCGATCGATGGTATTCATCTTTAAACGGCCTTGAAGAATTACTTGTTCGCCTTCGTGATAAGTTTGCTGAATTTCTGTGGCTAAATTGCCCCAACCAACTGCTTTTACCCTCGAAGGAGGATCGTTAGGAGCAACTCCCGCAAATTCTATTAACATTTGAGCGATGGGTAATTGACTATCTTGGGTATAACGTAATTCAGGATTCGTAAGTATTTTAGCCATTAAAATACAGGTGTTCATTTTTAATCATACTCCTTTTAACTTGGCTTATAAAACAATTATACTTGATAATGGGATTGGCAGGAGGCAGAGGAGAAAAAGCTAAAAGCTAATCGCTAATCGCTAATCACAAACTAAAATTAAATTACCATTCCTTGTTCGAGATCGATGAAATCTTGCACTCGTTGACGATATTCCCGAAGGGAATTATCAACCCACTGGCGATCGTCACTATTAGCATATATATGTACTAAAGCTTCCCCTGCATCTGGTAAAATTAAAGTCCAATTATCGCTATGGCGATCGACAATTTTCACCCCATCAATCAATTCTAAGTTTTCAGTGGGATTAGTTTCAAATAAATGACGCATTAAAGCACCTTTAACCGTCCAAGGACAACGCATAGTATAAGACTTATGATAAACTTTTGGTAAATCATTTCTAATTTGTGCTAAAGACCGCTCTTGAATAGTTAGCATTTCAATTAATTTAGCAATGGTAAACATGGCATCAAAACCGGGGTGAAGTTCGGGAAAAATAAAACCCATATCCCCACTACCACCTAAAACAACATTACTATTTTGAGATGCCTCCATCAAAGCGGTAGGATTAACCTTAGTCCGAACTACTTTGCCATCATGACGACGGGCAATTTGTTCTACGGCAGAGGAAACATTAACTGGTACAACAACCGTACTTCTGGGATGAGAAGTCATAATGGTATTGACCATTAAAGCTGTTAATTCTTCGCCACGAATGGCTGAACCAGACTCATCCACTAAAATTAATTGTTCCCCATTAGCCGATACTTGGACACCTAAATTAGCTTTTAAAGCTTCCACCACATGACCTAATTGGATTAATAAATCTTCTTTTGCTTCTGTGGATAAGGAATTTTGAGTTAAACTCGCATTTAAAACCACCGCATCACAATCAAATTTAGCCAATAATTGGGGTAAAATTGCCCCAGAAACGGCATAGACATAATCAATTACAATTTTAGAGCGACTATTGCGCAAGGCTTCCACATTCAGATGTTTTTCAAAGCTGTCAGTATAAACATCAAGCACCTGAGAAGCATAGGAGGATATATTACCAATTTCGGTGGTGGATACCCGACGTAAATCTTCTTTAAAATAAGTCCCCTCAATTTTTTTCTCTTTAGCTTTAGAAATATTGATGCCTTGCTTATCTAAAAATTCGATTAAGATATGATCAGGACGATCTGGATGTAATCTGACATGAATAGCACCGGCAACATCTAGACTAGCGGCCACAGTTCGAGAAATAGGAATAGCAGTTGAGTCAAGATTTTGAACATTTACCCCGGCTGACATTAAACCAGAAATGAGGGAGCGACTGACCATGCGAGAAACATTGCGTTGATCCCGTGATACCAATACCTGATCGTTAAGTTTTAAGGTTGAACCATAGGCTGCACCTAGTTTAACGGCAAATTCTGGAGTAATATCAATGTTTGCTAAACCCGTAACCCCTCTTTGTCCAAATAAATTCCTTTGAGCCGTATTTCCCCAAATCAAATTAATATTTAAAATTGCTCCTGATTCAATTTTTTTACTAGGCCAAACCCTAACATTAGAATTAATTTGGGCTTCTTCACCTACGGTGGATAATTGCCCAACAATAGCCCCTTCTAATATATGCGCTCGACGGTCAATTCTTACACCTCTACCAATAACACAAGCGGCTAAATGCACATCTTCTCCAATCATTGCCCCATTCCAAATTATGGGACGTTTTAAATCTGCATCGGCACCAATGGTAACATTATCACCGATTATTGTTCCCGCTTCTAAGTTGGCACGAGGCCCAATACGAGAATTATCGCCAATCACAATGGGAGGTTCTAATTTCGCACTTGGCTCAATATAAGTATTTTTTCCTACCCAAACTCTAGGAGATTTTTCTTCATAGGAGAAATCCACCAGAACTTTACCCTCTAAAGCATCATATTGCGCTTCTCTATAGGCTTCTAAATGGCCTACATCGCACCAATAACCTTCGGCGATAAAACCATACATTGGTTCATCTTTGGCGAGTAATAAGGGAAATAAGTCTTGGGAAAAATCTTTTTCTTGGTTTTCTGGTAAGTATTTTAGAACTTCTGGTTCAAGGATATAAATTCCTGTGTTTACAGTATCGGAGAAAATTTCGCTAGTGGAAGGTTTTTCTAAAAAACGAGTAATGCGTTGCTGTTTGTCAGTAATTACTACGCCAAATTCCACTGGATTGGGAACTCTGGTTAATACTAAAGTTGCTTTAGCTTTTTTTTCTTGATGAAAAGCAATGGCCGCACTCAAATCAAAATCAGTAATACTATCACCACTAATTACTAAAAAAGTATCATCTAATAATTCTTCAACATTTTTGACACAACCTGCTGTACCTAATGGTTGCTCTTCTTCTACAGCATAGGTCATCTGTACGCCAAATTTATTACCATCTTGAAAGTAATCTCTCATTACATCTGGTAAATAGTGCAAGGTAGCTATTATTTCTCTAATATTGTGTCGTTTTAATAAATTGATAATATGTTCTGCTATGGGTTTATTTAATATATGTACCATTGGTTTAGGTAGATGGCAGGTTAAAGGACGTAATCTAGTTCCTGAGCCCCCTGCCATTAGCACTGCACGCATAATTTCTCCTTATATTTTAGTTAATTTTAATTTATACAATTTTAATAGTTGCTTGTCTGGTATCATTGTTCAAATTTATTAAAGGGAATAGCGGTTAGCGGTTAGCGATTAGCTTTTAGCGGTTAACTTTTAACTGTTACCTATTAGTTATTACCTTTTTCCTCCTTGTCTTCCCTGTTAAATCTCTAAAATAGTAGAGTGAGTCATATATAAGTTCAACTTTTATTCACTACACTTAAGATAATGAGTATTGACTCACTTTAGTAACTATTGTCCTTTAGGTGACTGTTTATGATCAAATTATTATCTCTGATTATTTTCGTCGGCTATATTTTTGGAATTTGGAAGTTTTGGAATGGTTTTAATCGTACCAATTTTAACCGTGATTTACCCAATCGCTTGATTCTTTCCCTAATGTGGCCAGTATTATTTGTCATCAATAAGCCTTATCGTCAAAATTTCCAAAAAGCTCTTAAGGGAAAATGAAATTAATACTGTGACAATTTGGTTAATTGGTGGTACTAGCGACAGTGTTGCCCTTGCTAATTTATTAGTAAAGGCACAATTGTCTTTAATTGTAACAGTGACCACTCCAGAAGCTCAAGCTCTTTATCCTAATACACCTCTTGTGAAGATTGTAATAGGTAAGATGGATTTAGAGCAAATCAGCTTTTTTTTAGAAAAATACCAAATTAGGGCTGTTGTTGACGCATCTCATCCCTATGCGGTGGCAATTTCTCAAAATGCGATCGCAGCTACTATTAATAATAATATTTCTTATTTGCGTTACGAACGCCCTAAACTTCCTCAAGTTACTAGGGAGCAAGTCCTAGAGTTAGATAATTTTTCTACTTTGCTTAAAGGTGACTATCTTCTCAACCAAAGGGTTTTACTGACTATCGGTTATCAAAATTTACCCCTGTTTAAATCGTGGCAAGCCCACGCCACCTTATTTACTCGCATTCTTCCTCATCTTAATTCTTTACAAGGGGCTTTAGAAGCGGGTTTTACTCCAGACAGAATTATTGCTTTTCGTCCTCCTGTTAACCTTGCTTTAGAACGAGCTTTATGGCAACAATGGCAAATTACGACGGTGGTGACTAAAGCCTCTGGAAAAGCGGGAGGAGAGGAGATTAAACGAGTTTTAGCTCAGGAATTAAAGATTCCTTTGATAGTGATTTCTCGACCGCCTATTACTTATCCCCAACAAACGAGTAATCTAGAGTCCGTGTTATCATTTTGTCGTTATTGTTTGGAAAATATTAATTAAAAAATATGGCTGATGTAATTACTCCTGCTATAAGTGATCGCATTTGTAAACACATGAATGAGGATCACAGTGAAGCTATTGTGCTTTATGCCAAAGTTTTTGGTAATGCTCCCGATTCTGAGTCGGCAAAAATGGTTTCCATCGATTCTGAAGGAATGAATTTAACTTCTGTTATTAAGGGAGAATCTCAAGATATTCGCATTGTTTTTGACCATATTTTAAAAGATTCTGAAGATGCCCACCAAACTTTAATTGGTATGGTTAAACAAGCCCGTCAAGCTTCAGTTTAAAGTTTCATTTCAACCTTGGGTGAATAATCTCCACCCAAGTTAAATCTAAATCAAATCCAAAAATCTAAAGCATAATTTAAGATGTGTCAGCCCACTACTACTACTGGACTGTTTCAGTTAAAAGTGTGCATTATGTAGGGTGGGCAATGCCCACCAAATCATAAAGACAATCAAAATTCTATTGCCCTATTTTAGTTGAAACAGTCCACTACTCTAACCCGCCAACGCTTGGTGCGCGTTAGTATTCTGAAGAGACCTCAGAATACGCGCATCCGCTTATTGAGCAAACCCTACATATCTTTCAATGAGAAGGATAGCAACAATATCATCAACTGGACGAGGGGGAAGGCGCATTCCTTGGGGAATTAAACGCTGAAAACCTTTTGGTGGATACATTTGCCAATAGCGATCGCGGGCTTCTAAAGTGCTATTTTTTTCGTTTACCATAATAATGGGCTTATGAACAATTAACTCAGTGTCTAGTTTTTGTTTCCAAGTTTTTGAAGTAGTTTGATCGCCCATAATTATTTTTTCAATGGGATATTTTTGGCATAAATTATTAATAGTAGCGATCGCCTTTTCTGAAGCTATCACCTCATGATATTTCAACTTACAATTTTGATCCAAAATAGCAACACCACATTTATCTTTACCCGGATCGAAACCTAAAAACATAATTAATTTAAAATATTAGGAAGATTAACAGGGGATTCATCATTTAAGGAAGGAAAATTAGAGGTACTATTAATCACTACACCATTATTTAAAGCAACTAAACGCAATCTCAAAGGCCCAGCCGTAAAAGTTGTTTCCGAAGCAATAGCTTTAATTTCATTAACTGGTTTTACAGATTTTTTTAAACTTTCCATAAAATTAATTAAATTTATTAAACTTCCATCTTCTACTTGAATATCCCCTAAAATTCCAGCACGACGAGCTCTAAATTTAGTAGCAGCTAACAATAAATCTAATTTTTGATCTAATTCTTCTGGTACAATTGTATCAGAATCAATAGATACTGTAGCAATCATTTCTTGCTTTTCATAAACCAACTGATTAGGAGCAACATCAGCAAAAACCCTAATTTGATTTTCTCCTTGAACGTAATTGCCGGCCGAAAGAATACGTACTACATAATCTTGACCATCTTTTATTTGATCGACTAATTGTTGAACTTGGGAATTAGTAATTTGTACTACTCTATTATTCAGATTTTCTATATTCAAAGGCCGAGTTGCTTTAATCGCATTTTTATTAGCCTGACTTAATAATTGATCTATGGCTTGATTGACTACATTGGGATTGACAATTCTTACTGATGCCGAAGCTAAAACTTGACCTCGTAAAAGAGCTAGATTACCTTGACGTAAGACTTGATAATTTTGATAATACTGCTCTAAAACAGCAACTTCTTGCTTAAAAAACTCTAGTTGATTTTGTAATTCTTGAAGACTAGCTTCTTTTTCTTGTAATTCTTGGTCTTTGGAATTAATTTTTGTATCTAATTCACTAATAATTGTATCTCTGTTTTCTATTTCTGTTTCTAAAACTACCGATTTTTCTTCAAGGTTTTTCAGACTGATTTCTTGGTTTGTGATTTCTTGCTCTTTTTGGGCTATTAATTTTTCTTTTTCTTGAATAGTTTTTTCCTGATTACTAATAGATTGCTCTTGATTTGTAATAGTTTTTTGTTTTTCAACAATTTGTTGTTCTTTCTCTAGGATACTTTGTTCTCTTTCTGAGATTAACTTATCCTTACTGCTAATGATTTGTTCTTTTTCTAATAATTCTTTATTTTGAGTTGAAACTTGATTTTGTAATTCTCCAATACGAGTACGTAATTGTTCTGATTGTGTTTGTAGTTGACTAATTTGGGTTTTTAATTGATTGCGTAATTGTTGTAATTCATTACGTTCTGTAACTAATTTTTTTACCTCAGTATCTAAGGTTTTTGCCTGATTAGATACTTCATTTAATTCTTGTTGTGCAGTTTGGAATTTATTATTAATATTACTTAAAAGTTGGTTAACTACTTTTTGTTTTTCCGTTGCTTTTAATAATTCATCTTCTACCAGTTTTTTTTGTTCGGTAACTTCTGCTAATTCTGCCTCTACCTGACGGCGTCTTTTCAGAATATCATCTAATTGAAAAACTCCTTGACGTAGGGATTCACTTAAAGAAAATAAAATTACCAAACTAGATGCAGAAATTAAAACACCAGTTACCACCGTAATCACTACAGCAGTTTGACGGGGACGAAGTTTGAACAAACGCAATCTCGCTTTGCCCACCCTACTACCTAGACGATCGCCTAGGGTCGCAAGTAATCCCCCTAAAAGTAAAATAGCAGCAATTAAAACATAGGCACTGGTCATCAGGTAAATTGTTGACTGAGGGCTACTGGATTATGAACAGTAATTTTTTTCTTATAAATCGAGATCATTCCTTCCTGTCGCAATTCTCCTAATAAACGAGTTACCGTTACTCTAGTTGAACCAATAGCTTCGGCGATCGCTTGATGAGATAATTTTAAATCAATTCTGATACCATCCCCTGTTGGTATGCCAAAATCTCGACATAAAATTAAAAGAAAACTAACCAAACGAGAACCCATATCACGGTGAGCTAAAGTTTCAATCATCATTTCTGTTTGCAGAATCCGGGATGATAAACCTTGTAACATCAACATGGATAATTCTGGGTGTTCTTTGAGAGATTTTTCTACTTGATCGATGGGTGCTGATAACAATTCCACAGGGGTAAAAGCGACAGCATGATAAAAACGATCAGAATGCTGACGAGTAATTAGGGATAGTACCCCAAACACACTATTTTCTCGTAATAGTGCTACAGTGATTTCTTCTCCTGCTTCATATACCCTAGATAATTTCACCGCACCTTTAAGCAAAAAATAAACTCTCTCGGCGGGATCTCCGGGAAAGAAGATTGTTTTGCTTCGTTCAAAAGTTTCGACCACCGGTGGATATGCTCCGCCACCAATTTTACGGAAAACTGTTGCTAACTGAGTATCTTTAGTTACTGATTGTTCCATTGAACACAACTTAGGGGATAGTTTAATTTATCTTACTATATTCGCTTATTTATTCAGATTTATCTGTTAAAACTGAATATATTTTAATTCTGAAAATAAGACATGATTTAATTTTTTATGGTAAATTCTAATGATTTAGCTGGTAAAGGTTCTGGCTTAACTCAAATTAAAGTCAGAAAACTATGGCAAAAAACTTTTTGGATACTAAGTTTACTAGCATTTAGTATTTTAAATCAACCTGTAGTAGCTAAAGAAACTAAAGTTGATACAGCAAATCATATTTTTTGCCTTTCCACTTCGGGCAATGGTTATAATTGGGCAGCTATTTTGACTTGGGCTGCGGAAACGTTGAAGGATGCAATTTCCCAAGCTCCTGATGATGCTAGGTTTAATGTGGCTTGTGTATCGGGTTCTAGTTCTGGTAGTGTTTTTGTGGCTAGTTATGGTTCGCTATTACAAAACAAACAACTATTTAAGCGACCAGATTTTAATCCCCAAAGTATTACTAAACAAGAGGCACAAATCTTATATAATTCTTTGCTGTACATGGCTTTGGCTGCGGATTTTTCCCCTGAAGTAGTCGGTTTTTACACGATTCGGGATGGCGATTATCAACCCAATCTTCCTTGGTGGAAAGCCCAATTTACCCTAGAGAGAATCATGCTCGACTTTGGTACTAGAGTGATGCTGGCGCAACATATTTCTCTAGCCGATGTTAATCAAGTTGAAAAATTGAAGCAATTTGTTCGCTATCACACTTTAAAAGAATTAGCAGTTGCGGCCAAAGATCGAAAAATTCGCCAGCAATATCGTCAAGTCACCTTTGAGATTTGGGAGCAATCTCAGGCTATTTTAGAGCGACTTTATCAAGATGCCAAGTATCAGAGAAATGATAGGGAAAAAGATCGAGATGATTTTCGAGATAATCCCCAACATCCCGTACGTCAAGCTTTAGCCCAGAAACCTGCTGATGGATTTATGGCTTTAGTTTATGGGGAATTAGCTTTTACTGAATACACCTCAGCTTATCAAAAAATGCAATTGCAACCGCCACCGGTGGAAAATTTAGTTCCTTTTGTTTTTACTAATGAAGCCACCGCCAAAACGATTATTCAATCTCCCTTTTATCAAGCCCAAGTAAGCCAACAAGATACCTATGTGGGGCAATATGTGATTTGTGTCGTACCCGATTACTATACGATGATTCGTCACGGAGTGAGAGAGCCAGATTTGATGCCTCCAGCAATTTATCGTTTATCTCCTGTGCTAGAAGATGCCACCAAGGATTTAGGGGCAGGGGTGAGCCATTTTTATCAACCCGAAGCCGAAAAAATTTGGCATTCTCAACCCCAATTTAAGTTAATGCCTAGCACTCGCCCTTGGTTAAAAGACAATAAACTCTTAAATGCTCGCATGGGCATAGCTGGAGGCTGGATTGAAAGTTATGTTAGCGGCCAGGCAACCCTCTATTTAGGTTCTGGTTATGGTTTAGCCAAATCCCATTCCAATTTATATTTTTCCACTTTTTCTGAATCAGATCGGGTGGAAGATTTTGCTCGGAGTGTAATTAAAAATTATTTTGCTCCCGAAAATCCCGAAGCAGCCATTGCCAAAATCGAACAACATCGCGACCATTTACCTGTATTAATCCAGCGTTATCAACAGTACGATGGCAATCATCAAATTAGTTGGCAACCGATATTTGTTGATTATACAGTGCGTTTTTTCTTAGAAAATAAAAATGTGTTAGAAAGCTTTATTGGTGTCGTCAGTAGTGTATTGAAACTCGGTTTTAATTATTTGCCTGCTGCCACTACTCAACAATCTAATTATCTTTTAGCTAGAACCATGAATGTGGTGCGTAAAACTTTAGGTAAGAATAGGGATTGGGGTTATATTTACGATCGCTCCTACGAAGACAAATATTATCATTGAACATTAAAGATTAAACATTGATAAATGCTTAGGAATGAGGATTAAATAAAATGTCAAAGTTGGGAAATTAAGAGATAATAAGTGGATAGAAAGGCAAAAATGGGAGGAAAATAAGCACTTTTAAGCAAATAAGACCTTATCCACCAGAAATAGACCAAAAAATTCAAGTTTACTATCATTCTTTACCAGAGAAGGAGAGAGTTTTTTTAGAGAATTTTGATTGTCTTTATGATTTGGTGGGCATTGCCCACCCTACTAATGCACACTTTTAACTGAAACAGTCCAGTAAGGTGCGTCAGATTTTTCAGGTAATGGGAATTTATCAATAATTTATTTGTCTGACGCACCCTACAATTTAGTGATTGTTGCCGTTACTATTACCGTTACCATTACCAGTTTTGATCAGAATACCTGAAACCAACTTATCCGGTACTTCTTGAAGATGATCGTATTCCCATTTAAAGAAACCTACACCTAAAGTAAGCGATCGCAATTCAATAATAAAATCGTGCATTTCTCCTTGGGGTAAATAGGCAGTAACTTGATCCCAACCTTTCCAACTCGAAACTGGTTCGTAACCTAAAATTTGTCCTCTTTTACCACTAACTAACTGCAACACTTTGGAAGTGAAATCATTGGGTGCAGATACAGTTACAGATAAAATTGGTTCTAATAACTGGGGTTCGCATTTGGGCATACCTTCAGTCATGGCAATGCGAGCAGCCATTTTAAAGGCTTGTTCTGAACTGTCAACGGAGTGATAAGAGCCATCTTTAAGGGTAACATCCACATCAACCACAGGAAAACCCAATGGCCCATGAACTAAATATTCCCTGACTCCAGTTTCTACACCCGGAATATATTGTTTAGGCACGACACCACCCACAATAGTTTGATGAAAATAAAATCCTTCCCCACGACTCAGAGGTTTAATATCCAGATAAACATCGCCAAATGCCCCATGGCCACCGCTTTGGTGTTTATAACGGCCGTGAGAAGTAACTGATTTACGGATGGTTTCTTTATAGGGTACTTGGGGTAAATGGGTACTCATAGGTAAGTTATATTTGCGACGCAGACGATCTAACGCTACCTTTAAATGAATTTCTCCTTGTCCCCAAAGGATAACTTCTTTAGTATCTCCGTGTTGTTCCCAATATAAGGATGGATCTTCTTCGATTAGTTTAGCTAAAGCATTACTGATTTTTACTTCATCTTTGCGATTATCGGGGGTAACAGCTAAGGCAAAAACTGGTTTTAGTGTATCTGCGGTAGGCAAATCTTTAACTGACTTATCAGAATTTGTGAGAGTTTGTCCGGTTGAGATACCTTCTAAACGACCTAAAGCAACAATTGCACCAACACCAGCCTTTTGGGTTGATTTTTGTTGTTGTCCCATTAAGCGATAGATACCACTCGGACGTACCCCATTAAGCATCATACCTTCAGTTAGTTCACCTTGCCAAACTCGAACTAAGGATAATTTACCGCCTTGGGGAGTGTAATAGGTTTTGAGTATCTGAACGACGGTTTCTGCTTCAGCTTGGGGTTTGAAACCACGACGAGAAGCAGTTACCTCGGTTTCTGGAGCTTCTTTAACTAGGGCATCTAAAAGAGGACGAACTCCATAGTCTTGTTCGGCAATGCCAAAGAAAACAGGTACGATTTGATCGGCACTGAGTTCTTTTTTCAAATCTTGGAGGATTTCTTCTTGGGGTGGTTCAATTCCTTCGAGTAATTCTTCTAAGAGATGATCGTCAAAGTCTGCTAGAGTTTCTAACATCTCTTCACGGGTAATGTGTTCTTCCACTTTCAAGTTTTCTGGCAGAGGTACAGAATCGGCAGAATTTCCTGAATGATAATGATAGGCTTGCTCGGTAATTAGGTCAATATAGCCAATTAAATCTAAACCTTGGCGAATGGGATATTGCTGAGGAACTAAAGGACGGCTAGAGACTTCTTTGATGGCGTGGAGAACTTCAAGGAAATTATTTTTGGAGCGATCCATTTTGTTAATAAATACTAAGTGGGGAATTTCCCAGTCATCTAAAAATTTGAATAGAGGGGCTAAAGTTAAAACTCGATCTACTTCTGCTTCGCAGACTACTATAGCTGCTCCTGCGCCCACTAAAGCGTTATAGGTTTCTTGAATAAATTCGATAGATCCCGGACAGTCAAGAAAGGTAAAATTAATGTTTTCGTACTCAGTATAAGCGACAGATACTTCTACACTCATTTGGCGATCGCGCGCTTCAGTTGAACTATCGCCAACGGTGTTACCTTCTTTAATACTGCCTTTGCGTGTAATGGCTTGACTAACGGATAAAATACTTTCGAGTAGTGTCGTTTTCCCACTGGAATAGGGGCCGACAATAGCCACATTACGGGTGTGTTCGCATACTTTTTGGTTCATAAGTACCCCCACAAGTTTGATTAATTTATTGAAGCGGTTAATCAGGAATTGATTACTTAATTTTTTTCCTTATACTGTTGATAGTTGCAGGATTTTCACTGTAGCTTAGTCAACTTGTAACCGCTATTTGGTCTATGTATTTGAGGTTACATTCTTTTGGTGACAAAAATTCATTTTTGCAACTTCTTTTAAGATTTCATCTTTTTTTGGTTAAGCTTGTTTAACAAAGATTAATTATTGATAAAATTTATGAATCTTACATCGATTTTCCTTAATCTTACTTGCCAAAAATCCCTAAAAATTGGAGCATGGAGTATTGTGGGTTTATTGCTCTTAGTTAATCCTAATCCTACGAAAGCTCAATCAATACCAGAGTTAACACCTACCACTCCTCAAGCCATAGATAAAGTAAATCAAGGTTTAGATTTTATTAGTAAAGGTAAATTAGAAGATGCGATCGCCCTATTTCGTCAAGCAGTATCCCTCGATCCTCAATTAGCGGCAGCCCAATATAATTTAGGTTTAGCTCTTCGTCAACAAGGAAAGTTACAGGAAGCCGCCGATGCTTTTTATCAAGCTACTTTAGCCGATCCTAATTTGGCTTCAGCTTATGCCAATTTGGGTGCTGCTTTACTCGAAGGAAATAACTGGAATCAATCAGAGGATTATCTGACTAGAGCCATAGAAATCGATCCTCAGTTGGGTTTTGCTTATTATAATTTAGGATTAGTTTTTGTTAAAAATAAAAATTTAGATCGAGCTATTGATAATTTTCAAAAAGCTACGGAATTAAGTCCCCATGCTCCCGAACCTTGGTATCATTTAGGAATGATTTATCTTCAGCAGGATGACATAGAAAAAGCAAAAGAATTATTTACAAAAGCAACACAAATTAATCCGAGTTATACAGATGCTTATTATCAATTAGGTACGATTTTATTTTACGAACAAAAATTGGAACAAGCTTTAAATATTTTTCGTCAAATAACAGCAATTAATCCCTATTATGCTAATGCTTATTATGGAGCAGGATTAGTTTTTATTAAACAAAATAAATCTGATCAAGCTCAAAGCGTATTAGAATATGCTAAAGAATTATATCTCAGACAAGGCGATCGACAACAGGTTATGGCTACAGAGAAGTTATTAGAAACAATTGCTCAGTAATGAATTATGAATTATGAGTTATCAATGATGAATAACGGATAAAAAATAACGGATAAAAAATAACAATTTTATATGTACTCTTGTAAAAATTCTAATTGCTATAGCCTTCATAAATCACCAAAAATCCGCCTTTTGTTAACTACTTTAATCCTTATTGGTAGTTTTTCTATTATTGAATTTATTGTGGCTTTATCAAGTCATAGTCTAGCTTTAAAAGCTGAATCTGGCCATACTATTTCTGATAGTTTTGCTTTGGTTTTAGCTCTACTCGCTAGTTGGCTTGCTAGTAATAAATTTTCTGCCAATAAACAAATAGAAATTTGGGCGGCTTTAATTAATGGTTTAGGATTATTAATTATGGGTGGTCTAATTATTTGGGAAGCTCTAAAACATTTTCAAGCACCACCTCTAGAAATATTTAGTTTGCCCATGTTAATTACAGCTTCAGTTGGTTTAATTATTAATATTGTTAATGCTTTTTTATTACATGGTGATAGTAGCAAAGATATTAACTTACGTGGTGCATTTTTACATATTGTAGCTGATGTTATTAGTTCTTTAGGAGTTATTTTAGCTGCTTTATGTGTTTGGCTATTTAATTTTTATTGGGCTGATACGATTATTAGTATAGCAGTTGCCATATTAATTACGATTAGTGCTATTCCCTTAGTTTATCAAAGTTTTAAAACCTTATTCAATAAAAAAACTGCAATTGAAAATTATTTACTAAGTATTTCTGAAATCATTAAAATTGAAAATTCACAATTAGAACATAATATGTTTTCGGTTTCTTTATTAGTTAAACCAACATTTGTGGCAAAAGAAATAGAAGAAATATTACAAAAAAAATTTGCTCTTAATCAAGTAAATTTAAAAATAAATAGTCTTTTAGAATTAGGTAAAATTGATTTAAGTTATTTTATTAACAAAAAACATTTTAATACAAATTAGAATAATCATATTACTAACACGAATAACAAAAATGCCTAACAACGTTGCTTTAATTGCTCACGATAATAAAAAACAAGATTTAGTTAATTTTGTTAAAGAATATAGCTCTATTTTTTCTCGCTATCATCTCATTGCTACTGGTACAACAGGACAGAAAATTCAACAGGGTACGGGTTTAGAAGTAGAAAAAATGCTATCTGGCCCATTAGGAGGAGATGCACAAATTTCTGCTAAAGTAGCTATGGGGGAAATAGCAGCAGTTATTTTTCTGATAGATCCACTATACGCTCAACCCCATGAGCCTGATATTAAAGCATTATTGAGAATCTGCGAGGTTTATAATGTACCTTTGGCCACCAATCTAGCAACCGCAGAAGCCGTTATTCGCTCATTAGCGAATACTCGTGTTGCTCATTTAATTTTTAATCCAGTTTCCGGTCAAGGCAATCCCGATCGAGATTTAGAATTAATAAAAAAAGTATTAAAACCAGAAATTCATCTCAATGTTATTTTTACGAGTTCTGATATTCCTATAACTACTTTAGTACAAGAGATAATCAATAAAATTACTTCCTTAGAAACTACTCAAGATAATGAAAATTTTATTATTGCTTCAGGTGGTGATGGTACAGTATCTCAGGTTGCAGGAAAACTCATCGGTACAAACATTCCCCTTGGTGTCATTCCCAGAGGTACAGCTAATGCATTCTCTGTAGCTTTAGGTCTTCCTACTGATATTCGGGGTGCGTGCGAAACTATTCTTCGAGGTGCTACCCGTATTGTTGATACCGCAATTTGTAATGATATTCCTATGTTATTATTAGCAGGTATAGGTTTTGAAGCAGATACTGTAAATAAAGCCGATAGAGAATTAAAAAATCGTTTAGGGATAATTGCATACATATTTGCAGGTTTTCAGCAAATCAATGAACATGAACTATTTGAATCAGAAATCGAAATTGATGGATTAGTAAATAAGATAGAAACAGGGGCAATTACTGTAGCCAATGCAGCACCTCCTACCTCCGTTTTAGCTCAAGGTGCTGGAGAAGTTATCTTTGATGATGGTTTATTAGACATTACTATTAATACTAGCGAAACTGCATTACAAAAAATACAAGCTTGTGCTAGTCTTTTTGCCTCTGCTTTGGTCAAAAGTCCTAGTAATCGAGAAGATATAATTTGTTTACGTGGTAAAGAAATTAAAGTAGTTACTAATCCTCCCCAAAAAGTAGTAGTAGATGGAGAAATTATCGGTACAACTCCTTTAGAAATTAAATGTATTTCTCAAAGTTTAAAAGTTTTTGCACCAATGATGAGTACAAATTAAATCTTTTACCATGAAACGATTTGATTTTAGCAGATATTGGTAATTGATTACTTCTGATACCATTCCCTTTGCCATTGTTTCATGCGATCGATTTCTGCTTGTTGAGCATTCTCTTTTTCCTGAGCATTGATAATAGACCTCTTGCATAAGTAACTCGTAAATCAATTCTAATACAGAAAACCTGAATTTATCTAACTATTGCCTATTGCCTATTGCCTGACTTCTGCAATTCGTCTAATATTCTTTGCTAAATCCTGTAGCTCAGGTCGTTTGGTTTTTTCCGCTAAGTCCTGAGCCATAATCACAGCACCTTCATGGTACTGAAAACTATATTTTTACTTAATATTTTCATAATAGGATAAGAAAATGTTTTATGTGATGCAATATGTCTTCAATCTTCTTTGAAATTCTGTTAATTCTTCTGCTCACCGTTGCCAACGGTATTTTTTCAGGCTCAGAAATTGCGGTAGTTTCTGCCCGCAAAATTCGCTTAGAACAATTAGCCAAGCGTGGAAATAAAAAAGCTCGGCTTGCTCTCAAATTGGCCGACTCTCCCAATGACTTTCTTTCTTCTGTTCAAATCGGGATTACATTAATTGGTATCCTTAGTGGGGCGGTTGGTGGAGCAAAACTTTCCATACCATTAGAAAATTTCTTCAATACAATTCCTTGGCTGACTACTTACAGTGAACCATTGAGCATTCTGATTGTAGTTTCCATTATTACCTATCTTTCTTTAGTCATTGGTGAACTACTCCCCAAGCGGATTGCTTTAAACAATCCAGAGCAGATTGCTTGTAATGTCGCAAAACCCCTGCGGTTGTTGGCGATTGTCACTGCTCCTGTGGTAAGGTTATTGGGTGTTTCAACCGATGGACTGTTGAAGGTTTTGGGGATTGAGACCAACAACGAACAGGGGATTACAGAAGAAGAAATTAAGATACTTATTCAGCAGGGTACTCAAGCGGGAATGTTTGAGGAATTCGAACAAGAAATGGTGTCACGGGTATTTCGGCTTGGCGATCGATCGATTAAGTCTTTGATGACTCCCCGTATTGAAATTGTGTGGTTAGATATTGATGCTCCCTGGGAAGATAACCAGCGTGAGATTCAGGAAAATCCTTATTCTCAATACCCCGTTGGGCGAGACGGTCTGGATAATTGCATAGGTATTGTCCGCATGAAAGATATTTTAGCTACTTATATGGTGGGAGAATCCACTGATTTACAGCGACTGCTACATTCCCCGCTCTATGTTCCTGAAAGCTCTCCTGCGCTTAATGTATTAGAAATGTTTCAAAAGTCTGGAACTCACGTTGCACTGGTGACAGATGAATATGGTGGCATTGAAGGCATGGTTACTCTTAATGACCTAGTTGAAGCGATAGTGGGTGAGATGCCTTCTATTGAAGAGATGAACGAACCCCAAATCATTCAAAGAGAAGATGGCTCATGGTTATTGGATGGAATGTTATCCATTGATGCTCTGAAAAAGCTTTTACAACAGGAAACGTTACCCTCTGAAACTGATGAGCTTTATAACACTTTAGGCGGATTTATAATTGCTATGCTCAAACACATTCCCATATCTGGAGAGCATTTTGAGGCAGTTGGTTTCAGATTTGAAGTGGTAGATATGGATGGGACAAGGGTAGATAAAATTTTAGTTACACCGCTTAGTAATCTTAACTAGATAAAATGTTTTATAAAAAAAATGGAAATTTTAAAAGAAGAAAATATTAACGAACATAAAAAAATTAGGGGAATACCTCTACGTTTAATCTTAGTTTTACCCTTCGTGTTGCAAGTTGTCGGTGCAGTGGGATTGGTGGGGTATCTTTCCTTTAAAAACGGACAACAAGCAGTTAATGATCTTGCTTATCAATTAATGGATAAAAATAATGATTTAGTCAAACAACATCTTAACACTTATTTAACAATACCCCATAAAATTAATCAACTGAATATAGATGCGATTGAGTTAGGAATTTTGAATTTAAACAACTTTGAGCAAGTAGGACATTTTTTTTGGCGACAAATGCAGATATTTCAGGTTGATTATATTAATTATGCCAATGTCCAAGGTGAATTTATAGGCGTTGAACGTATAAATAATGATAATTTGCTGATTAATGAAACTTTAAGCTCATCCCTTGATATCATGTCTGTTTACACTACAGATAATCAAGGTAATCGCTCTAAACTGCAAGAAGTTGTTGAAAATTCAGAGCCAATTCAACAAGAAGGTTGGTATGCTGATGCCGTCAAAGTCGGTAATCCTGTGTGGAGTGAAATATATCAATGGGACGATCAACCTGATGTAATGTCGATTTCTTCAAGTTATCCCGTATATAATAGTTCTCAAAAATTGATCGGAGTAATGGGAAACGATCTCAGAATTTCGGGAATTAGTGATTTTTTACAAAATCTTAATATTAGTCCTTCAGGTAAGATTTTTATCATTGAACCAGATGGATTATTAGTAGCAACTTCTAATCAGGAAAAACCTTATATTCTTGTCAAAGAAGAAGTACAACGTCTTAATGTTAGCAATAGTAGCGATCGACTAATTGCATTAACTGCTAGTTATTTACTAGAAAAATTTGGTAGTTTCCAAGAGATAGCAAGTGAACAAAAACTGGATTTTAAATTAGAAGGCAAACGTGAGTTTGTTCAAGTAACTCCTTGGCAAGATAGATATGGTTTGGATTGGCTCGTAATCATTACCATACCTGAATCAGATTTTATGGAGCAGATTAATGCCAATACCAATATAACCCTTGCTTTCTGCTTTGTCGCTTTCTTAGTCGCAATTTTGTTAGGGTTAATCACCTCTCGTTGGATTAATCAACCAATCTTGCGTTTGGGCAAAGCTTCTATGGCCATTGCCCAAGGAGATTTTAACCAACAAGTTACAGTTAAAGGTATCAACGAACTTAATATCCTATCTCACTCCTTTAATGAAATGGCACAACAACTACAAGCCTCCTTTGCGAATTTGGCTCTTACTAATCAAGAATTAGACAGGGTAAATCAAGAATTAGAAAAAAGTAATCAAGAGTTAGAAATTAGAGTAGAACAAAGAACTGCCGAACTACAACAAGCTAAAGAAACAGCAGAACTAGCTAATCGAGCTAAAAGCGACTTTCTAGCTAATATGAGCCATGAATTACGAACTCCTCTCAATGCAATTCTTGGTTTCTCCCAACTAATGAATCGGGAAACATCTCTCACTGAGCAACAAAAAGAGAATATAGGGATTATTAATCGTAGCGGCGAACATTTACTGTCTTTAATTAATGATGTACTAGATTTAGCTAAAATCGAGTCAGGCAAAATAAATGTCTATCCTACTGATTTTGATTTATATGCTCTTTTAAACCTAATCGAAGAAATGTTAGCTCTCAGAGCCGAAGTAAAAGGTTTACAACTGATGATTGAAAGGGATAATAACCTACCTCGATATATCAACACCGATGATACAAAACTGCGTCAAGTATTAATTAATCTTTTAGGTAATGCGATCAAATTTACTAATCACGGTAGTGTAACCCTAAGAGTATCATCACTCATTCAAGAACAAATAACTAATAACCAAGAACAAATAACTATTTACTTTGAAGTCGAAGACACTGGCGCAGGCATCGCACCAGAAGAAATGGATAGTTTATTTGAGGCTTTTGTCCAAACAGAAATAGGCAAACAATCTCAACAGGGTACAGGTTTAGGCTTACCTATTTCTAAAAAGTTTATCGAACTGATGGGAGGAGAAATTAGTTTAGATTCGGAGATTAGTAAAGGAACTATTTTTAAATTTAATATTAAAGCGAAAGTTAGTGACGTAAGTAAAGTTATTGAAACAAAAACAACTCAAAGAGTAATTGGACTTGCACCAAATCAACAGGAATATAGAATATTAGTGGTTGATGATCGCTTTGAAAACCGACAATTACTATTAAAATTATTACAACCCATTGGTTTTAATGTTCGAGAAGTCAGTAACGGATTAGAAGCCCTAGAAATTTGGCAACAATGGCAACCTCATCTAATTTGGATGGATATGCGTATGCCTGTAATGAATGGTTATGAAGCAACTCAAAAAATTAAATCCCATATTCGAGGACAAGCTACAGTGATTATTGCTTTGACTGCTAGTACCCTTGAAGAAGAAAAAGCTATAGTTTTAGCAGCAGGTTGTGATGATTTTGTTCGTAAACCATTCTTAGAACAAGTGATTTTTGAAAAAATGGCTCAGTATTTAGGAGTGCGTTATCTTTATGACAAGATTAACTTTGGGGAGGTTTCTCCATCGATAAGTATTGAGAAATTAACTGCCGCAACTTTAGGGGCTATGCCTAATGAATGGTTAAAAGAACTTGTGGAGGCAGCAGCTTTGATTGACGAGGAAGCAATTGCTCAATTATTATCTCAGATACCCGAAGAACATCATATTTTAGCTCACGCTATTCAGAAACAAGTTGATAACTTTGATTTCGATCTTCTTATGAATCTCGCTCAGGAAGCAGTCAATTTATGAATAATACTCAGTCAAATTTTACTAATGGCAATATTTTAGTAGTTGATGATACTCCTGATAATTTGCGGGTTTTATCGGCATTCCTAATTGAGCGAGGGTATCAAGTTCGTTGTGTTAAAAATGGTGCTATGGCATTAATTACTGCTAGAAAATCACCTCCCGATCTAATTTTATTAGACATTAAAATGCCAGAAATGGATGGTTATCAAGTTTGTGAGAAACTAAAAGCAGATGAAGCTACTCGCCATATTCCCGTAATTTTTTTAAGTGCCTTAGATGATGTTTTTGATAAAGTGAAAGCTTTTGAAGTGGGTGGCGTCGATTATATTACTAAACCCTTTCAAATTGGAGAAATTGCAGTTCGCATCCAACATCAACTAGCTTTACAAGCTGCTAAAGCAGAAATTTCCCACTTAAACGCAGAATTAGAACAAAAAGTTAAAGAAAGAACAACACAATTAGAAGAAGTAATAAACCAACTTAGTCAAGAAGTCGATCAACATAAAAAAACCCAAGAAAAACTCAAACAACAGGCTTTACATGATGATTTAACTGGTTTACCTAATCGGACTTTGTTAATGGAGCATTTGCAAAAAGCTCTTCAACGTATTCAAAGACATAAAAATTATTTATTTGCTGTTTTATTTATCGATCTCGATCGCTTTAAAATTATTAATGATAGTTGGGGCCATCCTGTGGGAGATGAACTTTTAATCGCTGTTTCTCGTATCCTCGAAAAATGTAGTCGTGAACTTGATACGGTGGCTCGTTGGAGTGGAGATGAGTTTATTATTCTCCTTGAGGATTTGCAGGATACTCAAGATGCTATTATGATTGCCGAACGATTATTAGTAAAACTTACAAATCCAATTAATTTAGAAAATCATAAAGTATTTGCTGGTGCTAGTATTGGTATAGTTTTTGGTACGAGTAGCTATCATAATAGTTCAGAATTGCTAAGGGATGCAGATATTGCCATGTATCGTGCTAAAGCGTCAGGAAAAGGACGTTATGCGGTTTTCGATCGCACCATGTACGATCGTACCCTTTACCTCTCTCAAATCGAAGCTGATTTACGGGATGCGATCAAACGTCAAGAATTTATACTCCATTATCAACCCATTCTTTCTATTAGCACTGGTAAAATTACTGGTTTTGAAGCTTTATTACGTTGGCAACACCCAGAAAAAGGTTTAATTTCTCCGGGGGATTTTATTCCTGTGGCGGAGGAAACAGGTTTAATTGTACCTATGGGGGCATGGGTTTTAAATGTCGCTTGTCAACAATTAAAACTTTGGCACGAAAAATTTTCCTCAGCTTCATCTCTGTATATGAGTGTTAATCTTTCTAGTCAACAAATTAAAAAATTGGATTTTGTAGATAAGTTAGCTAAAATCTTGGCTGATATTGGTTTAGATGGTAAATATCTCCGCTTAGAACTTACTGAAACAATGTTAATGGATCAAGGAGCAAAAACTGTTGAGCTTCTTGGTGGTATTAAGGCGCAAAATGTTCAACTTAGTATTGATGATTTTGGTACGGGTTATTCATCTTTAAGTTATCTTCACCGCTTTCCCCTTGATGCCCTAAAAATCGATCGCTCTTTTGTAAATCTGATGGATATGGAAGGTAATAATAGTGAAATAGTTCAGACTATTATTACTTTAGCTCATTCTTTAGGTCTAAATGCGATCGCCGAGGGAGTAGAAACCCCAGAGCAACTAGCTATTTTGAAAAAATTAGGCTGCAATCAAGCCCAAGGCTACTTATTTTCTAAACCAGTTAGCCCTCAATTAGCAGAAGAGTTGTTAACACCTAAGCAAAAATGACTGTAGTTTAGACTAAATGAAGGAAGAAAAAAGAAAAAAGAGTAAGAATTGAGCAAAAAAGAGAGAAAATAAAGCCTTTAACCTTTAACCTTTACCCCTTAACCCTTTACCAATCTTAACCAATAACTAAGTGCGTAAGTCCTGAATTAGTGAGGTGGGCATTGCCCACCCTACTTTTCTAGGTAATAACTATTGGTTTATCAAAACCGGTTAAAGTTTTAATCTGGGCAATCTCATCATAAGCATAAAAAGCCTCTCTATCGTCTCTATGAGTGAGAAAATAATCGTGTAATTCTTTTTGACTCATTGTGGCGAAATTAGGTTTATTCATTGGATATACCTCCATTTTCCATTGGGATAAATTTCTATAGCCAAGAAACATAAAATGATGGTGCGTTTCCTATCATTATTTCGTGTTATGGCAAAAGTATTTTTAGGAAACGCACCCTACTAATTTTTGTAAGGTGGGTATTTATTGCCCACCCTACTTTTTTAGGTAATCACTGTAGGTTTATCAAAACCTGTTAAAGTTTTAATCTGAGCAATCTCATCTGCGATCGCAATTAGTTCTGCTAATGCGACCTGGGTGTCAAAATGATGTTTGCTAGAATCTGGTTCGTAGCTTTCTAAATATACCCTTAAAGTTGCGCCTTGAGTTCCCGTACCAGATAAACGGAAGACAATCCGAGAACCATCAGTAAAACCGATGCGAATCCCTTGTTTTTCACTAATACTGCCGTCAATGGGGTCAGTATAACTAAAATCATCGGCGTATTCTACTTGATAGTTGCCGTATTTTTTACCCTTTAATTCGGTTAAAGAGGAGCGTAAATTAGTTACTAAGGTATTAGCTTTATCGCTGGCTACTCCTTCATAATCATGGCGAGAATAATAATTACGGCCGTAAGTTTGCCAATGTTCTTTTACAATATCTTCTACGGATTTTTTAGTGACAGCAAGAATATTTAACCAAAACAAAACAGCCCAAAGACCATCTTTTTCCCGCACGTGGTTTGAACCTGTACCAAAGCTTTCCTCACCACAAAGGGTAACTTTTTCTGCATCCATAAGATTGCCAAAGAATTTCCAGCCTGTGGGAGTTTCATAGCAGTCGATACCCATTTTTTCAGCTACCCTGTCAACAGCCGCAGATGTAGGCATTGAGCGAGCTACACCAGCAATTCCTTGACTATAACCCGGTATTAACTTAGCATTAGCAGCTAAAATAGCCAGACTATCGCTAGGAGTAACAAAAAACTTACTACCTAAAATCATATTGCGATCGCCATCTCCATCGGAAGCAGCACCAAAATCCGGGGGATTATCGCCATAAAGTAATTCTACTAAATCATGGGCATAAACTAAATTAGGATCGGGATGTCCTCCGCCAAAATCTTCTAAGGTAACTCCATTAACCACTGTACCTTTAGGTGCGCCCAACATACCTTCGATAATTGTGGTCGCATAGGGGCCTGTCACAGCGTGCATGGAGTCCATACACATACGGAATCCCCCCCCCATCAAAAGCTGCTTAATCCCCCCAAAATCGAACAGAGATTGCATTAATTCAGCATAATCGGCCACAGAATTAATAACTTCTACGGTCATCTTGCCAAGAGTTGAAGTTCCAATCTTATCTAAGTCAACATCGGATGACTCAAGGATTTTGTAACCTTGGATGGTTTTGCTACATTCATAAATAGCATCAGTAACTTTTTCTGGGGCAGGGCCGCCATTACCGATGTTATATTTTATACCAAAGTCTCCATCAGGGCCAGCAGGATTATGACTAGCGGAAAGGATAATACCGCCAAAAGCTTCATATTTACGGATGATACAAGATGCAGCAGGAGTGGATAAAATACCGCCTTGCCCGACTAAAACTTTACCAAAACCGTTAGCAGCAGCCATTTTGAGGATGGTTTGAATGGCTGTACGATTGTAATAACGGCCATCGCCACCCACTACTAAGGTTTTTCCTTCGTATCTTTCTAAACTATCAAAGATGGATTGAACGAAGTTTTCTAAATAATTTCGTTCTTGAAATACTGGTACTCGTTTGCGCAGTCCAGATGTTCCGGGTTTTTGGTCGGTAAAAGGTTGTGTTGATACGGTGATTAGATTCATAAAAAAAATTAAAAAAGGAACTAGACTCGGTGCAATTACAAGATATTATATTTGTTACTTGTTACTTGTTACTTGTTACTTGTTATTCGTTTTTAGCAATTAGCGATTAGCTTTTAGCTTTTAGCAATTAGCGGTTAGCCGTTAGCAATTAGCCGAATACTGACTACTGACTACTGTACGGACGTTAACTCCTACGACTATTACTAAATCAATTATTTCGATTTTGCGTAACATCAGTTCTTAAGTTTTATTTTTTCAAATTTCCCGTTTTGAGTCGAGCTTCAAAGGCGTTGATTTTTTTATTTAGCTCCCTAATCCGTCGTGAAAGGGTACGGGTAATATTGATGGCAATTGCTGGAGTTTCTTCGATGGCATCAATCAATTGGATTTGGTTTAAAGTTAGACACTCACAGTCTTTTAGGGCAGTTACAGAAGCCGATCTTGGTTCGGCATCAAATAGAGCCATTTCCCCAAAAAATGTACCTTTGTCCAGTTGAGCTAATTCTCGATCGCCTAAATGAACTTTAACTCTACCCGAAACTACAATGTAAAGAGATTTTCCTTCTTCTCCTTCTTTAAAAATAGTGTAATTAGCCGGAAAAGATACTTCATCCATCACCGAAGCTAATTTTACTAAAAAATCATCTCGCAAGTCTTCAAAAATAGAAACTTTTCTAAGAAATAATAGGCGATCGATACTACTTAACATAAATAATTAATTTAATTCGGCTTTTATTTGATTTATTAAAGCAGAAACTAAAGGATTGGGATCGTTTTTTATTCTTAATAATATTTGACGACAAAGAGTAGGATTTCTTTCTTTGAGATAAGTTAATATTGCTTCTCGAACAAAACTGCTAGGATGAAGCAAACAAACGGAGATAATTTGTTGTTGAATATACCAATTTCGACTGCGAGCTAAATGAAAACAACAAGCTAAAGTCCAATCAGATAAAAAATGACGTAAAGTAATCAGACGCATTAATCTATCTTTAGCCGTCATGGGCTGATAGGAGATGATTGACTTAATGGTTTCTAATTGTTTTATCTTTACTGGTAAACCTCGCTCTAATAATTGGAGAAAAATATTTTTTTGAGGTAAATCAATGCCATTATCTAATAATTCTAAACCTACATCTATGCTGTAAGAATTATCAGAATTTAGGTTTAAAATTATAGCTTGAATTGTTTCTAAAGGATAAAGAAATTGCATTAATAAAAAACATCTTTCAAAAATATCATTTTTCATCCCTTGTAGGGCATTTATAATTAATTCTCCTTCTCGGGAAGCGACTTGTAAATCTATTAAACCTGCGTAAACTTGTCCTAACATTAATAATTCTTGATCTATCAAGGTTTCAATGCCATTTCTGCCTAAACTATCCATGAGTATATCTAAACCTTTATCATCAGGAATTTTTAAAATAACACGCAATAAATTACGTCTAGTTGTTCCCCAACTACTAATTAATTGTTGAACTAAAGAGTTATAAGTTTCTGGTGTACCTATTTCTGATAATGAATGCCATGCTTGTAATCTGATCGCATCCGATCTATGTTTATCTTCAGAAAATTTATTTAATAAAGGTAAAACTTCATTACCTAACATTAGTAATGATTTGTGACTTGCTTTTCGTAAAGATTTTTCATACAATCCATCTAAAAATAAATAATAATAATTAGCTAATTTTTTTTCAGCAATTAATTTTATTAATTCACCACGCACGGTGGATGATTTTTCCTGAAGTAAATTAGGTAAATAACGTTTAATTAAAAAAGATTGAGCACCATCTTTTAAAATCCCAACTCCAAGTACCCTCTCTTTTTCAACAGAGGAATTAATCATACTATCGAGGACAATAATCGCCTCATTTTTATCTCGATTATTACCTCTTTTTAAAATCAAAGTTGCTGCTGTACTGCGTAAAATTGCTTCAATATTCTTGCTTAAATAAGTTTTAAGAATATCTAAATTAATTTTTGTTTGAGATAGCCATATATAACGTAAACTTAATGCTAAAACTTCTACCGGTGGTTTAAGATAAATAAGTTTCTGTATAATTCCTACATATTCTCGATTAGGATTTTTGAGCATAATTTCTAAACTTTGTTTTTGTAGATTTGGGGATAAATCTAATAATCTAGGTGCTAAAATTTCTGCTGCATTAACGGGGTCTATTTTTTCAAGTAAATCAATACAAGAACTTTTATCTATATCTGTTTGTTTATTACTTAAAGCTTCAATAATAACCAGCTTAAAAGTTTTAATATCAAAATTAGCAAAACCCAAACGACCTTGTTCAGCTTCTTTGACCAGTAAATTGATATAGCTGTAACGTAAATACCAAGCAATACCAGCCCAAATTAAGGAACAAAAAATAATTCCAGCCACAAAGATCGTACCTTGAATATTTGCTATGTATTCAGGAGTTTCTAAAATAAAAATACCATTCAGCGACCAAACAATAGCTAAAATAAATATTCCTGTTATTCCTGTGATAATTTGTTCGCCAACACCTTGGATTAAAGTTTGAACTGAACTACGAATATTAATAGGGAAAGGTTGAAATAAAAAAGGTTTAATTCCTGCCAGAATAGTATAGTGAAATAATTCATCAAAAAATTTAATTGCGATCGCACTAAATAAAAAAATATTAGCTATGGTTAAATTAGTATCAGTTAAAATATTAACTAATAATATGGTTATGATTCCTATAACTACTAAAAATATAGGTAAAAACATAGAAGAAATAAATACTCCTAAGTTTTCTACTATACGACTAGAAATAAACCATTGAGTAGTAATTTCAAAAAGTCCAAGCACTCCAGAAAAAAAGCCTAAAAAACTAGCAATTTCCTGAGGAGTAAAATTAATTTCTAATTGTCCTAAATAATGAAATTCTGCTAAGACATAAAGAGCTTTTCCCATTACTAAAAAAATAAAGAGAGGAATAATATAATCCAAGGATGATTTTCTTAGTAATGATGTCATCATCAGCTTATTTGAGTCATCATTATTTTTAATAAATATTTTAGGAAATGATTGGCTATATATTTGAGTAATATAAAATAACAATATTGCTCCTAATAAAATCACAAATAATGCTAATAATAAAATATTTTTTATTCCCACAAAAATTAACAGAATTGGCAAGGAAAACCCAGCTATTACATCTGCCAATAAAACACCGCTAGAAATAATAGGATAAGTTCGTTTAACTTCTCTAAGGTTAAACAATTGATTGGATGCTAATTGAGCATTTAATTCATTTAATATTTCTTGAGCATCAATCCATAATCTTAATAAAAAAACTGTTAATAAACCAATTATTCCTTGGAAAAAAGTTATTTCTAAACCAATACGAAATAACAACAAAGGTAATGCCATAATTACCACAACTGCTACTAATACTTTTTGAATAGGCCAATTACTTTGTAACCAAGAATAAACAAAACCTAATCCAGAGCCTATAATCGCACTAGATATATAAATAAGTGGCAATGAATTAGCACCAAAACTATCTAAAAAAAGAACAATAGAAGTTTGTTCTACCCAAAGCATTCCTACTGAAGTAACTGTTAAAACAGTAAACATTAGTAAGGTACGTTCTCCTTCTTCTGGACGTAAATTTAACCAATTAAGTAATTTTTGGGGAACTTTGTATCTATTTCTCTTAGCTCTTAGCTGTTTCATTAGATTTTTAAATACTTTTTATAATACTTTCAATTTTAGTAATTATTTTGAGTTATTAATATTATTTGATTTTGTTTGATTTAACATTATTTCTCCTACAATAATATTCAATTGATAGCCGAGTAACATAAGTAGAGATGTTATTTGTAGCCACAACATTAAAACCACTACAGCACCCACAGCACCATATACTTTATTATATTGACCAAAATTAGAAACATATAAACGAAATAATCCAGAAATGATAGCCCAAGATATAGCTGCTAAAATTGCTCCGGGTAGTAAAGGAGTTCCCTGTTGCCAATAACTTACGCCAATACGATAAATAAAAGCAAAAGCAATAGATACAAATATTAAAGCAACTGGCCAACTTAAAAAACTAGATATTTTTATTAAAACTGAGGCTAAATTATAATTAAATTTTAATCCAATCATTAAATGATCAACTAATACTAATAAACCAGTTAATATTAATAAAATTATTCCACTAATGATAATAACAAGTACAATTAATTTAATTTTTTTAATGGGATATTTGATGTTTTTAGGACTTTTAATAATTTCATAAATAAAAGCAACAGTAATTACTATAACACTTAAAACAATTGGCCAACTTAATAAACGCCAAAGGATTATTAATAAAGAAGTCCCTGTTTGAGTTAATTGAAATTTAACCATCAATTCAATGGCTATCTTAACTATGGAATCTCCTAAAAATACTAAAAAAGAAGCAATTACTAACAAAAAAATTGAACCAAGGGTAATAAATAAAGAAATTAATTTAGCTTGCCAAAAAGGCCTGATTTTTTTTCTGGGAATATGGGTAATTTGATCTAAAGCTCTCATGGCTGCACTTAAAGCACCAGAAGAAAGCCAAATTGCCACGATAAAACTGATCGAAAATAACCTTTTACTTTTAGTTTTTGCTATTTCATTAACAAAATTTTTTAATAAATCCCAGACAATAACGGGAACAACATTTTTATATTGACGTACTAAATCCTCTAAAATTCTTTGTAAAGAATCTTCAAAGAAGCCAATGGCCATAAAGATAGCAAGTATAGTTGGAAATAAAGCTAGTAAGGTATTAAAAGCAATTTCCGATGACAAACCCATTAATCTGGCTTCAAAAGTCCTTTTAATTGTTTTTTTTACAACAAACCAATTAAGATAACGAAAAAAAAGAAAAAAACGGAAATTACCCATAACTCATAATCAATCGATTAATGTTGTTAACATTTTTATTGTTTTAAATGCTTTAGTCAATCAAGCAATTCTCATCTATCCTAGCCAATTCATTTTCTGCTATGGGGAAAAAAGTTCACACCATAACATATCGTAGGGGTTGAATATTATTCAACCCCTACAATAATTTGATAATGCCAGAAAAGCTAAAAGCTAATTGCTAATTGCTATATTACTGAGCGCGAGCAAAAACTTTAGTAGCAACTTTTATATATTGATTACTATCCTTACTTAGTCTGCCATACATATACAAATCAACGGTACGATTATCACTATATAAACAGGCATAAAAACCATTAGCACCTAAAAAAGTACCAGAGACACCGGTACAATCAGCAGTAATATCGGTTACTTCAGTAGAAGAAGGATCAATATTAGAAGGAGCATCCAAAGCATCCACTAAAACTTTATCACTAGGACTAGAAACACTAATAGAACTTGAATAATCACTTGAAGCACGATTAATAGTATAGTTATCTATCCATGTAGGTGTACTTGAACGAATAAAATAAACTCGATTGGGATTAGTATCATCAGGATCGTCAGCTATATCTAATAATAATACACCAGTTCCCGAACCCGGAAACGTACCACCACTAGCAGAACTAATTTTATTTGACATTCTGATTTCTTCAGACAGAAATTCTATAGCTCGGTTTAATTCAAGACGTCGTTGGGTTTTAGCTTCAGAAATTTCATTAGCCGTTACTATGTTTACTAAGCCAAAACCTGCACCAGCAATTACTAAACCTCCGATGAAACTAGCTATTAATAGTTCAACTAAAGTAAATCCACCCCACCCCCCTTGGTAAGGCTTATAAGGGATTAAGGAGCGGTTAAGAGGGGCTAGGGGGGCAAAAACTGCTCTAATATAATTTTTTTTTAATAAAGATTTGAAAAAAGATATTTTCATGATTAATAATATTAGTAATTAATTTGAAGTTGTACACGAAGTGCTAGATACACCATTAGTTTGAACATCATCATAATCACCAGAACGAGTCATACCAATTAAATTAGAAATAACTAAACATTTTTGATGTTCAATACCCGGAATATAAACAACCATTGTACCTTTATCACTAATCGTACTTGGTCTGCCTTTATAATCAAAAACAATTTTACTAATACTTGGATCTACTGCATCAGGAGCATAATTGTGAGCTAAAGTGACATCATTTAATTCAACATTGCCATAAAGAAAACAATCACTACGAATGGTTGGGTTAGTTGTACCTGTTGCGGGTAAAGTAATAGTACAGTCTTTGCTTTTCGTAATTGCTTGTCTTTGCCCTTCCTGAATACCTATGCGTAAACTATTCATAGCATCATCAACTTTTGCTTTTTGATTCAAAATCAAGAAACTAGGAGCAGCTATAGCAGTTACAACACCAATAATAACCAGTACAACTAATTGTTCAAATAATGTAAAACCCAAAGAATGATTAGTTACATTCAAACGCCGCATCTGGTATCACCTCCGTATATAATGTTGCTACTTCATCTCCATCATCTGAAGATGTAATTTGATAGCTTAATTGTAAAATGTTGTAGGGAGAGTCTGAGGCGACTGTTGCGTTACGAGTTAAATTGTATTGTAAGTTATTGATCTTCTGAGGATTGGTGACAGTAGGAAGAGAATCTAATAAGGTTTGGCCATATCCAGAGGAAGCATTAGCAGGACTACATAAAGTTGTATCGTAGGGAAGATTAGTAGTTGTAGCTAAATATCTAATTTCTTCTAAATCTTGTTGTATTAAGAGAATACCTTCAGAAGATTGTTGGGCAGCTACCCGAAAATAGGTAGCGAGTACCATAGATTGGAGACTGACTAATAAAAAGGTACTAGCAATAAGGATACCTATGATCACATCGATGATCGTAAAACCTTCTTCAGTTATTTCTGGTTTTGTTTTGAATATGGATGAAATCATAGGATACCTCATTTAAGATCTTCTTTTTATCTATTATTCTAAGATTCTTTTCTATAACGAGCCGTTAAAGGTTGAATACCATTACCCGGTAAGACAGTGATACTATCAATCATATTCTCAGGAAGTAAATCCCAATTAAAGTTGCTTGGTGGATCGATCACAATTTTATTAGAACTAGAACCGAAACCAGGCCCAGCCCAGTTATTTACCCACATTACACCATAAAATCCACCACCATTACCACCACCTTTAACACCGGCTGTGGCTGCGGGAGCAAACAAGAAGGAATAAATGTTAGCACCGCCTCTGGTTAAGACCTCTGTTGTAGTATATTGATTACTATCTCCGGGTAGAGCATAATTTACGGCTTTACCATTAATACCTGCACCATTACTACCATAGATTTGTAAGGTATTAGGCTCTGAGGATATACCAGCATTTCCTTTTAACTCAATATTGCCCTGAACAAAAATCCTGACGGCCTTTCCAGTTAAACCAGTTAAATCAACGGTTATATCATCAGAACTTAACTCACTTACTAAAAAGTCGTAGGTGTCGTCGCTGGTGTCAGAAGGTGTTCCTTGATCATTATAAGCTGCTGTTGCACAAACTCCGGGTAAGCTGATGGTTTTTTTACTGCTACCTTTACTGCCACTACTACCGCTACTACTGTCTTTACCTTTACCTTTATCATTAGCAGCCATAGCAGGAGAAATAAATACACCTTTAAATTGATCGGCTACTTGAGCCAATATATTTTGGTTAGGAGTAGAACTTGTGGTTAGTGCCGAACATGATGATAAATCACTTAAAGCAGTTATATTAGATGGTAACTCTGGTAAATCAGGAAACTTAATCATTGGTTGTGCTGATACCCGCCAATTAGTACCGGAAGGGAAATTCTTAGTTGAATTAAAATCATCAGTATTACAATCTTGGGTGACAACATCAGCATTAATTTGTTGGTTAGTTTCACCAAGACTTTTGTTTGAGCCATCATCAAAAGTCGCTACCCATAAGCCCGGTGGTGTTGTGCCTGTACCATCATTGAGAGGAATTTTAACTTCGATGGTAGATTTACCACTGTTAGTCTTATTAAAGTCTGACACACTTGCAACAGTGGTATCTGTAGTAGCTTGAATTTTTAAAGTGCCTTCTCCACCACCAGCACCAGGGGGAGTATAACTTACCAATCTAAATTTACCAGCACCACCTGCATCATTAAAAGGTTGTTGTATGACTGTATTAAGAATATCAGTTATGGTAACACCGCAAACTCCACCACCAGCATCCAATTCTGTAGCATAGGCTGTCCACTCATCAGTACCGTTATCACCATTGTATTCTTGCTTGGCCAAACCCGGAACTCTTAACAAAACAGATTGAATACGAGTAACACCTACATCAGCAATAGATGATACCTGATTAAATTCCTGTTGAGTATAGGCCACTACTTGTCCTTTATGGTCACGAGCCATCAGAGTCATGCCTACAGCTAAACCAACTAGACCTATACCCATAGCATATACAGAAGAAAAACCTTTTTCTTTTAATTGTCCGCCTAGTAATAATAGTTTCATTTTAGTATTCATTATTAAGTAGCGTTCCTTAATTTTAATATTAGTTAATTGTTAGTTATTGGGACAGTGTATTTTTAGTAAAAAGGTTGATTTATTTTTAGCCTTTCAAATTCATTATAGTTACATTTTCACCCAAATAAATCAATTTAACTAACTCTTTACAAAGATAAATTGCTTCCGTATATTCACTAATATTAATTATTAATTGATTAAATATTTTTACGTATTATTACTAGTTAGTATCAATATCTGTTCTGCGCCAATTCTTAGGTGCGCTGGTGGAATAAACTTTAATTCCTACGTTATAACTACCACCAAATTCATCAGATAATTTTTCTGCCATGCCATCGGGAATTTCTATGGCAACATTACCGCTAGATGAACCATTCCAAGTATCCGACCAAACTACACCAACCAAATCTGGATCGCTAGAACCACCATTAACACCCACAGTAGCCTTAGGTGCAAAAATAAACATATTAATCGCTTGAGCACCACCATTAATAGTAATATCTTGATCTGTTCCTCCAGTGCCAAATAGAGCCAAACGCTCTGGAGAGCCATTATGCACCACCGATGTACCACTACCACCGCCACCAGCGAGTTTAACATCTCGGTCTGCGTAAATACGGATACTGGCAATGGATGTGTCGGCAGTTAAAATTGCAGTGTTACCAGTCATGGTAATAGAGTCTTGGTTTGTATTACTATAATTACCTATAACATAATGATAAGGAACAGTCATATCACTCCAAAGCCAAGTTGCTCTGTCAGTAACATCGGTTGGTCTTGGCAAGGTCATAGCCCCAGAAATAGGATTAATAGGTATGTAACATTCTTGATTTTTTGGCGCAGTTGAGGAGCATTGCTGAGTGGGTGCGCTGGGAAGAGTGGGAAGATCTACATTATAAATATAGGCATTACCATCTACATTATTAACATCACTAGCTTGCATAATATCTAAGGCTGTTTCTTTGGAGATAAAACCATTTTCACAATCTAAGGTAATACCGCTTTTTTGTCCGCTATTTAAGTTATCGTAACAATCACGACAAATTACATTAGCAGAGTCTCCACTACCCCCCGCAGTTTTAATAATGCTATTGCCTCCAAGACTAACTACTTCACTGGCATAAACCCCCGGAAAGGAATTATCTAAAATAGCCTCTTCAAGGTTAACTTTGACTTGAACTTTTGATTCTGCTGATGATTTTGTACTTTTAACTAATAGTTGAGAAGTCTCATCACCACTATTATAGCGGTAAGCTAATAATTCATATTCCCCATCTCCTGCGGCAACTTTACCAGTTACATCACCTTGTAGAGCATCAGGAGTTACGGTACAAAGGCCTAAACTAACTGGATTTTCCCACTCATTAACAGCAGTACCTAAATAACCATTGGGATCGTAACTATATTTTAAATAATCGGAATACTTACCGCTATTTAGTTTTGATAAGCTTCTGGTCATGCCACCTTCTGCTATACCTAAGCTCAGTGCAGTTTCTTTTTGTAAAAAGGAATTAGCTTGGCTACCTTGAGACCTAAGCATCATGGTTGTACCAACTAAGAGCATAACTAATCCCAAACCTACTGCCAGAGCAGTAGTAAATCCGCTCTCCTTGGATTTATAGTTTAAAAGTGCAAATATTAATTTTTTGTTCATAGTTAATTATTGAGTTTGTTATGATTTTTAAGAATATTTATAAATTTTTATTTATCTGTTTCAATTATATATTTGTTATCAATTGATAATGTGTGATTATATTAATAATTATTTGTGATTTAAGTCACTTAAACAATGCTATAAAATATAAAGTCCGCATGATGCGGACGTAGTTGGCAGGAAATTGCCATAAAATTAGTATTTATTAAGATTAATCCCAGCTTCTTTGGCCATCGCTTGAAGACCCTTTTTTTCAAGAGTTTTAATCGCTCTAGTGGAAAGTAGTAATTTTACCCAACGTTTTCCTTCAGCCCACCAAACTCGTTTTGACTGTAAATTAGCGTGTTGTAATCTTTTGGTTCGACGATGGGAGTGGGATACAGCGAAAGCATTATTAGCTTTTTTACCTGTGAGTTGGCATTGACGAGCCATGATTTTTACCTCCATAACGGTTATTTTAAGTCCAACCTGCCATTATATCTAATAATTGAGGTAATAGTTAATTGCTTATGATTTATAATCAATTAACTGAAATGTCGCCAGAATTCCCCATCCCTCGCTTTCCGTGTGGGGATGAATGGCGACCAAAATATAAGTTCCCCTCAATAATACACAAATACACAAAATCAAAATCTTGCGCT
>CAYPSO010000003.1:0-37824 GCA_964413275.1 uncultured bacterium | reverse complement strand
TTGCGCTCAATTTGTGTAATGAAACATATAAACAAACAGGTAAGGGAGTTAGCCAAATTGCACTTAACAAGGAATTACCTAAGCTAAAGAGAGCGGTTTCTTCCGCCTGGTTAGGGGAATGTCATTCTCAAGTTTTGCAATCCGCTACCCTTAATCTGACCAAAGCTTTCAAAAATTTCTTTGAAAAACGAGCTAAATATCCTCGTTTCAAAAGTTATCAAGGAAAGCAGTCAATTCAGTTCCCTCAAAGCGTAAAAATAGTCGATGGTGAACTTAAATTACCTAAGATAAATGGGTTAGTAAAAGCCTCAATTCATCGCATTTTTGAAGGGGAAATTAAAACTGTTACCATTAGCAGAACACCTTCTGGGAAATATTATGCTAGTCTTTTGTTTGACACAAAAGAGAAATTCCCATCCCCCCTAACCCCCCTTGGTAAGGGGGGAACTAAAGGGGGGATTGGTAAAACAACAGGAATTGACCTCGGTTTATTAGACTTTGCTGTAACTTTTGATGGTGAAAAAGTTAGCAAGTATGCTAATCCCAAGCATCTAAAAAGGCACGAAAAAAACTTAGCTCGTAAACAGCAAAAATTATCCCATAAAGAGAAAGGTTCAAAATCAAGAGAAAAAGCTAGAAAGCTAGTAGCTAAAGTACACGAACGTATAAGTAATGCTCGCCAAGATTACCTCCATAAACTATCAAGAAAAATAGTGGATAAATCACAGGTGGTAGTCGTTGAGAATCTAAACGTCAAGGGCATGGTTCGTAATCACAAATTAGCAAAGGCAATCTCAGATGTAGGTTGGGGAATGTTTGTCAATTTCATCGACTATAAGCTCAAAGAAAAAAGTGGTTTGCTAATAGAAATTGACAGATGGTTTCCTAGTTCTAAAACTTGCTCTAACTGTTTTTATCAAATAGGCGAAATGCCACTAAATGTCAGACAATGGACTTGTCCCCATTGTGGAACTCTCCATGACCGTGATGGTAATGCGGCGATGAACATTAGAGCAGAAGGACTGAGGATGTTACAGACGGGGGGAACACCCGTCTCTGCGGATGGAGGAGATGTAAGACCAAAAGGCGGACGTAAGTCGGTTTTGAGGCAGTCTCCTGTGAAGTCCGAAGCTCCGCCCTCGTCGTTAGACAGGGCGGGGTAGTTCACATCTTGACATTAAAAGTTAAAAAAGTTAAACGAATAAAAAGATATATTGTTACAATTAGTAAAGAAAATAAAAATTTTTAGTAAATTGTGAAAACTATGGGGCGTTTTGGAGTTTTATTATTAAATTTAGGTGGTCCAGATAAAATAGAGGATGTGCGTCCTTTTCTGTTTAATTTGTTTTCTGACCCAGAAATTATCAGATTACCGGCTAAATGGATGCAAAAACCCCTTGCATGGCTAATTTCTACTTTAAGAGCTAAAAAATCTCAGGACAATTACTTAGAAATTGGAGGAGGCTCTCCATTAAGAAAGATTACAGAACAACAAAGTAAGGCTTTAGAAGAAAAATTAAAAACAGAAAATTCTGAGGTTAAAGTATATATTGGAATGCGTTACTGGTATCCTTTTACAGAAGAAGCGATCGCCGAAATTAAACAAGATAATCTGCAAAAATTAGTTATATTACCCTTATATCCACAATTTTCTATTAGTACCAGTGGTTCTAGCTTTCGAGTTTTAGAAGAAATGTGGGCTCAAGATCCACAATTAAAAAAACTTGAATATACTATTATTCCTTCTTGGTACAATCATCAAGGCTATTTGCAAGCCATGGCCAATTTAATTGCTACTGAATTGGATAAACATCCTCAATCTGAGCAAGTGCATATTTTCTTCAGTGCCCACGGAGTACCTCAAAGCTATGTAGATGAAGCAGGCGATCCTTATCAACAAGAAATTGAAGAATGTACTAAGCTAATTATGGAAACCTTAAATCGTAGTAACGATTATACCTTAGCTTATCAAAGTCGGGTAGGCCCTGTGGAATGGTTGCAACCTTACACAGAAGATGCCTTAAAAGAGCTAGGCACTAAAGGAATAAAAGATATATTAGTAGTACCCATTAGTTTTGTTTCCGAACATATTGAAACTTTACAGGAAATAGATATTGAATATCGAGAGATTGCAGAATCTGCTGGTATTCATAACTTTATGCGTGTACCAGCTTTAAATACTCATCCTCTTTTTATTGAATCTTTAGCTGATTTAGTTCAAACATCATTAAATAATAAACCTTGTACCTTTGCTGAAGTAGTTCACCCTGTGGAAAATATGAAAATGTATCCCCAAGAGCGTTGGGAATGGGGCTTAACTACTGCGGCTGAAGTTTGGAATGGCAGACTCGCCATGTTAGGATTTCTGGGAGTAATCATAGAATTAGTTAGTGGCCATGGGCCTTTACATTTTCTTGGTATTTTATAGGATTGAATATAAAAATCCCTATTGTTTAATTAATCAGGTTCTGATGCGGTAGGGCTTTTTTTTTCTAAATACCAATTACGCCATTCTGTAGAACTGCGAATAGCTATCCATAGTAATAACATAGCAATTAATCCTCCCTCTTCAGGAGCTTTAAAAGCAAATAAAACTAAAAATATACACAAAATATCCTCCAGAAAAACTGCCCAAATAGGAATACCTCTTAATCTAAAAAACCAGCCAACATCTACTAATTTAATCACTAAAGCTAAAACTCCGCCGGTAATGCCAATAATCCACAATGGTGTGAATTCTATTTGAACCATCTTAGCTACGGTAATGCCCATTAAAGCGCCTACTATGGGACTAAAAATTAATTGAATGATTTGTAATATTCTTTGTCCCATTAACTTTTTTGAACCAAATAATTCAAATAAAGACCAACTGGTAAGAATGGCAATTAATACTTGAGGATGAATACGAGATAGTATAGGTACATTATTCCAAAGTTGTTCTTGACGCAATAAACCAATTACCAGTAAGGGTAAAGCAATTCTCATTCCTGCTGCGGCTGATGCGGATAGTATAGCTAAAAGTCCAATAAGCATAAAAATTTACTAATGCTGTAAATAAATAACATATTTCTATATAAATTATATATTTTTTATTCGATAAAAATCCAAAATTGTATTGGGGTAATAGGACCATAAACTCTACAAACATTACCTAAAATATTATCCGTAAAAACATTTTTATCTAATTATTTTTGCGTATCTACTTACTAGATAAGACAAGAAAAAATATCTAAATATTTTATTTTAAATATTTAGATATTTGCTAATTTTATTTGCTTTTAAAAAATTTTTGTCAGAATGTTAAACAAAATATTTTCAATAACTCGCTAGAATAGATAGTAAAAATAGCATTTAGATATTAAACAAAGCTTAGGAGTCACCAAGTAAATGACAGAAGCAACTCAAACCCCAACTAAAGGGATTCAACTGACAGAAACTGCGTTGAGGCACGTTTTAATGTTACGAGAACAACAGGGCAAGGATCTTTGTTTGCGAGTAGGTGTGAAAAATGGAGGATGCTCTGGTATGTCTTATCTGATGGATTTTGCCGATCCTAGCACAATAAATTCACAGCAAGATGATGTTTTTGATTATGATGGTTTTCAGATTGTCTGCGATCGCAAAAGTTTATTATATCTTTACGGCTTAGTATTAGATTATAGTAACGCCATGATTGGTGGTGGTTTTCAATTTACCAATCCTAACGCTGCTCAAACCTGCGGTTGTGGTAAATCTTTTGGTGTTTAATTTTTGTGGAGTGGGCATTGCCCACCCTATAAAAATCATATAAATAAATCGAAAAATAATGACAAAAATAAAATTATTAGGCTTAAATTCCCACGATTTTCGTCATCCTTTTGATGCACAAGCAACTAAAACTTTACAACAATTACCCGGATTAGATATTGCTATTCGTAGTGTATTAGGTTCAGTAGCAGAACAGTTTTTTTATCTTAATAATATTGCTTCTAGTATTTTGGTTAATAAAAATCAATTACCAGATTTATATAAATTACTTTTAGAAGCCTGTGAAATTCTCGACCTAGAACCACCAGAGCTATACGTACAACAAAATCCTGTTCCCAATGCTTATACTTTTGCCATGCGGGGAAAACAGCCCTTTATGGTGTTGCATACCTCCTTAATTGAAATGCTCACACCAGAAGAAATACAAGCAGTAATAGCCCATGAATTAGGTCATTTAAAATGCGAACATGGTGTTTATTTAACTATGGCTAATATTATCGTTTTAGCTACTAATTTATTACCGGGTTGGGGTAGTTTAATCGCTCAATCTTTACAAAATCAGATGCTAGAATGGTTACGTTGTGCAGAGTTTAGTTGCGATCGCGCTGCACTTTTAGCAGTACAAAATCCAGAAGTAATTATGTCCGTATTAATGAAATTAGCTGGAGGTAGTCCAACTTTAGCACCTAAATTAAATTTACAAGCTTTTATTGAACAAGCCCAAGCTTATCAAAGTATTAGTGACACAGAATTAGGTGCAATGCTTAAATCTACTCAAACTGCTCAATTAACTCATCCAGTACCAGTTTTAAGGGCAAAAGAGATTAAAAATTGGGCTAGTTCTCAAGAATATCAAAAGTTATTGCAAAATTATAAAAAAGGTTGTATAGTTAATAATGCTATTCAGGGCGGATGGCGAAATTGGTAGACGCACCACACTCAAAATGTGGCGGCTTCGGTCGTGCGAGTTCGAGTCTCGCTCTGCCCACTATTATAATTAGATTAGCTTATATGGCTTAACTTTCACTTGCACAACGTGAACTCTTTTAGTAATACTTGTCTCAATTCTGTCTCACATTCTCAATTTACTATTAGTAATCGTGAGAGTAAATGAGTAAATATACTTAACATTCTCTTGGAAAGGTACAAATAGTTGATAAATAATTGCAACGTTCACAACTAAGTAAAATTACTCATATTGAACAATACTATCTAATCAAAATCAGGAATATACCGAGATTTTTTAGTCTTGGTAGAGAGTTTTAATTTTGTTTCTACTACTGCTTAACCGAAAATAATTGACTTAAAATCTAATGATATATGCTTCCATTCAAGAGCAATAGCTTCAGAAGGACGCAACCAGTAAATAATAAAAACTTATTTTCCCTTTATTTTTATCTTGGTATGAGGCAATGTAAACTGAACGTTCTTTTGTATAGTTATAAAGGCTAGGTTTTATTAGTTTTTCTTGGCTTTGTTGCTGTACTAATTCAAAAGATAAGGCTCAACTACAGAATTTGGAGTTAAATCTTGCCACCCTAATTCTACTAATAACTGATTCCATGCCGTTTCTAACTCAATATTATTTGGTTCGGCTATGCGACGTTGTGCTAAATCGTCTAAAGCATCGTATAGTAAATCGTTTTCCAAATAAACTTCATATTTATTTGCAGGAGAAATAGTTGCTAACTGATTTTCTAAATCTTGACTTAAAGATAAACGATTTAACCAACCTTCTAAAGCTATCTCTGATTCGCCTGTTGTTCCAACACAATCAACAGCTAAACTCCAACTATAATTAACATTAGCAGATAAACTATATTGTGCTTCTGGAGGAATAATAATTCCCATCACACCAGCTTTTTCAGGAAATGGTAAAGTGCGATCGTATATTTTCTTACCGGTTTCTAATTCTGTAACTATAAACTTAAGTTGAGCTACCTTTTGAATATTATTGGGAATATAAAACCAAAAACTAGGATGAGCAGATAAAGTAAACTCTCTGTTTTTATTACCAAATAAATAAGCAATTTTTTGACCAGTTTCACCACATATATTTTTCAGTAGATGATTTTCCCTAGTTCCTGCCGCCGAAAAATCCTCCTCCGGAGAACCAGTATCTGGAGATGGTGGTAAAGCATTATTACTTAGTTCCTCAGTCTTTGCAGTATAAGGAACTAACAAAAACATTAAGCATAAAATTCCCGTGACAATTGCCCAGTTTTGTCCGTATCTTTTCTTCTGAAAATAAGTTTTCTTAAAAAACATGGTAAATAAAACCCAAATATCCTATCTTTATTTTAAACTGTAGATTATTAAATCTAGCAATAATAACGGAGCATAATCAATGACAAATGAGGAATGACGAATAACAAATAATTGCTATATTGAATAAATAAAATTGAATTTATAAAAATATTTATGACACGCCGTCCACCCAGATACTATGATACTCCCAGAAATCCCAGAAATCCTCCTCCATCTGGGAAAAATTGGCTTAATTACACCTCTATAGCCTTATTTGGGGGTATTTTTGTTTTAGGAGTCGGAGTAGGTATTGGTTTTAGTTCTACAGCGAGTTTTACCCCTGAAAATGTTGCTTCTAGGGAAGTAATCGATCGCAGCGCACCTAATCCTGAACTATGCGTTCAATATGGAGCAAGTGCCATGGTAGCAGATTTACGAGTTTTTTTAACCCTTAACCCATTTAATGTGTATGTAACTCAACCAACTATGCGCCCTGGATGCGTGCTGCGTCGTAATAACTGGTCTATTTTAGAACAACAAGGATTAGTTAATCCAGATCAAGTGCGAGATTGTAAAAATAGGATGAATACCTTTGGTTTTACCGGAGTTTTAGAAGGTTCGCCAAAAATTGATTGTATTTATCAAAATGAGGCTGGGGGAAATCTATTCCTCAATCAACCCGGAATGAATAATCCTAAACGCGAATCAGAAAGTTTTTAAGGGAGAAAATTGCTAAAATGTGTGGAATAGTTGGCTATATTGGAACTCAAACTGCAACAGATATTTTACTTGCAGGATTAGAAAGATTGGAATATCGAGGCTATGATTCAGCAGGAATTGCAACTGTTTTAGAAGGAAATTTACATTGCATTAGAGCCAAAGGGAAATTATATAATCTGCGGGAAAAATTAGAATTTGAAGTTAATGCCGCTCAAATTGGTATCGGGCATACCCGTTGGGCTACTCATGGTAAACCAGAAGAATATAACGCCCATCCCCATTTAGATATGAATAAGCGTTTAGCCGTAGTTCAAAATGGAATTATTGAAAATTATCGAGAATTAAAGGAAAAATTAGAATATAAAGGGGTTAAGTTTCGCTCAGATACAGATACGGAAGTAATTCCCCATTTAATAGCTGATTTTTTAGCCAGTGAAGAAATTTCCTTATTAGAAGCAGTACAAAAAGCTGTAGGACAGTTACATGGAGCTTTTGCTATTGCGATACTTAGCGCAGATTACCCTGACGAGCTTATTGTAGCCCGTCAACAAGCACCTTTGACTCTAGGTTTTGGTCAAGGTGAATTTTTCTGTGCTTCGGATATTACGGCTTTAGTACCCCATACCCACGCCGTTTTAAGCTTAGAAAATGGGGAGATGGCCAGATTAACTCCTTTAGGAGTGGAAGTATATAATTTTGATGGTGTGCGCCTGAAAAAACATCCTCGCACCCTTGATTGGAATCCCATTATGGTAGAAAAACAGGGATTTCGTCATTTTATGCTCAAGGAAATTCACGAGCAGCCCGGAGTTGTACGCACTTGTTTAAAAGCATATCTTAATGAGCATTGGCACGCCGAAACCAATGGTGATTTCAGTCCAATTAATTTGGGTTTATCTTCAGAATTATTAAATGAAGTACAACAAGTCCAAATTTTAGCCTGTGGCACTAGCTGGCACGCCAGTTTAGTAGGTAAATATTTAATCGAACAATTAGCTGGCATCCCCACAAGGGTTGATTATGCTTCCGAATTTCGTTATGCTCCTGCACCTATCACGCCTTATACTTTAACTATTGGTGTGACTCAATCAGGGGAAACTGCTGATACCCTAGCCGCTTTAGAATTAGAAAGACAAAGACGAGGTAATTTAGAAGCTAGTTTTCAGGCGAGATTGTTGGGCATTACTAATCGTCCAGAAAGCACAATTCATCAATTAGTGGATTCTATTATTAATACCCATGCTGGCATTGAAATTGGAGTAGCTGCTACGAAAACTTTTGTGGCACAGTTAATGGCTTTTTATTTTCTTGCTTTAGAATTAGCTTATCAGCGTCGGAATTTATCTTTAGAAGAAATTGAAAATATTATTAAACAATTGTGTCAATTACCAATTCAAATGGAGACAATTTTAGAAACTCAAGAGGGATATATTGAGGAATTAGCCCATGAATTTGGAGAAACTCAAGATTTTATTTTTATAGGTAGAGGAATTAATTTTCCTATTGCTTTAGAAGGAGCTTTAAAGTTAAAAGAAATCAGTTACATTCATGGGGAAGGTTACGCAGCCGGAGAAATGAAACATGGGCCCATTGCTCTTTTAGATTCTAAAGTACCTGTAGTTGCGATCGCAACTCCGGGTAGTGTTTATGAGAAGGTAATTTCTAATGCCCAAGAAGCAAAAGCCAGAGATGCAAGATTAATCGGTGTTGTTTCTGGAAATGAAAATGATAGTAATACCGTTTTTGATGATTTATTATCCATACCAGAAGTGGATGAATTACTATCACCAATTCTAACAGTTATTCCCCTACAAATTTTAGCTTATCACATCGCTGCCCGTCGTGGTTTAGATGTGGACCAACCTCGTAATTTGGCAAAAAGCGTTACTGTGGAATAAAAGTTCATTTATTTCTTATTATGGTTGTCCAAAGAGAATAAAGATGGAAACTGTGTAAATTTTTCGATTTGAAATTATCAAATTTTGCTCATTTTTATAATTGATTTATTTTTCAAGATAATTTGTTATCGAGAAGTGTGAGCTGATTTTTCTGTGGCTTTATTATCATTATTCATAAACTTATTCCGGCCAATTTAAAAGAACTATTAATTTGTTGGGCTTCTTGGAATTTTTGCTGTTTTTGATACAGTTTAACTGCTTGTTGATAAGCAGATAGTAAATCACGGGTGTTTTCAATTTCATCAGCAGAATTTTTGATGTTTAATAATACCCAACCTAAATTATGATAAGCTTCAGCATATTCCGAATGAAAAGCGATCGCCTTTTGTAAATATTTTTGTGCTTCTTGCCATTGCTGAAGTTTACCGAATAAAGTACCGAGACGAAAATACACAAAAGCAGCATCAGGTATTAATGATTGATTAAGATTAAACCAAACTAAATTATTTTCAGAAAATTGTTGTGTATAAATTTGATATGTATCAATTGCCCCTTGAATATCATTCAAATGTTCTTGAGTAATTGCCTGATTTAGTAATATCCAACGGCTAGTGTTAGATTTATTAGTCGCTTGCTGAAAATTACTGAAAGCTGGTTGCCATAATTTTTGTTGGGCTTGTTTCCAACCTTTAAAACCATAAGGAAAACTACTATTTGGTACTTGCATCATGAATTCTTGTATGCGTTGCTCAATTTTTTGAGGATTTTTAGTGGTAATGGTTGCATACTCTAAACCCATTAAACAACAAGGATATATCCAAGACAGCATTTCTTGATTTTGAGAAGAGTTGTTAAGATTGGAAATAGCTTTAGTGGCTAAAAACATACCTTCTTTCCATTGTTTTCGATTAATAGCAATCCAAGCTTGTAAGGAAAGAGCAAATGTAGATTTGGGATCTAAGGAAATTGCTTTATTTATCGTTGTTTGAGCTTGTTGCCAATTGCCCATTTTGCCGTAAGTTCAAGCTAAGTTAGCGTAAATCCATGATTCTTGGGGAGATAAACTTATTGCTTGTTGTAAATATTGTAATGCTTCTTGCCACTGAGATTGATGACATTTAATTAAACCTAAAACTCCATAACCTCTACCATCTTTAGGACTCAAGTTAATGGCTTGTTGAGCGGTTTGTTCTGCTTGATGCTCGTCTGAGTGCATCAGTACCATAGATAACCGGGAGTGAGAATTCTAGTCATATCTCCTGTTTTGTCAGCAATAAATTCTCTAGTATTACCAAAATCAATTAAAACAGCTTCATCTGTGGAGTCAACTACCATAACATTATCGGGTTTAATGTCTCATTGTCCTTCTCGGATAAATTTATTAATTTGTTCTCGCTGATTTTGAGGAGTGATTGAATAAGGCCAAATGATTTGCGCTCCATTTCTGCCTCCCTGAGGCCAATTTTCTTTAATGGCTACGGGTAATGAACTTTTTAGATATATGCCTTTGTAAGTAATACCAAAACCCCCTTCTCCTAAAGTTTTTTCAATGCGATATTGATTTTGGTTTTGAGGGTTTGTTAAATGTAGAAGGGTGGGCAGATGATAGCCAAGGTGATTGGTGGTTGTATTTTGTTGTGTTGATGATGATAAGTCTAAAGTAGAGCCACAGGCTTCACAAGATGTTGTTCCATAGGGGTTGTCATGCAAACAAACGTCACATTGAATTGCCATAAGTTTAATTTGTTATTGATAATTCTCTGTCTTATAAAGAATTATCAGGGAAAAATCTGAAAATTATGCAATTTTTTTCTCATCATTCGCTCATTTCTCAGACCTAAAAATTTATAAATTGCCTCAAATGCTTTCTGGAAAAAGCTTTTAACTTTAGTTTAGTCTAAAATACAGTTAATTATTGATAAACTAAATCACGAGCTTTTAGCTTTAAAGTTTCATCGGATTTTATACTCTTATTTTGCCTTTCCAGATTAAATTGCATAGCAAACTCAGCTACTTCTAGTAAAGGTTTATCTATACTAATCCCTCTTGATTCATACCATTTAAGCACTTCTGCTAAGTGCCAATTTAATGATTTACTGTCGCTGTTGATAGGAAAAGGAAAAGTATCTGTATGACTATTTTTTAGCTTGAGTATATTCTGTCTAGAACACTTCATAATACTTGCAATCTCTGAAATACCCACAATCTCAGGAGAGATGTAGTAAAGTTCACACTTAGGTATAGCAGTCTTGACATTTTCAATTGCACTGTAAACTGCCTCAATTACATTACTAGAGGTACGAATGAAATTTAGTCCTATATAACCTCTCTGACTTATTCCTAGTAAAGCATCATCGCATCCTGCCTCAAATAATTTATCCTCGTAGATGCTCGGACAGACTGTATGGTCAGCTAATTTAAAATGTAAGACAAAATCATATTCATTCATTGACAGTACCATTTTCTTTATTTATACAGTTATTGACAATTCGTTTTATTTGTTTGGCGTGATTTTGGGGATTTTTTGGCGTAGTCCAAACACTAGTTAGGCAAAACTTTCCACATCTACATTCAGGATCGTTATAAGGACATTTTAATCTTGCCCAAGCGTGTGATCTAGAACCCGCCTCTACAACCTCCCATCCATTTTCGACGGCGTATTTAACTGCATCATTAATATGTTTGTTAGGATGTTTTTTCACATTTACTATTTAGATTATAGTTAAATAGTTGTCATTTGACAACCAAAATCAATACGACCCCATTATAGTCTTTTCAATTTCCATTCGTTTAATTTTTTACAACTATTACAGGAATTATTCTTAGTCTTTTATTTTTGAGAAATTATGGCTCTATATTAGAATTAAATGGAGCTGTATCAGTATTTTCATTACTAGGATTCAAACTCGATTTTATCTGCTCTTTTAAATAGTTATAAGTTGCATCACCTTGTTTAATTAAGCCATCGGGAGTTATTGATAATTTATTTTTATGAGTTTCTTCAAATTTTTTAATGTCTTCAATTAATATAAGTTGCTGTCGTTTTGTATAAGCTTTGTTGGATTTTTTTTCTTCAATTATTGTGGCATAATCTTTTGGCTCATCAAGAATTTCTTGTAATTTTTGCTTAACTTCTTCTTGTGTTTTTTCTTTTTCTGTTGCCGTTTCTTGAACTAATGTTTTTATTGCTTGCTTTGTCTCAGGAAAGATTAAATCTACTGTTAAATATTTAATTGTAGTACCATTGTCACTAATTATTCCATCTGGTGTTCCTAATTTTTCCTGATATTTATATGGAACATTTAGTTGTAATTGCTGTGGTTTTACATACTCTCGGCTAGGGCCAGATCGCTCTCAACAAGATTGGTATCGCTATAATCGAGTTGAATATTATGGAGAGCTTTGGGAATCAAAACTAATAAAACTTTAGTCTGACTCAACTGTAAGTTTTGGAACGAACGCGATCGCCAATTTTCTGAAAAAGTTAAATTAGCTGCTAAAGAATTAATTAGTCAACAAGTAAAACCAATTCAAATTATGGTCTAGTTTCCAACTTTATTATTTGATAATTCAACGAAGTTCAGTTAATGAGCTATTTCAGTTTCCAACTTTAATTTATTTAACCGATTTATTTCATATTGAAAAATTAGGTTTTTGACCGTTTTTTAGTTTCCAACTTTATTCTCTTTGGACAGCAATTTCTGTATAAAAAGTTATCGAACTTAATAAAACTGTAGAAGCTTGGAATTTAAAGGGCAGAATATAAGTAATTAGTCAAAATTAAATAAACTGTTTTTCAGCCTACTTAATAGTCTTCACAACCATTAAGAGTAGTTAACTTAACTACAATTTGATCGATCGCACTTACTAAAGAATATCCCGAACGATTAGGTTGATTACCAAGAATACTAAAAACCATTGTGCCATATACAGGATGTTCAATATATCCAGATAAAGCTCTAACCCCTGTTAAAGTACCAGTTTTAGCGTGTACAGTTCCCTGAGCAGGAGTTTCACGCATTCTATTTCTTAATGTACCAGTTTGGCCAGCAGTGGGTAAAGAAGCGAAAAATACTTCATGATTTTCAGCGTAATACATACCTCTGAGAGTTTGTACTAAAGCTCTAGGACTAGCAGTATTATAACGAGATAATCCCGAACCATCGGCCATGCGATAAGCACCACCATCAACACCTAACTGCATTAAAGTCTGTTGAACTTTTTGCGCGCCTCCAAGGTGACGAAGGAGAGTATCCGCATAATAATTATTGCTTCTGAGATTGGTTACAGATACCCAATCCTGTAAAGATTTAGAACCAATGGTACTTTGAGGAGATAAACTTTGTAAAGCTGCGGCGGTGGTTAAGATTTTGACATTAGAAGCTGGAATTAATTTTAAATCAGCATTATAATTGTATAAATTTTCACCATCTAAAGACTCAACTAAAATCGCCCATTTAGAATTATATTTTTTGACAATAGGATCGATTTGAGATCGCAAAATGTTACGACAGACATTGTAATTAATGTTTTCGTTATTACCTTTAAAATAATCAACTCCATTATCTGGCCGATAATAACTTTGTTCGTTGGCAGGTGGGGGTACAGGAATTTCTATAGGTTCAAAATCTAGGGTTTGATAAAGAGAAGTTGCTACATTTGTGGATTGAGCTAAAGCTGGACTAATCCAAGATACACTAGCAGTAGTAAAGATTGTTGCTAAAGTTTTTGTCCAATTGCGAACTTGACTCATGATGTTTAATTTTATCTAGATACTAAAGGTTTAAAAATTTGTAAGAAAACTTTGAGCAGTAAATTAACTGTATCAAGTGGGCTATCCCGAAGAGATTGAGATTGAAAAAATAATTTATACTCACTATAAGCTACATTAATTTGTGCTGTTATTTCGGTAGCTTGAGTATCTTGATTAAGATCGGGATGCCATTGTTTAATCAATCTTTTATAGGCGATTTCCACTTGTTTGTCTGTAGCTGACGATGGTACTCCCAACACTTGCCACCAAGGTATCGTGTTTTCATTGACTGTTTCCTCCTCACACACATTAATAATTCTATGTATCATAGACCATTTAGTACCATAACAGATTTTGTAAATTAATTTGAGTCTTTCGATACCAATTAATCTGATTAATTGATCGTGCCAATCTTTAAAGGCTAAACGCATTCTCGCTTGTAAAATAGGATTAAGTGTAGAGAGATTAGTAATCCAAGGATTATTATTTTGAGCGATAGATTCTAATACTTGTTGGGCATAACCTTGAGGTGAAGGTAATTTTAACAATAAGGATAATTCAGGACAAATATTGTTAACCTCTGGTTTATCTTTCCATTGCCAATAGTTAATACCTAATTGTTGTAAATGTTGTTGATAAAATTTATGCCATGTTTGAGCAAGAATACAAGCAAGAGGGGTCATTAAAGGAGTAGCAAGGGGGTAAAATTGACCTTTTAATGATGTTTCTGGTGCATCTTCTAATAAACACAAAATAGGTATGGCAAAAGCATAAAATTGACCTTGTAATGACGTTTCTGGTGCATCTTCTAAAAGACTGGTTAGTTGATAAGATTGTCCTGTTAATAATACAGGATTAGGATTAGTTTGAGATTTTGATATTAATAAACAACCAGTAATAAAAATTATTCCGAATAAAAATATATTTAGTAACACCTGCGATCGCCCTTACTTTTTGTGCTTAAGTTATAGGTAAGATACTTGTGCCAGAGACACAGACAAAATCTTACCCAATACTTTACTATATCAATGACAATTTTTATGTAAAGTTACGCCGTAAATACCTGCGAGTAAAAGCCAAGTTAGGGTATTAATTCGTAAATCAAAGAGGGTAACATCAAATAAATTAAAAATAATACAACTACTAAAAGCAACTAAATAAGTAAATAATATAAGCCTATCTTTTGCTTGAATTTTCCGTAAAAATAAAATTCCTTGGGCTAAAATATAGGCGATTAAACCACAAAACATTACGGTTAATATTAAGCCCGTTTCGGCAGTTAACATTAAGAAAAAATTATGGGGATGGCCAAGCCAAACATTCATTTTTGCTTCGTATAGCGGACTAAAATTCCTTAAGCCCCAACCCGTTAAAGGATGCTCCATGGTTAAATCCCAACTAAAACGCCATTGAGTAAGGCGGAGAGTTTCTAGAGGGCGATTGGGATACATTTGATCTGATAAACGTCCCCAAAAATATTCTGGCACTATATAACGGAGAGAATTATTAATAGGTTGAGGAGCAAAAGATGCACCTAAAACTATGGTAACTGCTGCACTAAAAATAAATACTAACCAATACCAACCTAAATAAATAGCAAAACTTAAAGCAGCTAAAAATGCGATGGCCCAAGCATTACGAGAACTTGTTAAAATTAATCCAATACTATTACCAACAATTGCAATAGTTAAAAAGCCTAAAATTAATTTATTTTTTTGCCAATCTTGATATTTTTCTAGCCATAAACCAATAGCTAAAATAAACACAATAATCAGATAAATAGCTAAAATATTAGCATAGGTAAAAATTGAGGACATTCTTCCTTCTGGATTACCTTGAGCCATTAACTCCCAACCAAAAAATAAATTAGGACTATGCCAATTAAAAAAAAGTTGTCCTAATCCTAAAATAACTACTATTGGCGAACTAACAACTAATATCCAAGCCAATTGACGTAATTGTTTAGCCTTCTTTATCATAAAAATGAAAGCTAAAAACAAAGCAGAAAATGGCAAAAAATTCGCTAAACCTAAAAAAGATTCCTTTTGATATTTAGCTAAAATAGAAATAATAATTAAACCAATACTAAAAAAAAAGAATCCTTTTGCAATTAGTAATCTAATAATTTGAGAAAATTCTTTCATCCAAATATATATTAAAATAATTCCTAAAACAAAACCGCCTAGGGCGGGAAATAGGGGAAAAATCAATATTCCTAATTTACAAAAATTCCAAATCCAGTGTTTATAATACTTTATTAAATTATTCAACTTCTTACACCGCCTCTATAAAAGGTTTCATAACAGTAGTGGACTGTTTCAGTTAAAATGAGGCAATAGAATTTTGATTTTCTTTATGATTTGGTGGGCATTGCCCACCCTACCATTAATTTTGCGCGCGGTACTTAAGTGCTTAAACAAAATTAATTACACATTTTGCTATTCACTTAAAATTGCTGTATCTCTTACCTATTGCAAGAGTGCCTATTCCCTATTCCCTCTCTCAACCATGTAATTAATTGTGTGTACCTACTTATATCAAAAATATTATCAAGTTTTAGTAAAAATATAGCAATTTATTAATAATAAATTGGGTAAATAATTTTATTGAACCATTCAAAACGCCAAAATGCGGAGGTAATCTATCAATTACCTCTACAAACAAAGGATTAACTTTTTAATCATTAATCTAAACCATTCCCAATAATATCACCATTGTAAATAGTAATACCCCAGCAAACATTATTAAGAAAATAGTAAAATAGGGTGCATGATTAATTTTATCTAGACGCTGATTCATTTTTCTTTCTTTATCTGTTAGGGGTTTAAAGTGCATATCTCTCATTTTTCTCGATCCCCATTACTTATGGTATAAATCATTTATATTTTAAGCCTATAATCATTTCTAGAAAATTATGAGAATTTGATACAAATATATAAAAAAGTTAAATTATCTTAGTCAATAATTAAAAAAGTTTAAATTCTCACACTTTTTGTAATATTTAAGATCGCAAAAATTAATAATTTTATCTAAAAGCTAACTGCTCAAAGTAGCTAAAATTCCATGACTACAAAGTTTTGTAACCCAAAAATCCAATTGAGGATTGGGTATTTTAGTTTGTACTATTTCTTTGACTTGTATAGCCTGTTTTTCTGATTCACATAAAGCAAAAACCGTTGGCCCAGAGCCAGACATCATTGCACCTAATACTCCTGCTTGAGCAAATTCCGATCGCAATTTTGCGACTTGGGGATATGCCGGCAATACTACTTTTTCTAGATCATTATGGATTAGTTTCCCTATTTCTGCACCGTTTTTGTGACTAATAGCATGAACTAATGGGCCAGAATGAATTTTTAAAGCTAATTCATTAATACTTTGTAAATCTGATATATATTCATTACCAAATTGTTCTCTATAGGTATTATAGGCCCAAGGAGTAGAAACACCAAGGTTACTGTATTTGGCTAAAACTACCCACAAGTTATCTAAATCATTAATTGAATCAAGTTTTTCTCCCCTTCCTGTGGCAATTGCTGTACCTCCAGAAATAGAAAAAGGTATATCTGAGCCTAATTTTGCTGCTAATTGTTGTAATTCTGGTACAGTTAAACCTAATTCCCAAAGTTGATTAACTCCAACTAATACCGCCGCCGCATTACTCGAACCACCGGCTAATCCAGCCGCCACAGGAATGGACTTATTTATGGTAATATCTAAACCACCAAAATTAGCTGCTACTTTAGGAAATTCTTGTTGCATTAATTTGACTGCTTTATAGGCCAAATTACTTTCATCTAAAGGAACTTCAGGATTGTTACAGTGAAGACGAATACGATCTGTACCGTTAGAATAAATATCAAGACGATCTAATAAATTAATAGTTTGCACGATCATTACTAATTCATGATAACCATCGGGGCGATCGCCTATAATCTCTAAATACAGATTAAGTTTAGCAGGTGCAATCAGAGAAAAAGAACGCATAAAAGTTTAATTTTAATAATTAAGGCTTTAGTTTTTTCATTTTATCTTAAATGTCGGTGTGAAGACAGACGTTACATTACCAAACTAAAATTTGTATGATTAAGATGAAAATACAAAGATAAAGTCAAAGCTAATTAACCAAAACTATATAAACAGGCTCTTCGGACATAATGGGGAAAAATGTTCATTCAGTAATATAGTGTAGGGGCAGCAATATTATTGCTGCCCCTACACAGACTCGGTTTCCAATTTATAATAAGTTGTACTTATCACCGCAAGTATGGGAGAGCCGAAAATTGATTCTTAGAAGACAACATTAGCCGCAGCAAAAGCACCAACAATATTGGTAATATTAACTTCTAAATCCCCTAAGTCAAATATACCGTTTGCATTAGCATCTAGCTGGAACTGATTGCCCACAAGTTGAGCATTGGTAGAACCAGCCGCAAAAGCCCCGAAAGAACCACTACCAGAAGTAATGTCATTCACATCAATTACTTCACCAATGGCAGCATTAAAATTAGTGATTGTATCTCCAAAATTGATAGGTGAGTGGTCAACTCTAGAAAATACAAAGGTATCTCTACCTGCGCCACCATTGAGAGTATCATTGCCATCTCCGCCGTTAAGAGTATCTCTACCTGCGCCACCATAGAGCATATCATCGCCTATGCCACCGTCAAGGCTATCATTGCCTCCGCGTCCTTTTAGGGTATCATCACCTCCTAAACCCTCAAGAGTATTGTCAGCATTATTACCTTTAATCCTATTATCACTGATATTGCCAGTACCATCAATGGCAGCATTACCAGTCAAAAATAAGTCTTCGACGTTACTACTAAGGGTATATGTTGCAGAAGATTTCACAAGATCGTGACCTTGATTGGCGGCTTCATGGACTAGATCAAAAGTCTCATCGACGATGTAAACATCGTTACCTGTTCCACCCCACATCTGGTCAATACCTGCACCACCATCAAGGGTATCATTACCGATAAAACCTTTGAGAATGTTGTCGTTACTATTACCAGTAATTTTGTTACTCAAAGAGTTGCCATCACCATTAATTGGATTATTGCCAGTCAAAACCAAGTGTTCTTGATCGTTACCCAACACAAAGCTTACAGAAGAACGAATAGTATCTATACCTTGATTTGGCAATTCATTCACCACATCAAAAACACTATCCACAATGTAAACATCATTGCCTGGACCACCGTTGAGGTTATCACCCCCTGTACCACCATTAAGGGTATCACTGCCTAAACCACCATAAAGAGTGTCACTACCTGCACCACCATAGAGCATATCATCGCCTCTGCCACCGTCAAGGATATCATTGCCTCTACCACCATTAAGGGTATCATTACCAGCACGACCATTGAGTGTATCATTGCCACCTAGTCCACATAGACTATCATCCCCTGCACCACCATTAATAAGGTCAGGGAGAGAAGTACCTAAAGCCATATCAAATGCTCCTTTTCTAATTATGTGTATATAGATACGTTGGAGATTAGAAATTTATGCATTGAAAAAAAGAAAAATCTTGAAGAGAACAAAATTTATTGAAATTAACTTGTGAAAGTAGCCAAAAAAGCTTATCATACCTAACAAAATAGCGATCTGCTCTCGCAGGCACTATGTGGAAGCGAAGCGCTGCTGTAAGCAGATCGAGCGTAAATTAATTAGGAGATAGGGTTGTGTCCAAAAAAATAGTAGTTTTAGGAGGGGATGGTTTTTGTGGTTGGCCTACAGCCCTCCATCTCTCAGATTTGGGGCATGATATAGTTATTGTAGATAATTTATCTAGACGCAACATTGATAATGAATTAGAAATTAAGTCTTTAACTCCAATTCAGCCCCTATCTGTACGAATCAATACTTGGAAGGAGATTTCTGGCCATCAAATCCAATTTTATAACTTCAATGTGGCTCAAGATTACGATCGACTCCTTAATTTATTATTAACCTACAGACCAGACGTTATTATTCATTTTGCCGAACAACGAGCCGCCCCTTACTCCATGAAATCTTCATGGCATAAACGTTATACTGTTGATAATAACCTCAATGCAACCAATAATGTTTTATCCGCCATAGTAGAATCAGGTTTAGATATTCATGTAGTTCATTTAGGAACTATGGGAGTATATGGCTATGGTACGGCAGGAATGAAAATTCCTGAAGGCTATTTAGATATTCAAGTACCTTTAGATAGTGGAGAAGTTGTCAAACAGCAAATCCTTTATCCCGCTAATCCGGGTAGTATCTATCACATGACCAAAACTCAGGATCAGCTATTCTTCTACTACTATAATAAAAATGACGCTTTAAGAATTACAGATTTACACCAAGGTATTGTGTGGGGTACCCAAACTCAACAAACTAAACAAGATGAACGCCTAATTAATCGCTTTGATTATGATGGAGATTATGGTACAGTCTTGAACCGCTTTTTAATGCAAGCAGCCATAGGTCATCCCTTAACTGTACATGGTACAGGGGGACAAACCCGTGCTTTTATTCATATACAAGATACCGTTCGTTGTGTGGAATTAGCCGTCGAAAATCCACCCACAAAAGGCGATCGGGTTAAAATTCTCAATCAAATGACTGAAACCCATAGAGTCAATGAGTTAGCTAAATTGGTAAGCCAAATTACAGGAGGTTCTATTGATTATTTAGATAACCCTCGAAATGAAGCCTTAGAAAATGAATTGGAAGTAGAAAATAAATGTTTTATAGAAATGGGTTTAAAACCGACAACTTTAGCTGAAGGATTGATGAAAGAAGTTACAGAAATAGCTGCCAAATATGCAGATAGATGCGATCGCACGAAAATTTTATGTACTTCGACTTGGCGCAAAAAATAAATTGAAGAAGACAGAAGGGAGTATAAATATGGCTCTCCCATACTTAATTATAAGTTGAGAACCGAATTTATGTAGGGGCTGAATAATATTTAGCCCTTACAATATATTATGACACGGGATTTTTTACCTTTAATCTGAAAGCTAAAAGCTAACAGCTAAATGTTATAAAAGTAAGTGTAAACTCTTTTTATAAATTTTCTTATTAGTAAATTAATTAATAATCATGAATAAAAACGATAAAGTCTATCTAGCAGGACATCGAGGTTTAGTTGGTTCTGCTATTTATAGAAAACTCAAAGATTTAGGTTACAAAAATATCATTACTCGTACTCATACAGAATTAGAATTAACCGATCAAGCAGAAGTTAATTCATTTTTCGATGAAGAAAGACCAGATTATGTATTTTTAGCAGCAGCTAAAGTAGGCGGTATTCTTGCTAATAATAATTATCCTGCTGATTTTATCCGTGATAATTTACAAATGCAAACTAATATAATTGATGCAGCATGGAGAACTCAAGTTAAAAAATTAGAGTTTTTAGGTTCATCTTGTATTTATCCTAAATTTGCACAACAACCTATCTCTGAAGATAGCTTATTAACCGGAGCATTAGAACCTACTAATGAATGGTATGCCATCGCAAAAATTGCTGGGATTAAAATGTGTCAAGCCTATCGTCGCCAATATGGATTTAATGCTATCTCTTTAATGCCGACTAATTTATATGGCCCTAAAGATAACTTTCATCCCGAAAATTCCCACGTTTTACCAGCATTATTACGTAGATTTCACGAAGCAAAAGAAGAAGAAAAAACCCAAGTAACCGTTTGGGGTACAGGAAAACCAAAGAGAGAATTTATTTATGTCGATGATTTAGCAGATGCAGCCGTTTTTTTAATGGAAAATTATGATAGTGAAGAAATAATTAATGTGGGAGTAGGAGAAGATGTATCTATCGGTGAATTATCAGAATTAATAAAAAAGACAGTTGGTTTTATCGGCAATATCAATTTTGATACATCTAAACCCGATGGTACACCTCGAAAATTATTAAACATATCTCGTTTAAAAGCTTTAGGTTGGAGTCCAAAAACAAGTCTGGCTGAAGGTATTAAATTAACCTACGCTTGGTTTTTAGAACATTTAGATGATTTTCGGCGGTAAAATTCCAATCTTGAACTCAGATTGATTTTTATTGATGGTAATTATTAATATTTCTCAAAAAATAATGAAAAAAATGCAAAAAAAAGGTTTTTTTGTATTTTTTTTTACGAAAAGATAATTTTGAGTCCATTACTATTGGCTTGACTTTTTTGGTGTGAGAAAATAAAGTGACAAACGCAAAATATTTTTATTCTTCAGCATTATTAGGAACGCTGCTATTAGGTTCTAGCCCTGTTATAGCTGCTCAGGAAGAAATTAAGACCTATTCTTCCATATCTGAAGATACTTTAGTTGCCCAATTAGTCGGGCAAGTCAATAACGTATCTGAGCTTAGAGACGTATCTCCCAGTGATTGGGCTTATGAAGCCTTACGTAACCTTTCCGAAAGATACGGATGTATAAGTGGTTATCCCGATGGCACATTCCGAGGACAAAAAACCGTAAGCCGTTATGAATTTGCGGCAGGTTTGAATAATTGTTTAAAAAAAATAGAAGAATTAATTAGTACGAGTCCTCGTGGCATCGGCGATGGTGATTTAGAAACAGTTCAGAGATTAACCCAAGATTTCCAAGCAGAATTATCAGCTTTAGGCGCAAGGGTAGATAGTTTAGAGGCAAGTGTCCAGAATTTAGAAGATAATCAATTTTCTACTACTACTAAATTAGTGGGTGAAGTTGCATTTAATTTATCTCACTTATTTGATGGCCCCAATGACAACGCCCAAGTTACTTTAACAGATAAAATACGCCTTCAATTTGTTACTAGCTTCACAGGAAAAGATAAACTCTACACCCGTTTAACTGCGGGGAATATTGGTGATTCCTTTGCCACCGAAATTGGCAGTAATGAAGGTCGTTTTGCTTTTGACGGTGCTACCAATAATAATGTAACAATAGATCGCCTACATTATGTTTTTCCCGTTGGTGATAATTTACAAATTACTGCCATGGCAAGCTTAGGTGGACACCATTTCTATGCAGATACTTTTAACTCTGGTTTAGAAGCAGGAGGCGGTGCTAATGGTTCATTATCCCGTTTTGGCGAACGTAACCCTATTTACCGTTTAGGGCTTGGTGGGCAAGGAATTGGAGCAAGATATAAACTTGGAAAACTTTTAGAATTATCTGCTGGTTACTTAGCCAGAGGTGGTAATAATCCTACGGAAAAAGCTGGATTATTCAACGGTAATTATTCTTTGATGGGGCAATTAGTGGTTAAACCAACCGATAAACTTAAGTTTGGTGCTACTTACATTCACGGTTATGATATTTCCACTGCTGCCTTTAATTTCGGTGGTACAGGTACTAATTTTGCCAACTTGGGTGGTTTAGGCTTTGATAATCCTGTTTCTAGCAACAGCTATGGTGTTGAAGGGCAATGGGATATTAGTTCTAAGTTTAGTCTTCGTGCTTGGGGCGGCTACACTAATACCCAATTTATTGGTTTAGGTAGTGGTGATATTTGGAATTATTCCTTAGCTGCGGTTTTAAAGGATTTGGGTAAGGAAGGAAGTATGGCAGCATTAATAGTGGGAGCTGAACCTTATTTAGGTGGTTTAAAAATTCCTGAAGCATCTAAGCCAGCTAACTTTACTAACGATCTTCCTTTACACATTGAAGCTTTTTACAAGTACAATCTCAATGACAATATTTCTATCACTCCGGGGGTAATTTGGTTGACTACTCCTAACCAAAATGAGGACAATGATAGTGCCATAATTGGTACAGTTAGAACCACTTTTAGCTTCTAAAACTCAAATAAATTTTCTTTAGGGTGGGCAATGCCCACCCTAAAATTTGTTAGTGATTATCGACCTAAAACCGTTTTTGGCTTATCTTGCCATTGGGGTGCTGTGATTAAGAGAATTTTATCGAGTAGCCAAGGGGCAAGGCGTTGTCCCCAAACAGCTAAGTAACTTTGCCATCCTACTAAGATTTCAGAGTTACCCTTTTCTAATCCCCTAATCAGTGCCTGAGCAACTCGCTTAGGAGTTGTTGATTGGACAAAAGAGAATAGTTTTAGTTCTCGTGACATATCCGTATCGGTTAAAGAAGGAAGTAAAGCTATTACCTTTAAATTGTGAGCAGATAACTCACTCCGTAAGGCTTGGGTGAATCCCAAAATAGCAAACTTAGTTGCCGAATAGGTGGACATGGTAGGGGCAGCTACTTTACCCATCAAACTAGAAACGTTAACGATTGTACCTTCTGCTCTAGTTGCCATTCGTCGAGCAACTAAACGGGTGATAGTGTACATTCCCATCAGATTAAGGGAAATTTCTTCTTGAACTTGAAACAGGTTAGATTGCAAAAAGGGTTTTTGGTGAGCAATACCTGCACAGTTGACTAAAAGATGAATTGGGCCATGGTCTCGCCACGCTTTGGCAATGGCAATATTAACCTCTATAGGCTGAGTGAGATCTAATGGTATAGTTACTACTTCTACGTTGTAAGCTTCGATTTCTTGAGCTAATTGAGCTAATCTACTAGCATCACGAGACACTAATAAGATTCGTTGTAAACCTTGTTGGGCTAATTCTAGTGCAATGGCTCTGCCAATGCCACGGGAAGCTCCAGTAACTAGAGCAATTTTTCCTTGAAGTTCTATCATTCAAAACCTCCATTTTTTGAGTTTTGAGGGGCTAAATAACAATTGGGAAATTTATTAAGTGATGGAAATTCCTAATTGATGTTGATGTAGAGCATGAATTGTATGCCTCCTAAATACGAGCATTGAATGAGTCCAGCTTAGAATGTACAGATGAGCTATTAAATCAATAATTAGCAACAATTCTTTACACAAGCTTGATTAATAGCCACCTTAACCTAGTTGATTAATAATAGGGAGAGAGAAAACCGTACCTCTTTGGTGAGGTAAACCATAAAAGTATCAATAAGTCAAGAGTTTTTAATAAAAATTAATAATGAAATTTTACCGTTGACGTTGTGATTTTCAGTGCGGGGATCATTATTATTGCTTATAATATCAATTCTAGTCCACACTTTAAATATCATATTTCGATATTTTTAGCTTATTTGTTTAAGTTAAATAAAGATTCAGGTAGATAACCAGTATTTTCGAGTAATAATACATTTAATTTAAAATAAGGAGTTTTTGTTTTTATGAGTTGGACTAAAGTTGTCACTGCTGAATCTATTTCTCCGGGTAATAGAAAAGTAGTAAAAGTTGGTAAACGCAATATTATTATTCTTAATGAATCTGGCGAATTTTATGCCGTTGACGCTGTGTGTCCTCATTTGAATTTACCCCTTAAAAGAGGAAAAATTGAAAATGGGGCGATTATCTGTAATTTTCATCGCAGTAAATTCGATATTAAAACTGGTGCAGTTAGGGAGTGGTGCACTTTTCCACCTCTGCTTAATAAACCTTTAGCTATGCTTTCTAAGGAAAAACCACTTCCTACTTTTCCTGTGCGTATTGAAGAAGGTAGTATTTGGGTTGATGTTGAATAAGATTATTTCGAGCTAAATAGTGATCGTTATTAGGGTTTGCTGAATAAATATTTGGGTGAAAGCGTCTCCTGCTGCTGAAAAGTCAAGGAAGAGACGCTTTATCGTCAGTTAAATAATTTAATATAAGAGTTAATTAATAACGATGAATATTTTAGAAATTATTTTTGCTATTTTTTCTTTTATATTTAATAAACTGATGAAATTTATCATCGGTAATTTATATATAATTTATCTAACTTTTAATCAAAAAAAAGCTAAAGAATGGCGTATTTTATCGGCAGAAAGTTTGAATATTCCCTTAAGTATGCCAGTTTTAATGACTAAAGCTCCTAGATGGAATACTCACGCAATTATCGGAACTTTAGGCCCGATTAAGATTAAAGAAAATTTAGCTTTAGATTTAACTGCTATTAATCAATGTACAGATACGTGGATTGGCGCAATTTATAGTTTTCCTACTTACAAAACTGTTGTTAATCTCAACTCAGAAAGCGGAACTATATATGATAACTGGTTAAATTATAATCTGTCTTCAGGAAACTATACGATTGGTTTACGTTATTATAATACAGATAAAGATGTTATTTTCCCTAAAATAAAAATAGATGGAGCGAATATAATTAACCCTGAAAATATTCCAGCCAATATTAATGATTTTTATCAAAAATTAATAGAAAGAAAAAACTGGTTTTATTTAGCTTTACATTATTATATTTATACAATTCTCAAATTTAGAAAATATTTACCCGTATCTTTCATTCGCTATGAATTTTTACCTGTAGGCGCACCAAATACAGAATTTTATTATAATTATCTCGCTAAAAATCAAAGTTTAGAAATTAATATAAAAGAAGATATTTTATTTAATCATAATATTTATTTTACTTTGTACGATCGCACCAGCTTACCCATAACTTGGTCTCATATTAAAGCAGAAAAATATCAATTATCTCCAATTAAAAATAATGGTTATTATTTATTAAGAGTGAGGCAAAAATCCCAAATGCGCTCGGTAAAATTTGAGTTACAGGAGCAACAATTAACCCAAAAATTACAAATAAGTTAAACAGATTAAACAGGCAAGATGCCTGTTTCACTTTCACAATGTTGAATCTTTATTTTAAGTCCATCACATCTTAGCTTATTTCCAGCCAGCACGATCCATAATTTGTACTGCTTTGGCATTATTTTGACCGTAAACAGATACATTAATAGTATCACTCTTAAATTGACCAAAACCAGCCACAACCGGATCGATCGCAGTACCTGAAACTACAGGATATTCATTATTTCCTTGAGCAAAAAATACCTGAGCAGTTGAACTACTAAGATATTCTAAAAATTTAATAGCTGCATCCTTATTTTTTGAAGTTTTAATTACACCAGCACCACTAATATTGACATGAGCACCTCTACCATTTTGATTCGGGAAAAATACACCAACTTTATTGAAAATTTCTTTATCTGATGCCTTATCTGATTGAGACAAACGTGCTAAATAATAAGTATTAGCTAGACATATATCTGCCATACCTGCGGCGATTGCTTGTATTTGTTCAGTATCGTTACCTTGGGGAGGACGAGCAAAATTAGCTACGAATCCTTTACACCATTGTTCTGTTTTCGCTTCTCCATCAACAGCAATCATAGCCGCAACTAAGGATTGATTATAAATATTACTTGAAGAACGAACTGCAATCTTGCCTTTCCACTTGGGATTTGCTAAATCTTCATAGGTTGAAAGTTGACTTTTACTAACTTTATTCTTGTTATACATAATCACCCTCGCCCTTTTGGTGAAGCCAAACCAATGCCCCTGGGGATGACGTAAGTTAGCGGGAATCTTTTGATTTAGTGTGGCAGAGTTAACTGAGGTAAAAAGTCCGGCTTGATCTGCTCGCCATAAACGCCCAGCATCTACTGTAATTAAAATATCTGCTGGGCTATTGTTTCCTTCACTTTTGATTCTTTCGATTAATTCATCATCCTTACCTTCGACGAGGTTTACTTTAATGCCTGTCATACGATTAAAGGCATCATATAATTCATCATCAGTGTTGTAGTGACGGGAAGAATAAACGTTGACTTGTTTGCTTTGGGCAAAGGATAATTTACTTAATTGATTTGCACCTACAATTGTTGCTGCGGCTGCTCCACCTAAAAATATACGTCTTGAGATTTTCATCAGTTTAACTCACTTATTGCTAACTATTGTTAATAAAATTCCATGAGGTATTATAACCTTATTGCGATTAATTATTAATTAATTTACTAAAAAATTTTTTATTTTTTTATAAACCTTTAATTTTCGTGAATTTAAAGCTTAAGCTCTATATCTTAAAATATAATCTTTGTCAAGAGGTATAATTGAAATTATTTTAATATTTGCTAATTTATGGCAATAAGTATAACATCGTTTTGTTTAAGAAAATATCAATCAAGTAGTTACACAAAAATCTTTTGGTGGGCAATGCTTATAATAATCTCTTTATAAGAGTTTTAGACGAGTGGTGAGCATTGCCCACCCTACCATTAATTTTCGAGGGGTACTTATTTAAGAGATTCAGATAAAATACTAAGTACGACTTCATCGGCATCTTTTAAGGGTTTACTACTATTAATTACAAATCTATCTCCGGGTTGAAGACCTGAATTTATTTCCACTTTACCGTTAACTATATTGCCGACAACAACAGATTTTTGTTTAACTTGAGCTTTATCTTCTTGTTGATTTTCGATAATAAAAAGATAATTATTATTTTCTTTTTGAGTTAAAGCTGTTTCAGGAATAATAATTTTTTGAGATTGTTGTGACTGTATTTTAATTCGAGCTAATAAACCACTACCAATTCTATTATCAGGATTATCTAAAATTATTTCTATATTTAATTTGCGATTATTTTGGTCAACTATTGGCGCAATAGTGATTAGTTTACCAGTAAAAGTTAAATCGGGAAAAGCATCTAGTTTAATCTCAACTGACTGCCCTAAAGTTAAATTAGGCAATTCTAATTCAGAAACAGGTACAAGAATTTTTATTTGACTAAAATCACCTAATTTCAGTAATTCCATAGCAGGAGTGATTAAATTTCCTACTTCAGTCATTTTTTCTAAAACAATACCATTAATAGGAGAAAATAAGCGAGAGTAAGATAATCTGGCTTTTTCTTGAGAAATAACGGCTTGTTGAGCGGTAATACGAGCAATCAGAGCCGTTACAGCTTGTTTTTCGATCTGAATTTGTTCTTGAGCAGATAAAAGATTTTTGCGGGCAATTTGGGCAATAGTTTGGAAATTTTCGGCTTCTTGTTGGGAAATTGCACCATCTTTAAGCAATGTTGTATATCTAGCTGCGTTGTTTTCTGCTTGAGTTAATTCTGCTTCATTTCTTTTCAGTTGAGTTTCAGCATTATTTACTTCTGCTTTTGCTTGTGCCAATTCCGATTCTAGTGCGGTTAATTCTGCTTCTGCTTCATTAACCGCAGCCATGAGCAGACTATCATCAATAGTAGCAAGTAATTGTCCAGTTATCAGGCGATCGCCTACATTCCCATTGAGAGCAAGAAGTTTTCCTTCTACCTGAGAGCGCAAAGATATTTCTTGTACGGGTTTAGTTGTCCCAATATATTCAGTAATATCTGTCGAGTTATTTAAGTTGGCAATACCTACATCAACAGCAATGGGTTTTTCTACAGAGGCAATATTAGGTTGATTTTCAGTTTCTTCAATATTACTACATCCAATTAAAGATAATAAACTAGAAGTTATAATGGGGATAAAATAGCTAAATACTATTTTATTTTTTTTCCAGTAAATCATAAAAATTATTAGTTATAAATCTAATTAAATAAAGGTATTGGTTATCAATTAGTTAAAGCTAGTCTAGAAGAGCCATAAATAAAAAATTCCTTTTATAATTATTTTAGGTCAATGTTTAATGTTTAATGTTTAATGTTTAATGTTTGAAGTATCTCACTCACCCAAGAAAATTATATTGATTTTTTTTGTTTCAAGTTGTCGTAAGTTTGCCGAATAGTTGGATTAATATAGTAAATAAGTTGATTAGTTTTTCCTTCACAGATAAATAGTCCTTGCTGTAGCATTTTTTGTAAATCTCTTTGTAAAGTTCTTCGTGAAACCCCACTACAAAGCTGATGGTAAATTGAAATTGTTAATAAACTTTCATTTAAAGTATGAATTAAAGCAAGATATTGACGAGAATTAAGTTGATAATTGTCTTTTAGTTGTTTGAGAAAAATATTTTCGTCTTGATAAGATAAAATTTCATCTCCAATATGGCTTTGTAAATAAGTCATTATAACTGTTTCAATTTCCCGAAAAATTTCTTGACGGTGAGCATCATTACTCCGAAGAGCCACCAATAATAAAGTATTCATAGTATGAACGCAAACTTCTGCTAATAAATCACTTTTTTTATTGTCTAAGCTTGGATTTCTTTCCTGTAAAAGTTGTGACATTACCTGAATTGCTTCTTTGGTAAAACTATCGTCAATATTTTTAAACATTACGTTTGAGGTAAAATATTGAACGAAAACTATGCGAGAAGAAGCTTGTCCAAAAAGTTGCCGAAATTCACAGCCAATCTCACCTATTAATCTTTTAAATGGTAATTGAATAACTTTTGGTTGCAATAATCTTTCCCACATAGCATAAACTCTATCTATGTGTCGCAATTCCAGTGCATTAAAAATTGCTTGTTTATCGGGAAAAAACTGATACAGTGAACCAACTGCGGTATTAGCTCTCTTGGCAATGGTGTGAGTTGTCGCTGCTTCAAATCCTACCTCATCAAAAATTTCTGCTGCTGCATCTAAAATTTGTTCGACTCTTTCTTGACTGCGCTTTTGCTGTGGTTGACGACGGAGAAATAATTGATTTTTTTTCATCTTGACAAATCTAAAAAATTAGTTTTATACTCAAAACATGAATTGAATGTCACTTTATCGAGTTGGTAAAATATAATTTTTCTTACAGTAGTTTTTTATTTGCTGGAATAGTACATCTTTATTTCCATATTTTATAAACACTGTAAACTCGAAGCAATCAATACTAATGATATGGTTCGGGAAAATTATTAAAACTAACGACATAATAAATTATTAAATTGTCGCAACTTAATACTAATGTCAATGTTAGAAGGTGCACCTTGGCTTTTAGCACATAAATCAATGCTATCAATAAATCAGCCGTTAAAATTTTCCCTTTATGGTGAAGATTATGTACTGTGGAAAGATGCGAAGGATAATATTAACGCTTTACCCAATGCTTGTCCTCACATGGGTGCAATGCTATCAGAAGGTTGGTGTGAGGAGCGAGACAATAACAGTAGTGTTGTGATTTGTCCTTTTCATGCCTTAGAATTCGATCCAGAAGGTTGTACTACTTTACCCGATACTCAGAAAAAAACTCGAACTCAAGTTAAACCCCTAGAATTAGTAATTCAAGGAGATTTTATCTGGACTTATGGAGAACATAAGCCAAAAATTCCCATCCCTGACATTTTGAATCACATTAACCAAAATTATGAATTTATTGGTTATACCGCCGATACTAGCGTGAAAACAAATTTACTCTCGATGCTACTTAATATGCACGACTACAACCATCAAAATGGTACTCATCGAGAACTTTTCAAAATTACTGAGGTACAGTTTAAAGAATTCATAGATAACGGCTATAATTCTGAGGCATTTTTTGATAGTCCAACAGCACCTAGTAGTTTTTGGGAAAAACTGCAAAATCCGGGATTATTTTTACTTCCTAAAATGATTAAAGCACATTTAGAAAATCATTTTCCTTCTTTAGTCATCTTTCACACCAAAAATACTTTTGGTACTATAGCTCAATGTCATTTATTTGTGCCAGAATCACTTACCCATACTCGAACTTATGTATTACTTTTTGGGAAAAAAGAACATCCTTTATTTCCTATATTAAGTAAACAATTTTTAGAACTTAGTAAAATTGTTGTAGCTCAAGATGCCGGTATTTTAAGCAAAATTTATCCCAACTCACCACAAAATATTAAGCTTAATAATGAGGTAGGAATGGATTGGGTAAAAATAAATTTTGCGAATTGGAATTAAAAGGTAATTCTTAGTTTGTAATTATTATTTATTAGTTATTCTTGTGGTGGGCATTGCCCACCCTGCTAAATTAACCGTTAATTATGGCTGCACCACGATTAAAAAGTTCTCTTGCATAATCAGTCCAAGTACCTTGTCCCCAATAACGGAAGCAACTTGTTTGCAATAGCATATTATGAAGTAAAGCTTCCTGATAATCTGCACGTTGTGTTATGGTTGGATCTTCAGCTACAAGGCGATCGTATTTTTTATGGAACATGGCACTAAGTTGATTCATTGGTTCTAAAACATTCTCATAACCTTTAACCCAACTTAAATCGTTAGTCCAAGATGCACCATCGACGTGAAAACGATGATCTGTTTCATTCAACTCTTGAATGGCTTTTTCTACCGCTTCAGTTGTCGCATTTTCTGGATCTACTTTTTGCCAAATCTTGTGTTGTTGAACTGCTTGGCAAGCAGGATAATCTTCAGGGTTAACTCCTTCGGCTTCAAGAAGTTCAAGATATTCTGTACCGTTGAAACCAACCACTGTATTGCCTTCATCTTTAATTTGCTGCCAAGCAGGATTAAAACCTCCGGGAAACTCATTCATCATCACACCGCCATTTTCACCATCGGCAATTTGGCTAACGCAACAGGGAACTTCTTTATCGCCAATTTTCTGCCGCCCTCTGCTTTTTGCTTCATAATATGGTTGCATTTGAGCAACTAATTTAGTATCAGAGCCTTGGGTTTTAATTAAAGCGGTAATGCTAACAGTTTCTCCTTTGGAATTACGAGCAATTAGGCGATTAGGCACATATTTATCATCATGGCGCAATTCCGCCCCGTCTAAACGTTCAACGGAACTTTCTTGTACGAGTAGCCAACGATAGCCACATTCCTTTAAGGCTTTGATATATTCGTAGGTAGTATCGGGATGGTTAGGTAAGTGCATTTCTGGAGGGGAAAAGCCTTTAACCCTAGCTAGGGCATCTTCGCCGAAAATAGCAGCAAAATAATGTTGCCAAGCAACTATTTGCAACTTAAGATCGGGGATAGGTGTAGAAGGTGCAACCGCATGAGACCACATTGTACCTAACCATTCTACATAGGGTTGATATTGTGGATCGCAAGTAATTTTTTTCAGATTATTAATAACATCTTCTCGTCCCATTTGTACTAATCCCCAGAGCAAATTACCAGAGTAATCCAGCATAATTCGAGGATTGCAACCTTGGGCGACTAAATCAGGGATAAAATCGCCCATACGACTATAACACCAAGCGAATACTCCTGCGTTATGGTTATCTCCTTCTCCTTGATGTTCAAACATATGTTGGAGATTACAAATTAATTCTCCATTAGCACCGGCTGGAATTGTTGGTTGGTGCATATGTAAAGCACAAGCAAAACCAGAATTAATATTATCTAAAGATAAATTTGTATTCGGTAAAAATACTGGATTGTTGTGATTAACTATGGAACTTATATCGGCTTCTCTACCGCTAATATGAGGAATTCCTGACTTTAACGTTGAGTTTTTTGATGCTACTGCAATCATATTACTTTCCTTAAGTTTGTTTATTTCTTTACTAATTGTGATCGTACTCAAATTTAAACAATAATAACTTATAAACTTGGTAATTAGAAATAAGTTAAAATAAGTATTGTCAATTTTTTTAACTTTTTTTGATAAAAATTAATACAAGTGTTAAGGAAGATTAACAGTTAAGCTATTTTTAGTGAAATTAGCCGTTATTCAGGGAATATATTCCACCTACGACATCTTCAAAATTGTTAATATTTTCCCGACAATTAAAATAATTAAGATCGATGGATAGAATTATATTTTTATAAGTCTCTAAGCAAAGATTTTCGATTGTTTTGTAATCATTACTAACTAAAGAATAGACCGTTTCTTTAAAGGAAGTTATTGGCTTTTTATTTTCATTTAAGAAACATCTACTTTGAAGTAAAACATTAAAAATATCTTGAATTTTGTTGTTAGATATATGTTCTTTTTTTTGAGATATTTCTTTTTTGATATTCAGCAAAGGTTGTGGCAATTTTGCTTTTAATATTTCAGTAATAATTTCCTCTCTAATCTCAGGTAGAGGACGGATTCCGGCTTTTTTAAAAACTGTATGCAACTCACTCTTATTTTTAATAATATTATTAGCGTCTTGATTGTTATCATTATTCTTAATTAGCAATTCAATATATTCTAAAAAATTATTTTCATTTAAGACAGTGATTTCATATAATTGATTTAATTTATTGGTTAACTCATTTGATATTCCCAGTATTATCAAACAAGCTCTGGCCTTGCTAATAGAGAGAACTTTTCTAAATTCAGAATATTTAAGAATATAAGCTTGATAATCACCAGTTTTACATTCTAACCATAGGGGAACTTTATCAATTAAAAAAAGTAGATCTAATTCAAAATTATTACCATTAGATATATTGATTTGAGGATTTAATAAACAAGAGAAATCAAAATTATTTTTCTTGAGTAAATTAATAATTTCATGAAAAACAAACCTCTCAAACCAACCACCATTTAAAAAATTAATTATTCTCCCTTGTTGTGGTGGAGAAGCATAAATTGTTTTAGTAGCATTATTATAGTTATAGGTATTTAAAAAAGCATAATTACTTAACTTATTACAAAATTGAGTAGCGGTAGAAATTTCTAATTCTGTTTTAGAAGCCAAATTTATTTGAAAAGAAGTTCCTTTGGGAATATTTCTTTTAATTTGTTCGTATATTGGTTGAAGTAAATTATATTTATATCCTAAAAATAAAGCAATTTCATTAAAAATACCATCGCCTTCTTCTTCTTTATAGTAGTTTTTAACTTCAATATTTTGTTGTTCGAGCCATGTAATAGTTTCTTCAGTCTTGATTTTATTTAAGGCTGTTTTTTTTTCTCGATCGTATTTTTTTTTAACCTTATCTGAATTATTATTAAGATTTATCTCACTATCAATATGATTAGAAATATAAATTAATTTATCTATTTTGTTTGTTAATAAATTTTTAACTCTAAAAATAGATAAACCTGTGCTTAATCCAGTTGTTCCACCACAAAATGCTGCTGGAATTTTTGCTTGAGGTGCTAATAAACTAGCAGTGGTTGCTGCACTAATAGTAAGTAAGCTAATCAAAAAAGTATCAATAATTTTTGTTTTCATTCTGATGGTTATTTATCTGGGATAGCAACAAAATAAAAAATATATAAACAGGATCATAATAACACAGTATAATGCTTTGCATATCAACTATATAAAATAAAAAATATATGTAAACTGAAAGTATAGATAATATAAAAAAATTTTAATATAATCGGACAGAACAAATTTTAAGGTGTTAACAATGGATGATCGCAATATTCAAAAAACAAAAGAAGAGCCTGCCATACATCGTATTTTAGATGCGAATTTAGATAGGGCAAGGGAAGGATTAAGAATTATAGAAGAATGGTGTCGTTTTGCTCTTAATAATACCGCTTGGGCTGAAGAATGCAAAAATATCAGACAAGAATTAGCTAGTTGGCATAGCAATGACTTAAGGGCTGCTAGGGATATATTTGGAGATGTGGGTACAGAATTAACTCATCCCCAAGAGGAAACCCGTCAAGGTGTTCAAGAATTACTACAAGCTAATATTTGTCGGGTGGAGGAAGCTTTAAGGGTATTAGAAGAATACGGCAAACTTTATAATGTTGAAATGGCTAAAGCCTGTAAACAAATGCGTTATCGGGTTTATGCCATAGAAAATAGTTTACTAGCTTACGAACATAATAAAAAATTAAATAATTCATATTTATGTTTAATTACTTCTCCCTCAGAAAATTTATTATCCATAGTTGAGGCAGCTTTACAGGGAGGACTAACTTTAGTTCAATATAGAGATAAAAATAGTGATGATTTATTACGTTTAACTTATGCTTATAAATTAAAAGAATTATGTCATCGTTATGATGCTGCACTTATAATTAATGATAGGGTGGATTTGGCTTTAGCTATAGATGCAGATGGCGTACATTTAGGACAACAAGACTTTCCAGTGGGTTTAGCTAGAGAGGTTTTAGGAAAAAAGAAAATAATTGGCTGCTCTACCACTAATCCTGATGAAATGGAAAGAGCAATCAATGATGGTGCTGATTATATTGGAGTTGGCCCAGTATATGCAAGCTCCACTAAACCGGGTAAAACTCCTGTAGGTTTAGAATATATTAAATTTGCAGCCCAACATTGTCCTATTCCTTGGTTTGCCATTGGTGGTATAGATGCTAAAAATATTAATGAAGTTTTAGGAGCAGGAGCAGAACGAGTTGCAATGGTTCGTGGGATAATGAAAACAGAACAACCTACTTTAGTAACTCAGTATTTAATTTCTCAATTGACGAGAAAGCAAAGAATACTTCGTGTTGAAGGGAGAAAGGGAAGTTAAATTTATGGCTAAAATTAATCTTCAAGTAAATGGTGAGGAAGTTAGTACCTCTTCTAATATTTTTTTGCCAGAATTTTTAGGGGAATTAACCTTAAATCCTCGATTAGTTGCTGTGGAATATAATGGAGAAATTTTACATCGCCAATTTTGGCCAGAAACTCAACTTAAAGAAGGCGATCGCTTAGAAGTTGTTACCATAGTAGGAGGAGGATAATGATAAGGCAAGGAGGTAAGAGGTAATCGCTAATCGCTAATCGCTAACAAATAAAAAATTAAAAAATTAAAAAATTATGTGGAAATCTGTTTTAAAGTCCGTTTTCGTTTTTACTTTAATTATTACTCTTGTGCTTAGTAACGCTCATTCAGCATTAGCTGCACGCACGGGAGGGCGCATTGGTGGAGGCTCATTTAGAGCACCTAGCCGTAGTTATTCTGTACCCAGAGGAGGTGGCTATTCTGGAGGGGGTTACGGTTATGGAGGAGGCTTCGGTTTTCCCTTTTTAATTCCCTTTTTCGGCTTTGGCGGTGGTTTTGGCGGATTATTTACAATTTTAATCTTTTTTGCGATCGCTAATTTCTTAGTGCGTAGTTTTAGAAATATTGCTGGCGATGAAGAAATTTCCGGTTATGGTAGCACTAAGGTATCTGTAGCCGAGGTACAAGTAGGTTTGTTGTCCTCCGCCCGTTATTTACAACAAGAGTTAAATGAATTAGCCGATAAAGCTGATACAGGAACAGCATCAGGTCGTGCTATGGTTTTACAAGAATCTACTCTGGCTTTATTACGCCATCCTGAATACTGGGTTTATGGTGCATCCGTTTCAACTCAATCTAGTTTAGAAGCAGCAGAAGCTAAGTTTAATCAGTTAGCTTTAGGAGAAAGAAGCAAGTTTACTGAAGAAACTTTGACTAATTTTAATGCTCAAGTTAAACAAGCTATATCTACTGAAAAGGGTGAGTTAGTTAAAACTGAGTCAGGAGAATATATTCTCGTTACCCTAATTATTGGTGCTGAAGGAAAACTAGATTTACCTACCATTAATGGCTCTGAAGATTTACAGCAAGCTTTGCGTCAAATTGGCTCAGTAGGTGCTGAGAGATTACTCGCTGTTGAAGTTTTATGGACACCTCAAGCAGAGGGAGACACTTTAACCACAGATGACATTTTGGCACAATACCCCAATCTTAAATTAGTTTAATCAATTAAGGTGGGCATTGCCCACCCTACTGTTTTTTTTTAATTGATTTATGCCGAAAGTAATCATCAAAGATAAAATTATTACTTGCGAATATGGTGCTAATTTGCGTCAAGTTCTTTTAGCTAATAATATTGAACTATACAATGGTAAAGCAAAATTTATTAATTGTATGGGAATAGGTAGCTGTGGTACTTGTGCGGTAGAAATAGAAGGAGCAGTTTCTGAGGTTAATTGGAAAGATAAATTAAGACGCTCTCTTCCTCCCCATTCTCCCGCTAAAAATCGCCGTCTCGCTTGTCAAACAAAAGTTTTTGGAGATATTACTGTTAAAAAATACGATGGTTTTTGGGGTCAAGGAGATAATTTAGTTCATAATTAATAAGCGCCTAACGGCGAGGCAATAGACAATAGGCAACAGGGAGGAATTTTCTGCGGAAAATAAAAGCCAGAAACTATTCATAGTAAATGTTCGCAGCCTTCAATTATTAAGTTTTAGTTTATGAAAAGTAGTTTTAAATATTGATATTCTCTTGATTAACCAATGACTGAAAAAATAGCTAGATTTCATATTTCTTCTTTAATTCGTATTACTTTATTTACTTTATATATTGCTCTTACGATTCCTTTACCTTTTTTAGCTGAAGCTACTGCTGCACCTGTTTCACCCTTATTATTATGGATAGGTATAGTATTAGGTGCGATCGCACTTTTAGCAGTTTTTACCGAACAAGTAATCCTTGATAATGAGAAAATACAAGTTACTTATCCTTCTTTAATACGTATTTTTTTACGTAAAGGTTGGTCTCTTAATTGGTCAGAAATTAAAGCTTTAAAAATGCGAACTACTGGACAAGGTGGCTTGGTTTATTACTTTGTTACGGAAAAAAACGATCAAGCATATTTATTACCAATGCGTATCGCTGGTTTTTCTCGAATGTTAAAGATAATTGAAGAAAAAACGAACCTTGATACTAAAGATATTCGTCCTCTTTCTCAACCTTGGATGTATTTTATTTTACTTATATTCACCATATTTTTATTATTAATTGATTTATGGACTATCAATACGGCAATTAGCGATTAGCGATTAGCGATTAGCGGTTAGCGATTAGCAATTAGCGATTAGCGATTAGCGATTAGCGGTTAGCGATTAGCAATTAGCGATTAGCGATTAGCGATTAGCGGTTAGCGATTAGCAATTAGCGATT
>CAYPSO010000002.1:104881-113322 GCA_964413275.1 uncultured bacterium | reverse complement strand
AATAAATTTGCCGAGCGTAATATAGCCCTATGTTATAGACTTTATTGGCTTCTGAGCAGATATATTGGAGTATCGCTTTAACCTCGTTATTTGGTTCTAGTAATATTTGCTGACAACCCCACATATCTTATTATAGAAACAACGTATTTATACTAACAGCTAAATAAACAAAATGGTAAATGATTATAGAAAAAATCCACATTCGGTGACACTGCTTAATTATCACTTTGTCTGGTGTCCAAAAAGACGCAAGGCAATATTGAAAGGGAGAATAGAAAGCAGGTGTCAAGAAATAATTTTTGAGTTGTGTTTAGAGAATGACTGGCGGTTAATAGCGTTAGAGATAATGCCAGATCATATTCACTTATTCATTGAGGCAAATCCTACTTATGCTCCTTCAGTGATGATTAAAAGGATCAAAGGGAGGTTGTCTCATCACCTAAGAAAAGAGTTTCCAGAGTTGTTAAAACTCCCTACTTTATGGACTCCTAGTTATTTTTGTGCAACGACAGGTAATGCTAGTACCGAAACTATCAAGAAATATATAGAAACCCAAAAAGGAAAGTAAAAGGCAGACTAAAGTCTGCAACGTTCGTTCTGCCATTCATTAAAATAAATGGCTAATTCTCACTCCTAATGACGGTTTGTTAAGTCTTGCCTAAGAATCAAGGGAATAACAAATAAATGTGAGTAAATAGTAAATAGTAAATAGTCTTATTGAAATTGTTAACAAGGAGCAGACTATGGAAAATAAGAATATGTTAATGATACCAGGGCCTACACCTGTACCGGAACAAGTATTACTAGCAATGGCTAAACACCCTATTGGTCATCGTAGTGGGGATTTTAGCAAAGTTATCGCTGAATTAACTGAAAATTTGAAATGGTTACATCAAACCAATAATGATGTACTCATGTTAACTGCTTCTGGCACAGGAGCAATGGAAGCCGGAATTATTAATTTCCTCAGCCCCGGTGATAAAGTATTAGTAGGTAATAACGGTAAATTTGGTGAGCGTTGGGGGCTTGTCAGTAAAGCTTTTGGCTTAGATGTTACCGAAATTACCGCAGAATGGGGCAAACCCCTCGATACTGAAGCCTTTCGTACTGCTTTAGAAACCGACACTAATAAAGAAATTAAAGCCGTTATCATCACCCATTCTGAAACTTCTACAGGTGTGCTTAACGACTTAGAAAACATTAATAAGCACGTCAAAGCTCACGGTGAAGCCTTAATTATTGTCGATGCCGTTACCAGTTTAGGTGCAGTAAATGTTCCTGTAGATGAATGGGCTTTAGACGTAGTCGGTTCGGGTTCGCAAAAAGGCTACATGATACCCCCCGGTTTAGCTTTCGTTTCCGTGAGTGCCAAAGCATGGAAAGCCTATGAAACTGCAAAATTACCTAAATTTTACTTTGATTTAAAACAGTACAAAAAAGCCACTGATAAAGATAGTAGCCCCTTTACTCCTCCTGTTAACCTTATGTACGGCTTACAAGCAAGCTTACAAATGATGAAACGGGAAGGTTTAGAAAACATTTTTGCTCGTCATCAACGCTTAACTAAAGCAAGCCGTGCCGCAGTAAAAGCTTTAAACTTGCCTTTATTTGCACCCGACGAATATGCTAGTGCAGCTATTACCGCAGTTATACCCGGTGGTGTAGATGCCGAGCAAATTCGTAGTACCATGAAGAAAAAATTTGACATTGCCTTAGCGGGCGGTCAAGATCATCTTAAAGGTAAAATATTCCGTATTGGTCATTTAGGTTTTGTGAGCGATAGAGATGTTCTCACTGCTATAGGTGCTTTAGAAGCTACCTTAGTAGAGCTAGGTTATCAAGACTTTACTCCGGGCGCAGGTATTGCCACAGCAGCAAAAGCCTTAGTCGAATAGCTTTTTAAGTTGAGTAGGGTGGGCAATTAATTTAACTAAAATATTAAATTGTTAAAGATTAACATATTGCCCACCTTGCTAAAACAAGTTAATTTTATTGTTAATTTAGATTAATCTTTTCAAGAATTAAGTCACTAAAAGTGGCGAAAAAAACTTTATGTTATTATAAGAGATAAGCTGTCACATTTTTAAATTACTTGTTGAAAAAAGAAAGAAAATAACAAGTAAATAAAAATATGTCATTTTATTTATCATTGAACATTTATCATTTATCAATCTTCAATGTTTATTGTTCAATGATTGGTCAATACACTCTATAACAGCTTAACTGTAAATAATAAGTGCTGATTTTATTTTATAAAAATAAAAAATTGAGAAAAAAATGGCTAAATTAACTGAAAGAAGAAACCAGAATGTTGCAGGTAACTTTTATGTTGATAATACCTGTATTGATTGTGATACCTGTAGATGGATGGCTCCTGATATTTTTCAACATATTGACGAACAATCTGCTGTATATCAGCAACCCATAAATAAAGAACAAGAATTAGAAGCATTACAAGCATTATTATCTTGTCCAACCGCTTCGATTGGTACTGAATCTAAGCCAGAAAATATTAAAAGAGTACAAGATTATTTTCCTTTATTGATAGCAGACAATGTTTATCATTGCGGTTATCATTCTAAGTTATCCTATGGTGCGACAAGTTATTTTATCCAGCATAGTGAAGGCAATATTTTAGTTGATTCACCTCGTTTTACTCCTCCTTTAGTTAAGAAAATTGAAGAAATGGGAGGAATTAAATATCTGTATTTAACCCATCAAGATGATGTGGCAGATCATCACAAATATCAACAACATTTTGATTGCGATCGCATTTTACACGAAGATGAAATTACAGTAGATACTAAAGAAGTAGAGATAAAATTAACAGGATACGAACCAACAAAATTAGATCGAGATTTATTAATTATTCCTGTACCCGGCCACACAAAAGGCCACACAGTTTTACTATACAAAAGTAAATTTTTATTTACAGGCGATCATTTAGCTTGGTCAACACATTTAGAACAATTAGTCGGTTTTAATCGCTTTTGCTGGTACTCTTGGAATGAGTTAAAAAAATCCATGCACAAGTTAACAAAATATCAATTTGAATGGGTTTTGCCCGGTCATGGTCGCAGATTTCATGCAGATTTAGAAACTATGAAACAAGAATTAAATAAATGTCTAGCTTGGATAGAAACAGTTAATTAGGCTAATTGCTCTAAGTAATAGAATTACGAATATCATCTAAAGGAGATTCTGGTTCATCTGGTACAAATTCCACTGTTACTTTAACCCTAATTTTGCCTTTTTTCCAACCATTACCACCAACTTTTAATACCTCTGCATTTAATCCTTCTACCCATTTTTTTAGTCTAAACTACAGTTAATTTATGTAGGGTGGGCAATTGACAAAAATATCAGGATAATTATTAAATTTCCAGACAATTGCCCACCAAATTACTAGCAAGGTAGGCAATTAAAAAACAAGATTGATACTTATAATTAATTTATTTAGTTAAACATTAAACTCATGTTTCCTGAAAAACAACCGCAAACAATTTTAGATTTTTGGTTTGGTACTCCTGATAGTCAAGATTATGGAAAACAAAAAAAATTTTGGTTTATTAAAAATTCTAAAATTGATGAAGAAATAAAAAATAAATTTTTAAGTTATTATCAAGATGCAATTAATGGCAAACTTAATCATTGGCAAGAAACACCACTCGGATGTTTAGCTTTAATAATTATTTTCGATCAATTTCCCCGTAATATTTTTCGTAATACTCATCAAGCATTTGCCACAGATTTTCAGGCTTTAGCTTTGGCTAAATATGCTCTGAATAATAAATTTGATCGAGAATTACCTCCGGTTTTTCGTTGGTTTATTTATTTACCATTAGAACATAGTGAAAATCTAGAAGACCAAAATTTATCTGTAGAATTATTCTCAAAATTAAAAGACGATCCTGATAGCAAAAGTACCATTGAATATGCTATAGTCCATCGTCAAATAATTGAAATTTTTGGTCGTTTTCCCCATCGTAACTGTATTTTAGGTCGAAAAAATACCCGAGAGGAAGAAACATTTTTACAGCAACCCGGTTCTTCATTTTAAACATTCAAACAGACATTTTACTCATTTTTTTCCTTTCAATCTTGTTAATTTCTCTTAGTAGTTATTTGATATATATTAAACATTAATAAATTTTTTAGATAATAAAATTGTTCCTTTATGATCTTTTATATTTACTTCATCGATTACCATCTCTGAATTGTGCAAGAAGCTTAATAAATTTATGAGATAATGAAAAAACATTTCGCTCCCGGAGAAGATAATTAATGCGGAAATTTTTAACAACTTTAATATTACTGCTATTTTTTAGTATCGGTTTAATTACATCACCGGCTCTTGCCACTGGTGTATATGATATGCCCTATCTGAGTGCTGGTACAGATGCTTGGGTAATTGATGCCGCAGATACTCTCAGTATCGCCAATGAAAGCAACTTAAGTAATGCTCTCAAGAATTTAGCCAAAAAAACTGGTAATGAAGTTAGAATGGTCACTATTCGCCGTCTTGACTTTGATGAAACCATTGATGGTTTTAGCGATAAACTATTTAGCAAGTGGTTTCCTACCCCAGAAGAACAAGCAAATCAAACCTTGCTGGTTATGGATACCTTAACTAACAATGCTGCCATCCGTACTGGCGATCAAATTAAAGCTATTATGCCCGACGATATTGCCACCAGTGTTGTTGAAGATACCATCGGTGTTCCTTTACGGGAAGGTAGCAAATATAATCAAGCTTTTATGGATGCTCGCACTCGCCTAGTTGCAATTTTATCAGGAGAAGAAGATCCTGGGCCCCCAGAAGTTAAAGAAATCAATGTTGCAGGAACATTCACTAGCGCGGAAGATACAGACGATCGCAGCGCCACTATTTGGGTAGTGGTACTATTAATTGTAGCTACCATTATTCCCATGGCAACTTATTTCTTTTATGTTGGGTTTAATTAATCTTGAGTATAATTTTCCCCAGTAATTAGAGCATTCTCAGCCCGTAAAAACTCTCTACCTAAATAAGCGGCATGATCGAGTTTAGTAACAGGAGAAGGCTGGGTTTGCTCAAGAATTCTGACACATAATTCTTTAGCTGTTTTTGCTTGAAACAAAGTTTCTGCCACCCTTTCCACTTTTGCTTTAGCAGGAATTACTTTACCAGTTTCTGGATCGACTGCTAATCCTTTCTCATTAATAATATTAGTAAAATGTTTAGCACAAATTAATCCGTATTCTCGATCCAAATAGATAATAAAATATCCACCCGGATCTAATTCTATATCTCGTTTAGATAATTCATCATCAATTAACTTAATTGTTTTCCCTAGTTGATCCATATTTTTAGTTTTCAAAATTTCTTTTTACCTCTAGTTTAATCTTATTCTTTTATAATAAGTGGTTTTTGAACAGGAATACCTACCGATCTAGGATATTTTTCTAATGTTTCTCGGATTTTTCTTAAATAAACACCATGACGAATACTATTAGTTAAGGGAGTTGCAAATTTAACAATTGACTCGATTTGAAAGCCTAATTTTCCTCCAGCTTGATTTAAAATTTCCGTTTCTTCTTCAGTCCATTGACCTCGATATAAGATAACCAGACCATCTTTTTTGACTAAAGGAATAGCATATTCAGCACAAACTGAAACTTGACCTACTGCCCTGATTAAAGCAAGATCGTAATTAGCTCGATGCTGTTTTTTATGTCCAATTTCCTCTACTCTGCCCAATAAAGTTTTGACATTTTTCAACTGTAATTTAGCCTTGATATTTTCTAAAAAATTGATTTTTTTACGAGTTGAATCGAGTAATGTTATCTGAAAATTATTTAAGGCGATGGCCACAGGAATTCCCGGAAATCCTGCCCCCGTACCAATATCAATCACCTGCAAATTTACTCGATTTTTTAAAGATGTTGCGCTGAGAAAATCCTTAATACAAATCAAAGAATCCCATAAATGTTTTTCCCAAAATTCCCCAGCATCGGTAATACGAGTCAAATTTAATTGCTTATTTCCCTCGATAATTTCTATGTACAAATTTTCAAAAAGTTTTAGTTGTTCCGAATTTGGCAACCATGCTAAGGTATTTTGCCATATTTCTAAATTTTCTGGTAATAAATTCACTGTTAATTAATAACTGACGTTAGGTGTTAGGGATTAGGGATTAGCAATTAGCGATTAGCGATTAGCCGAATACTAACTACTGAATACTGACTACTTGCCCTGAGCGAAGTCGAAGGGCTGACTAATTGTTAACTCTCCATTATCAATTTTCCAGCAAGAATCTGCAAATGATAATAACTCTCCGGGATCGTGAGTTACTACTAAAATAGTCCAAAAACCCTTTAATTTAGCTAACAGTTTAGCTAATTGGCGACGAGAAGACCAATCGAGTCCTGCTGTTGGCTCATCTAACATTAAGACATTAGGCTGACGAATTAATTGTACAGCTAAAGCTAAACGACGTTGTTGTCCACCACTTAACTGATAAGGAGAACTAGTCATAGATAAATAATCTAATCCCACCTCTTGAAGTGCTTGTGTAACTTGATTGATTCCCAATTCGGGATGACCTAAACGTAACTCCTCTAGAATAGTTTTACCGCAAAAATGACGTTCGGGAAACTGAAAAACAATTCCTGCCAACTGTTGTAAATGTGCAGGTGTCAACTCCTGTTCTCGCCAAAATATCTCACCATTTGTTTGTTGGGCTAATCCTGCTAAAATCTCTAACAAAGTAGTTTTTCCAGAACCAGAAGGGCCAATAATCAAACCTAACTTTTGTGGTGCAAGTTCTAAATTAATTTTCTTTAGAATAGGAGTAGGAGTAGCAGGAGGATGATAACTTACATTTTTTAGATATAACATAATTATTGAATTACTAACTTAGAAACAAAGTTTTTAAAAATAGGTCAATTCCTTTAGTCAAAAACCAATTAAATTGTATTTCTTCTTAAAATCACCATGATAAAACTAATTCAGAAATTTACTAAATTTAAAATATATTTTCCAATTTTATTTGCTATAACTACTATTTTAACCATTGGTTTTAATCCTACCTTAGCTGCCGATCCTTTCCGCAATCTTAATGGTCATAGTATTGGCAAAGATACTCAAGAGGCTTTTGAAATTCTTTTTGAACAAGGTAATTACGAACAAGCAAAAGAAAAAGTGATTATCGCTAATGAAAATGAGCCGAATGAACCTTTAGCCCATGCTTTAAGAGCATCCCTTGCTTATACTGAAGAAGATTGGGAAACTTTAAAAACTCATGGTACAAAAACTAGAGAAACCGCTACTAAATTAGTCAATGAAGATGCAGTAAGAGGTAATCTTTATATCGCAGTGGGTCATTTTTTAGAAGGAACATATATTTTTTATCAAGATGGGGCAATATCAGCTATTCCTAAATTACAACAAGTATTTAGCTATCTCGAAAAAGCAGAAAAAATATCTCCTGAAGATCCAGAATTAAACTTAATAAAAGGATATATGGATGTACTTTTAGCTGTAAGTTTGCCTTTTTCTAGTGCAGATGATGCCATTCAACGTTTGCAAGATTATGGAGCACCAGAATATTTAGTAACTAGGGGAATTGCGATCGCCTATAGAGATTTAAAAAAATACGATCGAGCCTTAGAATTTGTAAATAAATCCTTGAAAATGACTCCAGAAAATCCAGAAGTTTATTATCTTAAAGCCCAAATACTTTATCAACAAGGTAAGGTAAATAACAATGAAAAAATCCTAACAGAATCAATAGAAAACTTTAAAGAAGCCTTAAAAAAATCAGAACAATTACCACAATCTACAGTTAAACAATTGAAATTTGAATTAAATCTAGCAGAAAAACGTTTGACAATTGAGAATTGACAGTTTATCACTGCTAACTTAAGAATAAAGATGACAATCTACTTTTATAAAGCGTATCAACCCTATGGGTGTTTTTCTAATTTTTCTCCTCATAGTATTCAATGTTTTGGCAAAAATTGGCCTACAGTAGAACATTTTTACCAAGCTCATAAATTTCTAGGTAGTACAGACGAACATCTCATGGAAATAATTCGCCATGCTTCCACCCCAGAAAAAGCAGCAGCCCTAGGTAGAAATACTGCTAAAAAAGTAAGATTTGATTGGGATAAAGTTAAAAATAAGATTATGTGGCAAGGAGTTTTAACAAAATTCTTGACACATCATGATATTCAGGAAATTCTCTTAGCTACAGGAAATCAAACCATAGTAGAAGATTCTCCCACAGATTATTATTGGGGCTGTGGCCAAGATAAAACAGGAAGAAACGAACTCGGTAAAATTTTAATGGCAGTTCGAGATAAACTTAGGAGCAATTAGCTTTTAGCAATTAGCGATTAGCGATTAGCGATTAGCAGTTAGCTAAATACTAAATACTAAATACTAAATACTAAATACT
>CAYPSO010000002.1:0-104781 GCA_964413275.1 uncultured bacterium | reverse complement strand
TTAGCGATTAGCAGTTAGCTAAATACTAAATACTAAATACTAAATACTAAATACTGACTACTGACTACTGACTACTGACTACTGACTACTGACTACTGACTACTGACTCCTTTTTCTTAACCATTAACTTAAATAGGCCATCACCTAGGATTGAGGTAAAACTTCTTCCCAATCCTTACCAATTTGAATCGTAATATCTGAAGCTAGAGAGCCTGTGCTTTCTACCAAAACTTCCCCTAAACCTAAAGTACCTTGTACAGCCGTTGCAGTGGAATCATTACCCGATTGAGCTACAATGCGTGTAGTTCGTAAAGGCTCTGGCCATTCATCACTAACATAAACACGGCTATAACCAGCATCTCGAAGATAAGCAATCATTTTTTCTACTGCTTGAATATCTCCTGTACTATCCTGAATAGCAACCCTCACATAGGCAGGATTAACTGCTTGATTTTCGCTATACCATTCATCTATAAGTCCAAAATGCCCAGCCATTAGCTCTCGAATACTTCTACGACTAGGCAGCCAATAGCTAATTTCTTTTTTACCATCGCCATTAAATTGCCCCGGTAACATCAACATTTGTATATCAGAGCGTTTTATTTTTGAAGCAAAGCCACCTAAAGCCATTAATTCTTCAACATTTAAGTTAGTATCAAGATTAGACTGCACCACCTCTAAAATTTTTGGTACTCGCATCAAAGTAGCAGGTTTGAGAGTCTGTTCCACGATGGCTCGCATCAGCGTTTGCTGCCTTTGAACTCTACCAATATCTCCATATTGATCGTAACGGAAACGCAAAAACTGAACCGCTTTTTCTCCATCTAAATGTTGTTTACCTTCTTTTAAATCAATATAAAAATGTTGACTATGATCGTGATATTTCATATCTTTGGGTACATATACTTCAACACCACCCAAAGCATCAACTAATTTTTCTACTCCCTGTACATTAACCCTTAAATAGCGATCAATGGGTATTCCCCCTAAGAGATTACTAATGCTTTTCGCTGCTAAAGCTGGGCCACCATGATAATTAGCTTCATTAATCTTCCTCTCTCCATGACCCTCAATATAAGTTAAAGTATCTCTGGGAATAGAAAGCACTGTTAATTTTTCTTGTTGAGGATCGAATCTCAATAAAAGCATCGTATCACTCAGCCCATCAAAAGAATTAACCAAGGCATGATAGCCTAAATCTTCTTCCGGAGGATTATCAATGTCAGAAGTAAGAACTTTTGTCCCTAAAACCAGAATGTTTACGGGTCTAGTTAACTCTGGTAATCTTAAATTGTTATAAGATATGGTTTCTTCTTGGGCAAAAACCCCTTCTTCACTTGCGCTTAACTGTTTTTGTTGTAAAGGAGTGCCTGATAAAGAAACAGCCAAGAGAGCTCCTGCCGTAGCTGAAAGCATGGATACTCCTGTTAAACCCACCCAAACCCATAACCAACTTGAGAATACAGTTTTGTTTGTTTTGGTTTTCATTCTGGGTTGATTGTTTTGTTGTAAAGGTTTTGTTTGAGCAACTTTTTTTGATGACACGACTTTCCCCACACTCTTAATATTTTGCTTAAAACTAACTTTTTTATTTTCTTACCGAATTAGTTTAACCTAATTGGCGATTAGCGGTTAGCTTTTAGCAGTTAGCTTTGTTACTATTACTTTCATAATTCATCCTTCATAATTTATAATTTATAATTCATAATTCATCCTTCCTTCTGCCTATCCTTTTGGTAGTTTTCCCTGCCAAAGACGAATCATAAAAAAAATACATATTAAAAAATATCCCGAAGTAACTAACCCATTCAAATACATTAATCTAAATGAAACAAACTCCGATGTACTTACAGAACCTGTCCAAAGTAAAATATAAGTAAATAACCAAATTATTCCTAAATTAGCAGATACACGACTAACTTTCTTTTCCTCAGTAGTTCCTTTATTTGTATAACTTTTCCATAAAGCAGGAAGAAAACCGATTACAGGCACAAAATAAATTAATAATTGAAATAACTTAATTTTTTCTTCTTTCAGTGGGTCATTATTACTAAACATAGATTATGGATATTGCAACTATTATCTTGGCAGGTGGACAAAGTTCTCGAATGGGAAAAGATAAGGCTTTAATTAAAATTGGCGATCTAACTTTACTCAATAAGATTTATCAGCAAGCACAACAACTAACTCCTGAAGTCTATGTTATTACCTCTTGGCCAGAAAAATATCAATCCATTTTACCTAATACTTGTAATTACATCAAAGAAGTAACTATTGCTGGCCCTTTAGTCGCCTTTGCCCAAGCTCTAAAACAAGTAAACACAGAATGGATTTTGCTTTTAGCCTGTGATTTACCTAATTTTGACATAAAAGAATTAAAATTGTTATCTCAAAATTTATCTAATCTTAATTCAGAATATATAGCTTGTTTACCTCGCAATCCCAAAGGATGGGAGCCTCTTTGTGGTTTTTATCGTCATAATTGTATTTCTTCTGTTGAAAATTTTATTAATCGAGGAGGTAAATCTTTTCAAACTTGGCTAAAATTATATCCTGTGGCAGAATTACCTTTAACTCGTCAAGAAATTTTATTTAATTGTAATACCCCAGAAGATTTAGAATATTTCGATTTTCAACCCCAACTTACTAAAGATGGTTCTTTTACTTTTTTTTCTTCTGATTTTCAAGAATGTTTTCATTCCCATTATGGAGCTAAACAAGAAGCAATTTATAAATTTGTCATACCCTGTCAATTACCTAAATTAGCCAAAACTAATAATTCTCTCAAATTACTCGATATTTGTTATGGCTTAGGTTATAACAGTGCTGCGGCTTTAGAAGAAATTTGGCAAATTAATCCTCAATGTCATATTGAGTTAATAGGTTTAGAATTAAATCCCCTTGTACCCCTTCAAGCCAGTCAACAGGGGTTACTTAATCAGTGGAAAGCCCCTATTCCCGAATTATTAGCCCAACTAGCAACAGAAAAATATCTCAAAACTCCTTTATTATCTGCCCATCTTTTTATTGGTGATGCTAGATTGACAATCCAAGAAGTAGCTCAATCAGCCTTTAAAGCAGATGCAGTTTTTTTAGATCCTTTTTCTCCACCAAAATGTCCACAATTATGGACAATAGAATTTTTAAATTTAGTGGCTAAATGTATCAAATCACAAGGGATTTTAGCTACTTATTCCTGTGCTGGGGCAGTGCGTATTGCGTTGCAGTCAACAGGCATGAAAATAGGAACTACTAAGGCTGTAGGAAGACGAGCCCCCGGTACTGTAGCTAGTTTTGCTTATTCAGAATTACCTCCTCTCTCATTAGCTGAATTAGAATATTTACAAACCCGTGCCGCTATTCCCTATCGAGATTATCAACTAACAGACTCTGCTGAAACTATCTGGCAACGACGCTTAGAAGAACAAGAGAATAGTAACCTAGAATTCACCAGTCGCTGGAAAAAACGTTGGTCATTTAACTTAACTAATAAATAATTAAAAATTATTACAGATTAATTTATTAAAAATTGATGTCAAAAATAGATGATCTATTTAATAGATATTTGGGTATTCTTAATTATAGAAAGTTTATTTAATCATACAATCAAGTTTAGTATTTTTTAGTCAATTTTGTCTTAAAGAAATATTAATAATATAATAATTAGAATAAGATAATAGGTATAATATCAATGGATAATTCATACAATCTTTCCAAATTAAGAAAAATAAATTATGCCAAGTCAAATCATTTACAATCATCACGAGATAAAATTTTAGTAATTGAAGATCGTGTTTTTAGTCGCATGACAACAGTTGACATTTTATCAACACAAGGTTATGAAGTTGATGAAATTAATGATAATGGCGATGTGTTTAATTATGTTGTAAAAACTTCTCCAGATTTAATCATATTGGACTTATTAATTTCTCAATTAGATAGTTTTGAATTGTGTCAACAGTTAAAAGAAGATCCTCGAACTTGTTTGATTCCCATAATTTTTACTGGAGTTTCCGATGACAATTCCCTTCGCTTAAAATGTTTGCAAGTCGGAGGTGATGATTTAATGACAAAACCATTAGATCGAATGCTTCTGATAACTAAAGTTAAATCTTTAATTAAACAAAAGCGACTTAACGAAAACTTAAATCAAACAGAACAGGTATTATTTGCGATCGCCAAAGCCATTGAAAGCAGATATTCCCCCGGTCAAAACAACCCTCTAAAATTAGTAAATTTATCTAAAAAATTTAGCCTATTCTTAGAATTAACCTCTGTAGAAATAGAAAATTTAGTTTGTGCAGCTTATTTACATGATATAGGTACAGTCTTAATTCCAGATGCAATAATTCTTAAACAGGAAACACTCAATCAAAAAGAAAGAGAAATACTAAAACAGCACGTTCTTTTAGGAGAAGAAATTTGTCAACCTCTGAAAAATAAACAGGGAGTTATTGGGATCATACGTCATCATCACGAACGTCGGGATGGTAGTGGTTATCCTGATGGCTTAGTAGGTGATGAAATTCCTTGGTTAGCACAAATATTTCAAATTTTGGATATTTATTGCGCCTTAACCAGTGAACGTCCCCACAAAAAAGCCTTATCATCTGAAGATGCTCTAAATATTTTAAAAGAAGAAACTATTAAAGGCTGGCGTAACGGTTATATCGTGGAACAATTTACCTTATTTATTAACCAATATTCTGCCCACAAATGGCAACAAGCAAGTTAATATTAGTTCGTGGTTGTTAACTTAATTGTTCATTGTTCATTGTTAACTGATATACTCCACTCGGACTCATAACATATCGCAATAAGGCTATGGTAGCAGTAGCAATTTTAGCAGCCGGGCGTGGAACCCGCATGAAATCGGATTTACCCAAAGTATTGCATGATTTGGGTGGAAAATCACTTGTAGAACGAACCTTAGAAAGTTGTAGTTTAATTAACCCTGTACGGCGTTTAATCATTGTTGGTTATCAAGCCGAACAAGTTATCGATCGATTAAACCAAGACAAAAATCTAGAATTTGTTCAACAAACCGAACAACTTGGTACAGGCCATGCCATACAACAACTAATACCCTATTTATCAGACTTTAGTGGTGAGTTATTAGTTTTAAATGGAGATGTTCCCCTATTACGGACTCAAACCCTAGAAAAACTTCTTATAATTCATCAAAAAAACCAAAATGCAGCAACTTTACTGACTGCTAATCTACCCGATGCCACTGGCTATGGGCGAGTATTTTGTGCGGGGAACAATCTAGTTACTCAGATAGTAGAAGATAGAGATTGTACTGATGCTCAAAAACAAAATCATCGCATTAATGCAGGGGTTTATTGTTTTAATTGGGCAAAACTTGCCCAAGTATTACCAAAACTGAGTGCTAATAACGATCAAAAAGAATATTATTTGACCGAAGTAGTTGATTATCTCGATCCAGTAATGTCCGTAGATGTAGAGGATTATCTCGAAATTACCGGTATCAACGATCGCGCTCAACTAGCTACCGCCTATGATATTTTACAAATTCGGGTTAAGGATCGTTGGATGAAAGCCGGTGTAACCTTAATCGATCCTGATAGTATTACCATTGATGATACAGTTCAATTAGAGCCAGATGTGGTAATCGAACCTCAAACCCATTTGCGGGGTCAAACTACTATTGGTACAGGGAGTAGAATTGGCCCCGGTAGCCTAATTGAAAATAGTCAAATCGGCAATAATGTTAAAATTTTGTATTCTGTCATCACCGATAGTCAAGTACAAGCTAATACTCGCATAGGCCCCTATGCTCATTTACGAGGTCATGTTGAAATAGGAGAAGCTTGCCGAGTTGGTAATTTTGTTGAGCTAAAAAACAGTAAACTTGGCTCTAACACTAATGTTGCTCATTTATCCTATATAGGTGATGCAACATTAGGAAACAAAGTCAATATCGGTGCAGGTACAATTACAGCCAATTATGATGGCTTTGCCAAACATGCCACCCACATAGGAGATAATAGCAAAACTGGTTCTAACAGCGTACTCGTCGCTCCCCTAAATGTCGGCCAAGACGTTACCATCGCTGCGGGTTCAGTAATTACCAAGGATGTAGAAGATGATGCTTTGGTAATTGCTAGAGTAGGACAAACCGTAATTAAAGGTTGGCGTCCTCGTAAAAAATCTTAGGGAAAACACTTGCTAAATTTATTCTTGTATGTTAGGTTTTTACAAGGGTTAGCTGATAAAGTTATTAAAGTTAAACCCTTATTAATTTTAGATATTTAAACCGTCCAGGGAATAAAGGAGGTGATGCCCATGATAGATAGTAGTAAAAACATGGGTCTCCTAGTTGAAAATAGCCGGCTGTGTGCCGGAGCCGTTCTCTAGATATTAGCCTTCTACTATATAGAAAGTTAATAAATTGAGTTCCTTCCGGCAGTCAGGTTTCAATTAGAAGACCCCATCTAACCGCTCTTAGATTTAAGCTTATCCTATTAAAGATAAAATCTAGGAGCGGATGATTTTTTGTGGAGGAAGAAAAATAATGTCTCAATTACTCACTGAAAGTGAAATAAAAGAAAATCTTCAAGAATTATCTAACTGGAGTTTAGCGGGAAAAAAAATCCAAAGTTTGCGTACCTTCTCTGATTTTATTACCGCCATAGAATTTGTAAATAAATTAGTTGAGCCAGCAGAAGCCGCAGGTCATCATCCCGATCTCGAAATATCATATAATAAAGTTAGTATCGCTTTAACTAGCCATGATGCAGGAGGACTAACAGAAAAAGATTTTGCTTTAGCTAAGATCATTGATGGGTTAGGTTAAGAAATCTTAAAATTTATCTAGTCAACTGGATCTATTTTGGCAAAAAATAGGTAATAATTAGATACTGAGGATAAAAAAAATTAGGTGTGAGGAAGACGACAATGTCTAAAATCTTTTGGAAATCATTACTGGTAAGTCCAGTGCTTCTTTCAGGATTAATTGTTTCAGCAAATGTAAACGCTCAAGAAACAACTAACAATTCTGATGTTATTAACCAACTAAATAACTATAGCCGAGAAGGTGTAGGTCAAAATAACAATATTAATCAAGTAACCAGTGTATCTCAATTACGGGACGTTTCCCCCGGAGATTGGGCATTTGAAGCTTTACGTAACTTAGTTGAACGTTACGGTTGTATTGCTGGTTATCCTGACAGAACCTTCAGAGGTAATCAAGCATTAACTCGTTATGAATTTGCGGCTGGTTTAAATGCTTGTATGCAACAAATCGAGCGTTTAATTGTAGGTGGCGATCGCGGATTAGATGAAGGTGAGTTAGAAACCCTAAAAAGATTGACTGACGAATTTCAAGCAGAATTAGCAGCTTTAGGTGCAAGAGTAGATAACCTTGAAGCTAGAGTTGGCGAGCTTGAAGATAATCAGTTTTCCACCACCACCAAATTACAAGGTGAAGTGGTTTTTGCGATCACAGATACTTTTGGCGATGACCCTTTTGGTGGTAGTGACGATACTCAAACTGTTTTTGGCAATCGCGTTCGTTTAGCTCTCAATACCAGTTTCACAGGTAAAGATACCTTAATAACCCGTTTAGCGGCTGGTAATTTAGGAGCTTTTGACAGCCCCACCACAACTCAAACCTTTAACTTAGGTAATACAGGTAATGATGTAATTATTGACTGGGTTGCCTACTATTTACCCATTGGTAATTCTCAGTTATATGTTGTTGCTGCTGGTGGTATTCACAGTGACTACGCTCCTACTAACAACCCCTACTTTGAAGACTACGATGGTGGTAATGGTGCATTGTCAACCTTTGCTTCTGAAAACCCCATCTACCGTATCGGTGGTGGTGTAGGTGCTGCCTTTACCCTTGGTTTTGGTAAAGAAGGCAGTTTTCTCGGAAAAAGCGGTGCTACTATTGGTTACTTAGCTGGTCCTGATGCAAGCGATCCTAGCAGTGGTAATGGTATCTTTAATGGAGAATATGCAGCTTTAGGACAGGTTAACTTCAATATTAAAGATCGCATTGGTTTAGGTTTAACCTACGTTCATGCCTATCACAAAGATGGTAGCGATATTTTTGACCTTGGCGGTGGTACAGGTACTGGTATGGTTGGTACTCGTTTAGCTAACAACCCATCTGCTATTTACGGTGGTGGCCTTGATATGGTTACTAACTCCTACGGTGTTGAAGCTTCTGTTAAGTTGGGTGATAGGTTCTCTATTAGTGGTTACGGTTCATACACCAATGTTTTATCTCTTGGTAGTGGACAAGATAGTGGTGACGATATTTGGACCTATGGTTTAGGTTTTGCCGTTACCGATCTTCTTAAAGAGGGAAGTGTTCTCGGTATTTTTGGAGGTGTTCAACCTTATTTAGCTACTGATACTTTCAGCCAACAAAATCCTATCCATGTTGAAGCTTTTTATAAGTATAAACTGAGTGACAATATTTCCATCACTCCTGGTGTGATTTGGTTAAGTAATCCCGGTGGTTTTTCAGACGGAAATGGCGACAACATTGATACCTTTATCGGTACTTTAAGAACCACTTTCACTTTCTAAACTTAGTAACTTAGATTTTTGGGACAAAAAACCACTGAAATAATTACTGAATTGATAGCCCTGTTAGATACAGGGCTTTTTTGCGATCGAAAAGATAATTAAAATTTTTATAATAAAAGTTCCTTGAACAGTGTTATCCATATAACATGGACACAGTAGATAATAATTAATCACTATGCAAATTGCTCACAATATTACAGAATTAATTGGCGGTACTCCTTTAGTACAGTTGAATCGTATTCCCACTTCAGAAAACTGTGTGGCCAGAATTGTAGTTAAACTAGAGGGCATGAATCCTGCGGCATCAGTTAAAGATCGTATTGGCGTTAATATGATTAATGCGGCAGAAAAAGAAGGTTTGATTATTCCGGGAAAAACTATTTTAGTCGAACCTACTTCTGGTAATACTGGTATTGCTTTGGCAATGGTGGCAGCAGCCAAAGGTTATAAATTAATTTTGACTATGCCAGAAACCATGAGTTTAGAGAGACGAGCAATGCTTAGAGCTTATGGAGCGCAGTTAGAATTAACTCCGGGTAGTCAAGGGATGACAGGTGCAATCAATAAAGCTCAAGAAATTGTGGAAAATGTACAAGATGCTTATATGTTGCAACAGTTTGCCAATCCTGCTAACCCAGAAATTCATCGCTTAACCACTGCTGAAGAAATTTGGGCAGATACAGATGGTGAAGTAGATATTTTAATTGCCGGAGTTGGCACTGGTGGCACAATTACAGGTATAGCAGAAGTGTTAAAAAAATATAAACCAGAATTTAAAGCGATTGCAGTTGAACCAGCTAACAGTCGAGTTTTATCCGGTGGCAATCCTGGGCCTCATAAAATACAGGGTATTGGTGCTGGTTTTGTGCCAGAGGTTTTGAAAGTTGAGTTAATTGATGAAGTAATAACAGTCACTGATGATGAAGCGATGGATTATGGCCGTCGTTTAGCTAGAGAAGAAGGTATTCTCTCAGGTATTTCTAGTGGTGCAGCTTTATGTGCAGCGATTAAGGTAGCTCAACGTCCTGAAAATAAAGATAAATTAATCGTTATGATTCAACCTAGTTTTGGGGAACGTTATTTAAGTACACCTTTGTTTAAAGATTTAGAACCAGAACTAGCGATAAGCTTTAATTAGGATATTGTATTCTGCTCCCCAGCCCCTAACCCCCTTTTCCAAGGCAGGGCTGTTTCATTCTTAAAAATTATGATTGGTAGGTTCAAGTAATGGCAAAGGATACAAGTCTTTTTTAGAAATAATTAACAATCAGTTATTTCTTATAATAAAAACTTCCTTGTCTGCCTTGTCTTCCCCCTCTCACCTAAACAATTTACTCTGGACTTTGAAACAGCCCTGCCCTTTCCAAGGGGGGTTAGGGGGCTAAATAACCTTAGAGGCAAACCAGAAGACTTGTGTGTACACGGTAGCTTGCAAAGGGGGAAAACTTTAAGGCTATTGTCCTAAATGTATGCCCGTAGAACTATATAACTCCTAAAGGGGTTACTACAAACAATAGTTAATAGATTTAATAGTATGTAGGAGTAATTAATAGGTGATTGTTAAACCAGATTGGCTGAGAGTTAAAGCTCCTCAATGGGAGAGAGTGGGTAATGTTAAAGATATTTTACGAGATTTACAATTAAATACTGTATGTGAGGAAGCTTCTTGTCCTAATATTGGTGAGTGTTTTAATGCAGGTACAGCAACTTTTTTGATTATGGGGCCAGCTTGTACCCGTGCTTGTCCTTATTGTGATATTGATTTTGAGAAAAAACCCCAACCTCTTGATGCTACTGAGCCATTAAGACTCGCTGAAGCCGTTAAGCGTCTTAACTTAAGTCATGTGGTAATTACTTCCGTTAATCGAGATGATTTAGCCGACGGTGGTGCATCTCAGTTTCAAAGGTGTTTGGAGGAGATTCGTAAAATATCCCCAAAAACTACAATTGAGGTATTAATTCCTGATTTATGTGGTAATTGGGAAGCTTTAGAGTTAATTATTGAGGCTAAACCAGAAGTTTTAAATCATAATACGGAAACCATACCGAGATTATATCGCCAAGTGCGTCCCCAAGGAAATTATCAACGCTCCTTAGAATTATTGAAAAAAACCAAAGAATTAGCTCCTTGGATTTACAGTAAATCTGGAATTATGGTAGGTTTAGGGGAAACTGACGCAGAAGTGAGGTTCGTCATGGAAAATTTGCGTCAGGTTGATTGTGATATTATTACGATTGGTCAATATTTACAACCTAGCCAAAAACATTTAGGTGTAAAAGAATTTGTTACCCCCAAACAATTTGATTCCTGGCGAAAATATGGGGAATCTTTAGGCTTTTTACAAGTTGTCTCTTCTCCTTTAACTCGTAGCTCTTATCACGCGGCTGAAGTACAACGTTTAATGAAACTTTACCCACGAAAAAAAAACTAGATTAAACCCCGAAATATAATATGATATGCTAAACCCATGAATTCAATGGTTCGACGTTTTATATTAGATTAAGGTAAAAAAGCAATGGAAGCAGCAATGCTATTGGCAAAGTTACCAGAAGCATATTCTATTTTTGACCCTCTGGTAGATGTTCTCCCCCTGATTCCCTTATTTTTCTTGTTACTTGCTTTCGTTTGGCAAGCAGCAGTGGGATTCAAATAAAGACATAAAAAGGGCATCTTTCGGGATGCTCTTTTTATATTTGTTATTTAGTTATTGCTTATTTGTTATTCGTTACTCCTGATTAAATAAGGGCGAGAAAAACTCACCTTTACGATGAATTTATGTCAAAATTAAATAAATTATCTAGGGCAAAGTGGTTAGAAATTAGTGGATTATTAGGTGTTCCGGGGCTATGGTTACTATTACTATTAATTTTACCGACTTTAGTTATTTTTGAATTAAGTTTAGTACCCGGAATTAGGCCAGGAGAAATAGTTAATCCTATTGGTATAGATAATTATTTTAGGGTTTTCGATCCTGTTAATTTAAAAGTTGTTTTTCGTTCCTTATTTTTTGCTTCTGGAACAACTTTAATTTGTTTAATTTTAGGTTTTCCTGTGGCTTATTGGTTAGCTCATAAAGTGAAAGCAAAATGGCGTAATTTTCTGTTATTAAGTTTTATTTTACCTCTGTGGACATCTTCTTTATTACGCTCTTATGCTTGGATTACGATTTTACGTCCTACGGGAATTATAAATAGTATTATTACTATTATTGGCTTACCTAGTTTACAGATTTTGAATACAGAAATTGCAGTTTTAGTAGGTATGACCTATAGTTTTTTACCTTATATGGTATTAATTTTATATGCTTCTTTAGAAAAATTAGATACTCAATTATTAGATGCAGCCGCAGATTTAGGAGCAGAGCCAAAAATAACTTTTTTAAAAGTAACTATTCCTCAAACTTTACCCGGAATTATTGCTGGTTGTTTACTGGTTTTTATTACTTCATTAGGTGATTTTATTAATCCAGAATTGTTAGGAGGTGCATCTAGTATGACTATTTCTAGATTAATCTATAATCAGTTTTTAGGGGCTGGCAGAAATTGGGGATTTGGTTCTGCTTTAAGTATGGTTTTAATTTTTGCTGTTAGTGTGGCGATCGCACTTTTAATTAAATATGGAGATAAGAAAATTACAGGTTAATTAATGATACAAAGAATTTTAGAACCAGAGGTAATGGATACTGATATAGAGGCAATAGAATATGACTCAATGGATTTTATTGATGTTAATACAAATTTTGCTCAAAAAGTAATAGAAATTGCTCCTTTGCAAGCTCAAGTATTAGATGTGGGAACAGGTACTGCACGGATTCCTATTCTAATTTGTCAAAAAAAGAAAAATTGGCAGATTACTGCTATTGATATGGCTAATTCTATGTTAAAAATTGCTCAGGAAAATATTAAAAATGCAGGTTTAGAAGAACAAATTAAACTAGAATTAAAAGATGCTAAAAATATGGATTATTCTGATAATTCCTATGAGGTAGTTATTTCTAATAGCTTGATTCATCATTTACCAAATCCTCTACCTTTTTTGATGGAAATAAAAAGGGTAATAAAAACAAATGGTGCTATTTTAATAAGAGATTTAATTCGTCCTGATAGTGAAGAATCTTTAAATAATATTGTCCAAAAATTAGGTCAAGATTACGATGTTCATCAAAGAAAATTATTTGCTGATTCTCTTCATGCTGCATTTACTTTAGAAGAAATTAAACAATTAATTAAAAATGCTGGATTAGATGGGGTAAAAGTTTATCAATCTTCTGATATTCATTGGACAGCAGAAAGAAAATTTATAGTTCGTAGTTCGTAGTTGATAGAATGAACGATGAAAAGTGGTTAATAATTAAACAAAAATAATGAGAAAAATAGGTTTACTAGGTACGGGATTAATGGGAGAAGCAATGGTAAAAAGGCTGTTAGATGCTAATTTATCAGTTATAGCTTATAATCGCACTTACTCAAAATTAATGGCTTTACAAGAAATAGGAGTAGAAATTACTGATTCATCCTTAGAAGTAATTAATAAAGCTGAGTATTTAATTTTAATGTTAACTAATGCAGCAGCAATTAAATCAGTTTTATTAACAGAAAATAAAACTAATTTGGCAGGTAAAACAATAATTCAAATGGGTACTATTTCCCCTGATGAAAGTAAACAAATTTGTGAACAAATAGAAAGTTTAGGAGGAGAATATTTAGAAGCACCAGTTTTAGGCAGTATTCCCGAAGCAAAAACAGGTAAATTATTAGTGATGGTTGGTGCTACAGAAGAACAATTTAAACGTAATTATGAATTATTAAAACATTTTAGTCCAGAACCAAAATTAATCGGTGCAGTAGGTACAGCAGCAGCCTTAAAATTAGCTTTAAATCAATTAATTGCTGGATTAACTGCTAGTTTTGCTCTAAGTTTAGGCTTTGTCCAACGTCAGGGAGTAGAAGTAGAGCAGTTTATGGAAATTCTACGTCAAAGTGCTTTATATGCACCAACTTTTGATAAAAAATTACAACGAATGAATGATAAAAATTTTTCTAATCCTAACTTCCCCACTAAACATTTGTTAAAAGATACGGATTTATTTTTACAACAAGCCAAGACAATAGGACAAGATACTGAAGGCTTACAAGGAATAAGAGAAATTATCCAAAAAGCAATAGAATTAGGACTAGAAAATGGAGATTATTCAGCTATTTATGCAGCCATAAATTAAGTTGACCAATAATTTACTTATATGACGCACCTACCAATAATCCTGTAAGCTAGGGTGTTGAATCTAAAAATTTAGGACTAAAATTTAACTTAAGGGAGAAGTACAAAAACAAATAAGCTCCTGATTTGATTCTGGAAATAATCTAATAAATATTAAGGGTTTGCTATGAAACTTAAAAATCAAGTTCTTGCTACAGGATTTTTTCTTTTTTCCTTAATGCTGCCCGTCAAAGCAATGGCAGCTAATGTAAAGTTTAGTCAAATTTTTTCTTTTGGAGATAGTTTAGTTGATACAGGTAATACCTTTGGCTTTACTGGAGAGGTTATTCCTCCAGAAAGTTTTGGCTATTTTGATGGAAGATTTACGAATAATGAGAATTGGATAGATTATCTCTCCCAAGACTTAGAGTTAGCTCCTCTCCCGACTTTTTTTGATACCGCTACTCAAGGTGCAAACCCGATGAATGGGGTAAATTTTGCCTTTGGGGGAGCATTGACTGGAACTTTTATGACGGGAGACGACATGAAAACCCCTGTGGAAAATACCCTACCTCCCACATTTCCTCCACTACAAAATCTTCCTTTTCCTCTTTTAGGATTACAGAGTCAGGTGGGTTTGTTTGCTCAAAATTTTGCACCGATTGCTAATGATGACGCACTTTATATTGTTTGGGCAGGAGCTAACGATTATCTTCCCACTGATGCAAATCCTAACCTATTTCGACCTTTAACTGAGACAGATACAACTGTCAACAATATCTCCTTGGCAATTAATAATTTGGTGGGATTAGGTGCTAAAAATCTCATGGTTGTGAATTTACCAGATTTAGGCGCAGTGCCAGTGGGACAATCTAATTCTCAAGATTTAACTGATTTAAGCACTTCCCATAACCAAAACCTAGAATTAATCGGGCAAAACCTACCTAGTGATGTCAACTTAATTAATTTTGATGTCAATACTTTGTTTAATACAGTGGTTAATAACCCAGACGATTTTGAGCTTACTAATGTAACTCAGGGTTGCCTAGTTGTCGGTTGCAATCCTAATGATTTTTTATTCTGGGATACTCAACACCCCACCAGCAAAGGTCATCGCATTATTGCAGATGCAGCCTTAGAAGCCCTTAAGCCTGTACCTGAAGGGTTTTCACCTATGGGAGTTCTAGCCTTTGGTTTATGGGGTACTTTAACAGTAGTAAAACGCCAAAAGGAGGCAGGAGGTAGTAGGCATTAAGCAGACAAATAACCAATAACTATAGTTAGATGCTAAGTAATTGTTAATATTTAGGTAGGCAAAAAAATAACTTTAATATCTAACCATACAAGGTAATTATTTTGCCCAACCTACAACAGCTATTGTAATTAACAAAGCGATTAACTATAATCACTAACTAAATAATTAAATACAACTACGAACTACTAACTACGTTTGCGTAAGCAAATGCGAAGCAGTCCACTAACTAATATTAACTCCCTCTAATTCTTCATCGGTTAAATCATATAAATTCCTTAACTTCTGCAATTTGTCTTCATTGGCTTCCCAAAAACCTCGCCCGGAAGCTTCCAACATTCGCCCGACAATATTGCGGAATGCTTCAGGATTGGCTTGACGTAATTTTTCAGCCATTTCTGTATCTAAAGCATAGGTATCAGCAGCTTGGTCATAAACCCAATCTTCGGTAAATTTTGCAGTACCTCCCCAACCTACTAAAGCAGTCATTCTCTGGGATATTTCATAAGCACCGCCAGAGCCTTGATTTGCCATACTTTCTGCCCATTTAGGATTGAGTAATTTACTGCGATATTCCAAGCGCAAAACTTCTTCTAATTTACGGGGGGTGGTATCCTTAGAAAAACTTTCCACGAAACTAGCAGTAACTTTTTTACCGCTTTGTTTTTCGGCGGCTAATTTTAGTCCCCCTGTATTGCCATAATATTCTTGAATATCAGTTAAACCATACTCCACCGAGTCAATTTCTTGCACAATGCGATCGCATTTTCCGAGTAATTGTTGTAAAATTTCAGGTCTAGCTTGCCCCTTATCTTTTCTACCATAACTAAAGGCATTGCGCTTACTCCAAGTATTAGCTAACTCCTCACTATTTTCCCAATTTCCATCAACAATTTGGTCATTAACAAGAGAACCAAAATCCCCCGACGGATTAGAAAATAGCCTTGCCGAAGCATTAGTAACTTCCTGTTTTTCTAACTCTAAATAATGTTTTCTAATATAATTTTTTTCCGGCGATTCATCAACAGTAGCAGCACGGAAAAATAAATCATCTAATAACTCAATAACATTCACAAAACTATCTCGAAAAATCCCTGATAAATTAGCCAAAATATCAATGCGAGGATGGTCGAGTTTTTCTAAAGGAATTAATTCATAACGAACAATTCTCCCTGTACCTTCCTTAACTGCTTCTGCTCCCACTAATTCTAATAAAATACCTAGAGATTCACCCTTAGTTTTAATAACATCTAAACCCCATAACATAACCGCCACAGTTTCAGGATAATTACCATTTTCAGCTAAGTTTTGTTCGATAATTTTCTTAGCAATTGCTCTACCTCTTTCATAAGCAGCAGGAGAAGGCATTCTATAGGGATCTAAAGCATGAATATTTCTACCAGTGGGCAAAACTCCTGCTCCATCTCTTAACAAATCTCCTCCGGGAGCAGCAGGAATATATTCACCATTTAAAGCTCTGATAATATTAGTTATTTCATCACTATTTTGGGCTAATAATTTCTTGATTTTTTCTGCTTCTTCCTCATTTCCTGCCTTATCAAGGGAAGGATTAGAATCACCAAAATAAGCATCTAAATATGATTTTAATTCTTCTTCATTAGGCACATTTCCTAAAGTATGTAACCCAGAAGAAAATAATCTTTGTTCCACTATTTGTAAATATTCATAAACTTGAATAAAATACTCATTAATTACTCGTTTACTAAACAATTTTGCATTTTCTAAATTAAAAGCAATGCCTAATTTTTCCCCTTCAGTAAACTTACAATCAGCATCTAAACCAGTATCAACAATTTTTGTACAAATTACATCTCGTAAGGCAAAATTTTTCTCAGTATCTTCACGATATTCTGTTATCAATTCCCGTAAAGTAACCAATTCTTTATATAAACCTGCCCTACCGTAAGGGGGTACATTATGGGAAATTAATAACCCATAACCCCGACGTTTAGCCAGCATTGATTCGGAAGGATTATTAGCAGCATAAATATAGATATTCGGCATATTTCCTAACAGAATATCCGACCAAGAATAGCCAGTATTACCAAGGGGAGAACCGGGCAACCATTCAACAGTACCGTGCATTCCAAAATGAATAATTGCATCAGCTTGAAACTCATTTTGTAACCACTTATAATAAGCAGCATATTGAGGGTGAGGTGTCAAGTCTTTTTCAAACATTAAGCGCATGGGATCGCCTGATATACCTAAAGGTGGCTGCACTCCAATCCAAACATTTCCTAAGGTAACTCCACCAATGGTAAACTTATCGCTAATAGTTTTTATGCCAGAATCTGTTAAAGATTTCCAATGTTTTTCAATCCTATTAACCAACAAATATCCTAACCATCGATCCAATTTTTTAACATCAACAGTATTTATTCCTGTTAATTTTCGTTCATCTGTAATTTCATCAAATTCTTTAACCTGAGTAATAATTGTTTCTCCATCTTCAGGCAAATCACTTACATTATATCCCTGCTCTTTTAAAATATTTAAAAGCTTAACTAAACTGCGGGGAACATTTAATAAAGCTGCCGTACCTGTTGCACCGTATCCGGGGGGAAATCCATATAAAATAATAGCAACTTTCTTATCTTTATTTTGAGTTTGTTTTAATTTAACCCAATTTTTAACTCGACTGGTTAAGCGTTTTACCCTCTCAGGAACTAAATAAATATCTTCACCAACTAAGCCCCCTAAAGGAATAGTATCAATTGCCCCATCAAGTTCGGGTAAAGCATATAAAACTACACTTTGTAAACCACCAATTCCTTGCCTTGTCCATGAATAAATATCCTGTATTAATAATGGTGCTGCAATAATATAAGGAATATTTTTAGCAGTTAAAATATTTTTAGCTACTTCTACTTGTCTTCCTGCTTCCATTGAACCGGCTGGCCCGCCAACTAAAGGAAAGCCAATTGTTGAAACAATACTATTAACTTTTACTGCATCTTTTGAGAGAGATAATATCTGTTTATTACCATTTTCTCGCTGTTTTTGTTCGTAGTCAGTGGTCATTAAATCCCTAACAGCAACATGACCTTCTACACCATTAATAAATATTGGTAAAGGAGTTAAATTATCGGCTTCAAAATATTTAATTAATTGAGGTATATAAGTAAGTTTTGTAATAACGTGCTTTCTATATAATAAGATTCCTATTACTGGCTGAGTAATTTTATCGGGATAAGTTTGATAATACCAATCTAAATATTCATGGGGTGAGGTGAAATAACCTTGATATTCTGGGTGTAATAAGCCGATATTTGGGGTTTGAATTGCCTCTGGAATTTCCCCAATTGTTAAACCTAAATATTTCTCGGCAATAGTCCAACACATGGAGGCAAAGTTTTCTATTCCTCCTGCATTCCAATAACCATAAATAATTAACCAGTTGCGTAAATCTTGGACTTTTTTAGCAGGTATAAATTTAAGTAATTTTGGCCCTGTTTTGAGAAAACTAATATAGCCTGCGAGTTTATCTTCTTCCTTTCCATTACTAAATTTGTCGAGAATAAATTTAATCGGTTTGGGCATTCCTTTGGGTTTATCACCGATAATAAATTTACCCAATTTTGTCAAACTCATTAATTCTAAAGCTGACTCAAAAACGAGACGAATGGGAATATTTTGTACCCTTTCCCTTAACCACAAAACTTGGTCGTAATCAAAAACTAAACTAGCAAAAAATACATCTGCATCCTTGAGGGCATTTTCAACTTTTTCTGGAGAGCTACTGATGTTGCGGTCGCTGAATACCTCAATTTCTAATTCTGGACACCTGCTTTTAGCTAATTCTGCCCCTTTACGATACAAATCAGCGTTAAAAGACTCAAATCCAGCAATTAAGACTATTTTCGGCATACCCAACCTTTGTAACAGTTCTTAATATATTTTAACGTAAGTAAAAAGCGATTGGGATTGAATAGCTTAGACTTGGTTGCTATTTCATTTCTTAACTTAGCAAACTTTGTAAATTAGACTTGTGGGAAGGAAGCATTAATGTTGCGATCGCATAGTTCCTGCGAAAGTAAATCGCTGAATACCTCAATTTATAATCTTGGACACCTATTTTTAGGTAATTCTGCTCCTTTACGATACAAATCGGCATTAAAAGATTCAAATCCAGCAATTAAGACTATTTTCGGCATACCGAACCTCTGTAAGAGTTGTTAATATATTTTAACGTAACTAAGAAGTATTCAGGATTTATTGTTTTTATTTTGAAATTTAATTTGTAAGATTAAAGATAAAGTTTAGAGTTTAGTGGCGATCGCTTTTGATTTTAATTGTCTTTTACTATTATTCTCGTCTTTACACTTTATCCTTAAGAATCGCCGAAGCTCAACCATTTGCTCCTGTTGCTATGATGGAACTATTAGAAAGAACTTTATATGAAGCAGAAGCTATTAGTGATAGTTCCTTGGCAACTATTCAAGAAATAAAAATAGATTGAAATTTATTATGAATAAAACTTACAAATTACCTAATTTAGATAAGATTCAGCAAAGAGCAACTAAAAATCAAGAAAATTGTCAACGTTGGGATGCCTTAATTTCTGTTACTGATGATTTAATTAATCAGCTAGAAGTATAAATTTGTCAGCAACCAAATTATATTTATAATTATAAATATCACCAATAAATTAATAAATAAACCGATTATGAATATTCTTGAAACTCTTAAAATGGCTACTCAAACCTTGATAGCAAATAAGATGCGTAGTAGTTTAACAATGTTAGGTATTATTATTGGTAATGCTTCCGTTATTGGCATGGTAGGCATAGGACAAGGCACGCAAAAATTAGCCGCAGAACAATTTGAATCCCTTGGCCCTAATGTTTTATTTGTAGTTCCAGGATCGAGGGAAGCCCAAAGAACAACTATTGATTTACCAAAAACTTTAGTCCTCGCAGATGCAGAAGCGATCGCATCTCAAGTACCTAGTATTAATGAAGTTGCACCCCAATTAAATGGCCGTGTATTAGTTAATTATCGTAATAAAAATTTAGAAAGTTTAGTAATTGGAACAAATCCTGAATTTTTAACAGTTAGAAATTTTGATGTAGCTCAAGGTCGATTTATCACCGATTTAGATTTGAAAAGAAATAATCGGGTAGCAATTCTCGGTTCAGAAATAGCAGAGAAATTATATACAGGTCAAAATCCCGTTGGTAAAAATATTAGGATCAAAAATGTTAGTTTTCAAGTTATTGGTGTGATGGAGTCTAAGGGTTCGTTCCTCGGAACAAATCAGGATGAAAGTGTTTTTATTCCTTTAACAACTATGTCTAGTCAAATAGTAGGTAATACTTCCCCCTATGGATTAGAAGTAACTTTTATTTCTATTTCTGCTAAAGATGAAAATAGCATTAGTGCAGCTAAATTTCAGATTGAAAACTTATTAAGATTGCGTCACAAAATAACTAGGGAAAATGATTTTGATGTGCAGACACAAAAAGATATATTAGAAATAGTTGGGACAATTACTGATGGATTGACCGTATTATTAGCTGCGATCGCAGGAATTTCTCTTTTAGTTGGTGGCATTGGTGTAATGAATATAATGCTGGTTTCAGTGACAGAAAGAACCCAAGAAATAGGCTTAAAAAAAGCAATTGGCGCAACAGGTAAAAATATTTTAAATCAATTCTTAATAGAAGCAGTAATTCTGGCTGTAACTGGTGGTTTATTTGGCATAATTATTGGTGTTGGCGGGATAATTTTAGTTGCTGCAGTTTCACCTCTACCTGCTACAGTTTCGGTTTCATCTATTATTTTAGCGGTAAGTGTTTCTGGTGGAATTGGTTTATTTTTTGGTGTATTTCCTGCCCAACGTGCAGCCAAACTTGACCCCATTGTTGCCTTAAGAAGTGCATAATTTTATTGAGCTGTCACGCATTGCAAGTATTCAGGAGGCAGAAGGCAAAGGAATTAGCCTAAATATTTCTACACTCCTCCAACTACCACATTTTTAATCCTTAAACTAGGCCCACCGCAACCAACAGGCAAACCATTTTGTCCACCTTTACCGCATCCTCCTGACTCATCCCAATAAAAATCATCCCCAATTGCTTCAATATTGGCTAAAGTTTTAAATACATTTCCTGAAAGGGTTACATCTCTAACTTTTTCTTCTAGTTGCCCGTTACGAATCATCCACGCTTCTCCTGCACTAAAAGTAAACATTTCCCCATTAGTCATTCCCCCTAGCCAATTGCAAGCATAAACCCCTTCTTTAATATCTTTAAATAAATCCTTTACGGGTGTTTTGCCTCTTTCTATCCAAGTATTAGTCATACGAACAATGGGAGCATAATGATAATTTAAGCAACGAGCGTTACCTGTGGGCTTTTCTCCTAATTTTCCGGCGGTTTCCCTAGAGTGTAATCTGCCTACTAAAACTCCATCTTTAATTAATTGGGTGGTAGTTGCGGGTGTACCTTCATCGTCATAATAGTAACTGCCTCGATGGCCTTCTGGTGCTGCACCGTCAAAAATTTGCAATTCAGAAGGGCCAAATTTTTTCCCCATAGTCATTACTTCTAAGATGTCGGGATTTTCATAGGCCATATCAGCTTCGGAAAGGTGGCCAAATGCTTCATGAACAAACAAACCAGTCAAAATGGGGTCGATGACGACAGGGTAAGTTTTACCTTTCACAGAGGGCAAAAATAGGGCTTCTACTGCACGTTTGGCTGCTTCTTCTACTTGTTGATCTAAGTTAATTAAATCCTGATAACCACGACGAGAGCCACTGGTTTCTCTACCTGTTTGTACAGTTTCTCCGTTTCTTGCTGTGGCTGAGAAGCGTATTTCTAAATCGCTCCATGATTGTTCGATTAAAGTACCATCTGAGGTGGCGAGGATAATATGTTGGGTGGTATCTCCATAACGCACTGAAGTAGATGCGATTTTAGGACTATAACTGCGTAACATTTCGTTATAGCGATCGCATAGTTGTTTTTTTTCTGTAAGTGGGATTTCACGGGCATCTATGCCCGTTATTGGTAATTTACAGATGATTTCTACTGGCTCTACGGGAGCGAGAATGGTTTCTTCATCGCCAATAATTCGGGCTGAGGCGATGGCATCTTCAACTCTTTCGGCTAAACTAGATAGGTTATTAAATGCGACAAAACCCCAACCCCCACGATAACAAGCTCTAACTTGTCCGCCAAGGGATATTCCTTCACTAATGGTATCTATTTTATCTCCTCGTAAAGCAATATTTGTTCCTTCGGATATTTCTAGGCGAATTGCTAAATAATCTGTTTTATTTTGATAGCGTTTTATTAATTGGCTTAGTAAGTTTTTATAGTCAGTAATTGATTTCATAATTTTATTAATATAAGGGGTTATTTTTTATAAATTAAAGGTTGTAAATCGGCTCTAAAATCAACATTATTAAGGGCATTTTTAACTGCTTCAGCATTTTGTACCCAAAAATCTTCTCCTAAACGTATAAACTGACTAGAGTTATCTGATTTAATTTTAGCAATTACGGGTATTTTAGATTTATTTTTTTCTCCAGAATATTCTTGAATAATTCCTTGTAAACTCTGTAATTTGTGTCTATCCATTGCTTGTTCTACAGATAATTCTACTATGACTAATTTAATTTTTTCAATGGCTTGAATATCATCTATAATTAATTGGGTTTTATCATCTTTTTTTTGTACTTTTCCCCAAACAATTAATTGATTATCTTCTACTAAAAATTCACTTACTTGTTCGTAGGTACTAGGAAACACAATTCCCTCTGCTGTAGTAGTTGCATCTTCTAGTTGTAAAAAAGCCATAGGATCGCCATTTTTAGTAATATGTTTTTTATAAGAAGTTAAAACAACTACGCAGCTAATTTTTTTTCTAGATTTTTGTTCGCTTAACTGATCTAAATTTATTGGTGATAAAACTCTGGCACTTTCTTGTAAAGATTTTAAAGGATGTTCGGAGACATAAAAACCCAAATATTCCTTTTCTAATTTTAATTTTTCTTTGAGGGGAAAATCTGGAACTGAGGGAGCTTTAGGAGCTTCATCAAAAATAATGTGATCGTCATTTTTATTATCAGGATTTGGGGCGAGCATATCAAAAATATTCATTTGCCCCTGCTCTTTTTCCTTGATTTTATTTTGTACCCAAGGAATCATCAGTTTTACATCTTCAAGTAACTGATTTCTATTAGGTTCAATTTCATCAAAAGCACCCGAATAAATCAAAGGTTCTAAAGCTCTTTTTGTAACAACTTTTAAATCAATATTACTACAAAACTCAGCAAAAGATTTAAACTTTCCTCCTACTTTTTCTCTAGCTTTGATAATATTTTCTATGGCGTTATCTCCTAAATTTTTAATAGCTGATAAACCAAACAAAATATTATTACCATCAGGAGTAAAATCTAATTGGGAACGATTTATATTTGGTGGTTGAACTCTAATGCCCATGCGTTCGCAATTTTCCCGATATTTTTCAATTTTATCGGTATTACCACTACTTGCGCTTAATAAAGCTGTCATATATTCTGTAGGGTAATTTGCTTTTAAATAAGCAGTTTGATAAGTGACATAAGCATACGCAGTGGAATGAGATTTATTAAAACAATTGGAAGCAACTACACCATTAGCTAAGAGAAAATTATGGTCTTTAACTACACCAATATCATATACTTTTTGTAATCCTAATGATTGACAACTAATAATTTTAACCATAGCTTATACAGATAATATTTTTTTTAATATTATACGATGTTCGGGAACGATATTTTCGGGAATATTTGTAAAAACATCAACTACTTCTCCTGCTTCATTTACTGATGGTAATTCATCATTTGTTGTACATAAAAATATTAAGCCGATACTTGCACCAAAACCCCGATATTTTTGTTCGCTAAAATATTCTATATATTGCAAAAATTTTTGTTTAATTACACTAATTCCTAATTCTTCATCAGCAAGTCTTTTAATAGCATTATCAATAGTTTCTTGATAATAAAGAGTGCATCCGGGAATATGCCATAGATTATGCCAAGATGCTTGTTTACGATGAGTCATTACTATTCCTGAATCGGTTTGAATAACAATTTCTACGGTAATTCTAGGAACTTTAGAATATATTTGCTTAAATTCTTCTTCTGAAAACGGTCTTTTTGGTTTTGTCATTATGTTATTTTTTAACTAATTTCAAGCTAACCGCTAAATAATATTTCTATACAGAATAATAGTCAACTTCAGATTTAGCTTTATTTAAAGGTAAAAATATAGTAAATACTTCCTTGTTACGATTTTGTTTTTGCTTAATAATTAATTTGCCTCCTAATGCTTGAAACATATTTTTAGTCACATCTAAATTAAGGCTAAGACTACCAGTTTCTGGCTGAAACATTAATAATTGACCAAGGGATTTTAGAGGATTATTACAACTATATTTACCTTGAGATAAAAGTTGTAATTTGAGTTGATTTCCGGCGATTGAGATGACAACTTGAATTCGTCCGCCCATAGATAAACCACGAGTGAATTTCTCCATGATTCCCGTTAAAACTTGTTCTAACATGGCAGGATCTGTAATAACTTGAGGTAGGTTTTGTGGTAGAACAAAATCTAAAATAATATTATGTCTTTCTGCTTGTTTTTGCCATTTAGGAATGCTTTGTTGAAAAAGTTCTTCTAAAGAAATAGATACTAATTGAAGATTTTTTTTGTTTTTATTATTTAATTCTGCTGCTTTGAAAATCAACTCCATGCGGTTAATTTGTTCTGTACATTCTTGTTCAATTAATTCTATCCTTTTAATTATATCAGCAGCTAAATTACGTCTTTTTTTCAGTAATAATTTACTTAAAGTACGAATAGTAGTTAAAGGTGTTCTAATTTCATGGGTTAATGCTTGCAATAATTCAAATTCTGGATTTTCATTTAAAGCTAATTCTTCAGTTTGTTTGAAATTATTTGTTTTAATATCAATTACTTCTGGTTTAGTTTGTAAAATCAGATTAGGTAAATTATTTAATAAGTTATGACTAAATTGAGTAACTAAACGATAGTCAGGTATAGGTGATGAAAATTCTTCAATTAAATTATCAAAATGCTGTAATTTATGATGGTTAGTTAGTAACAAACGACTTCGTAAAATAGCCCAACTTTGTCCGATTAATTCTGGATCGAAGGAAAAATTAAAAGTAGGTAAACCTTGAGAGTTAGTTCCGAGCAATAATAATAAGGAAAAATTAGCAGTAAAAACTAAACAAAATTGCTCCTGAGTTAAAGGATCGTTAGGAAAAAGTGGTAAAGAAATAATAGATGAATTATGATTATTTTCAACTGAACTTTTTGACCCAGACAATCGGCAAGGAAGCAGTGCAGGATAAGCTTCTGTGGTAAAAATGCCTGTGTGAAATAGGGAAGCTAATTTTTGATTGGTTAATACCGGGGTAGGTGAGGCTAAAATCACTCCCTGACAAGTATTTTCTGTATTTAAAGGTAATAATAATTCTTCTAAGGCTGCGATCGCACCAAACCATTGTCGAGAAGCTTCTAAATGTGTTTGGTTAACTGTTTTATTCCCCTTTCTGTCGGGAAATAAATTACTAAGGGGTGACATTAACCAATTTTGCACTTTCATCGACTCTCCTCTAATTTACCTTCCCTTTAAGGATATACATAATCAAGATTTAATTAGATCGGTATAACCGATCTAATTAAGGTGGATATTGCCCATCTATGTAAGGATTGAGAAAATAAGAAGTCTTCTTTATCAATTACTTGACTTCGCCAAGATTAAATAAAAATGGCACATTACTTTTATTATCACCACTCATAACTAAAACTTTAGGCATTTGTGCGCCTCCTGTTTTCCATGCTTCGATGGCTTCTTTTTGCAAAACTAATTCACCACCTTGGGCTTTAAGGGTTTCAGCCAGCAATCTTTGGGCTTCCGCTCTACCTTGGGCTCGATTTATGTCTGCCTGTGCCTCTTGTTCGGCTTCTTGAGCGATATAAACGGCTCTTTGTGCCTTTTGTTCGGCAATTTGCTTATCTTCCACTGCACGGGCAAATTCAGGGGAGAAATTCAAATCTACCACGCTGGTATCTAAGACAATAATCCCGTATTTTTCTAGACGAGAATTAAGAGCGTCATCAAAATCCTGTTTTAATTCGGTTCTTTTAGTGATTGCTTCTTCTACTGTCCTTCTAGCGGCAGCAATTTTAAAGGATTCTTGGGTTTGGGGAGCAATAATTTTAGCTACTATATTTTGTAATGAACCTTGTGTTCTTCTAATCTCAACAACTTTAACAGGATCGAGGCGAAAGTTAATGGCAAAACTCGCAGAAAGGTCTTGTAAATCTTTGGTGGCACTTTGGGCCGGAACTTCAAATTTTTGTACTGTTACGTCATAAATATCAACGTTAGTTACAAAAGGAGGTTTGAAATGGATACCTTCGAGTAATGCTCCATCTTGGGCTTTACCTAAAATACTGAGGACTCCTGCTTGTCCGGGATTTATAATTACAAAAGAATTAAAACTAATTAATACAATTAAAGCAGCAATTAAGCCGCCAACAAGTGGTTGCCAACTAGGATAATTTTGATTTTTCAATGGTTTATCTCCTGATAAAAACTTAAGCTAGTGTTACTATAATTTTTTTGACGACAGATTTCCAAACCTTCGATTTCCTGTGTTTGCCAATATTTAGGATCGTGTTCGACGGCAATTTCACCAATAGAAGTAAGTAGGGAATATTGGGCGATCGCCTCTAAGGTTGGTTGATATAATTTACTATCATAAGGTGGATCGAAGTAAATTAAATCGAATTTTTGTCCGGCTAAACTTTTGATTTTAGTAATCACATCTCCTTTCAAGATTTGAAATTTTTGTTCTGGTTGGGCTAATTTCTGCCAATTTTGCCTAATAATCTGACAAGCTCGATGGTTTTTTTCAATCCCAATCACAAGGTCCGCACCTCGGCACAAGGCTTCTCCTCCCATAATCCCATTACCGGCACACAAATCTAACCAGCGACACTCTTCTATTCTACCTTGCCAAATATTAAATAGGGCTTCTCTAACTTTAGCGGTAGTTGGTCTTGTTTCTTGTCCTGATGCGGTTTTTAATTCTCTATTCCCATAAATTCTCATAATCATTTAGCTGTTAGCTCTTAGCTGTTAGCTTTTATGTTATCTTTTTATTGTCTAGTTTATGGGCTTATACTTTAGCTATAACTTTTTATTTTTCCCAAGCTTTTATGATAGCTAAAGTTACATTTTTATGATTATTAATATTATGTAAAACTAAATATTTAAGATAATTAATTTTACAAAAGATTGATTTTAAAAAAATAGTTTTAGTTAATTTAATAGGGTAGGCTAGGCAATGACAAGCATTTAAACTTCAACTTACTTCATCTCAGCCAAGCTCGATATAAGAGACGTTGCGAGCGAGTAAATCGTTCATTTCTAAAATAAATCCGAATGTATCAATACGCCTTAGCCCACCACTTAGATTTTTGTAATCAAATATACAGTTTACCACATATTGTCGGAATAGTCGTTAAATAATTCAACAACAAACTTTACGCCTCTGTAAGAGTAGGTATTAGTAGAGTTCTAATCTTCTTCTTTCTCAGATTGGGCGGCTTGCTGATTATTATTTCTACTAAAGCTTCTATTATTCTTCCCAAAACGAGAAGACATTTTACGAAACTGACGAGCATAAGCTTGATTGCGAGCTGCTTTTTCTTTTTTTAGATTTCGACGTTTAGCCACTATTATCTCCCTATTATGATTCCCACAAAAATATTTGGGACTATACCTAAAAATTATAAAGTTTTTAGGAGTACCAGAAACATAACCGAACCTTATATTATCATTTTTGTGTCAGAAGCTTCAACTTTGGTAATTATAACCAGACACTTTTAGCTCTGAAGTTTGTTTCTTGTTTATTTTTTGTTACTTTTTCTTTTACTTAACATCCTAACATAGATTATGTTGTTTCTTGATTTTTATCTTACGACTGGTGTACAAGTACAAATAACAGTAATTTTATGATTATTTATGTATCAATAACGAATATTATTGAGAATACCCTAGTCAATAAAGCGTAGTAGATATTTTTTGATTATTTTATTAGGCTTAATAATTGTTAAAAATATCCTCTTAAAGTTAATTTTTTGATTGAATTTAATTTTTTTTCCATTTATCAAGAATATCCTCAAATAACAAGTCATCAATCCAAGTTTTTGTAACCACAGTTAATGGTAAAGCTAATATTAAACCGAGTAACCCTAAAGTAGTAGCACAAAAAATTTGTGCAGATAATGTCACCGCAGGCAAAAGAGAAACTTGTTTAGCCATAACAATTGGCGATAACCAATAACTTTCTATATTCTGAACAATAAAATACCAAATAAAAATAGGAAGTATTTTCCAAGGTTCATCTAATAAGGCAATCATTAAAGGAAAAATAACACTGGTAGCAGGCCCAATATTAGGAATAAAATTGAGAATCCCCGCAATTAAAGCATGGGCTAATACTAAACGAATTTGTAAAATCCATAAACCAAGCCCACAAGATATACCAATAAAAAGACAATTAATCGTAATTCCCGTTAACCAATTACCTAAAGCTAACTCACATTCATTTAGAATTATGTCAGCACGACGACGATAAAACGATGGAAATAATAACAGAAATACTCGCCGATAAGCAGGAGGATTAGACAAGAGCATTACCGTCAAAACTAATATTAATAATACCTGCAAAAAAACATTTAAAGAATTAGAAAAAAACGAAACAAAATTTTGAAAAATATCAGATAATTGTAATTGATTAATGATTTCTGTGAAAGAAGGTAAAGATGGCAACCAGTCAAAATTTTGAGACTCTAAATCTTTAAGCTTAGAATATAATTGTTCAAAGCCTTTAGGTATCAATTTAAGTAACTCTTGAAATTGTTCGATAAAAGGAGGAATAACTAAATTAAAGAAAATAATAGCTAATAAAAAAATGCCTGTAAGAGTTAAGGGAATAGCAAATTTACGTTTTATATTAAACCGTTGTAATTGACAAACTAAACGATTTAAAGCAGTAGCTAAAACTACGGCAGTGAAAAGCAATAAAAGGATTTGACGAATCTGCCAGAGAATATAAAAGGAAATAGTAAGGCTAATTAAACCAAGCCATTGACCAAAATTCATCAATTTCGCTTAAAATTCAAGAAAGTTTAGCTTCAGCTTACTATGAAATTAACAAAAGGTTGGCAATTTTGGATAGATCGAGGGGGAACATTTACTGATGTAGTTGCTAAAGCTCCTGATGGTAGTATTTTCGTAGATAAATTATTGTCAGAAAACCCCGAACAATATCCAGATGCTCCTGTCCAAGGAATTAGGAACATACTGGGCATATCTCAAAATGCACCTATACCAGCAGATGAGATTGAAGTGGTTAAAATGGGGACAACAGTTGCTACTAATGCCCTGTTAGAAAGAAGAGGAGAAGCTGTTGTTTTAGTTATTAATCAAGGTTTTCAAGATGCTTTACGTATAGGTTATCAAAATCGTCCTGATTTATTTGCCCAAGAAATCATATTACCAGAGATGCTTTATCAGCAAGTGATAGAAGTTGATGCACGCTACGACGCACAGGGTAATGAACTAATATCCCTTAATCTCGATCATGTCAGAGAAGAATTACAAGGTGCTTATAATTCTGGGATTCGTAGTTGCGCTATTGTTTTGATGCACGGCTATCGTTATCCACATCACGAACAACAAATTGCTCAAATCGCCTCAGAGATTAATTTTACCCATATTTCTGTATCCCATCAGGTTAGTCCTTTAATGAAGCTAGTCAGTCGTGGAGATACTACTGTAGTGGATGCCTATTTATCTCCTATTTTGAAACGTTATGTCAATCAGGTGAAAGCCAATTTAAGCCATAAACATCAATGTCCTAAGTTGATGTTTATGCAGTCCAATGGCGGTTTAGCAGATGCAGAGATATTTCAGGGTAAGGATAGCATTTTATCTGGCCCTGCGGGGGGTGTTGTTGGTGCGGTCAAGACCTGTGAATTAGCTGGTTTTCGTAAAATTATCGGCTTTGATATGGGTGGTACTTCCACCGATGTGAGTCATTATGCTGGCGAATATGAAAGAAGTCTGGAAACTGAAATTGCCGGGGTAAGATTGCGTACACCGATGATGGCAATTCATACCGTTGCGGCAGGGGGAGGTTCTATTTTATCCTATCATGGGGGTAGGTATCGGGTAGGCCCTGACTCGGCTGGTGCGAATCCGGGGCCTAGTTGTTACGATCGAAATGGGCCATTAACGGTAACAGATTGTAATGTGATGGTGGGCAAACTTCAACCCCAATTTTTTCCCCAAGTTTTTGGTTTAGATGCCCATTCTCCCCTCAATGGGAAGATTGTAAAAGAAAAGTTTGCTCAATTAGCCGCAGAAATTGGTGATGGTCGTAACGAGGTAGAAGTAGCTGCCGGATTTTTAGCGATCGCAGTGGAGAAAATGGCTAATGCCATTAAAAAAATCTCCCTACAAAAAGGTTATGACGTTTCAGAATATGTTTTGTGTTGTTTCGGTGGTGCTGGCGGACAACACGCCTGTTTAATTGCTGAATCCTTGGGCATGAAAAAAATATTCATCCATCCCTATGCTGGAGTCTTGTCAGCTTATGGTATGGGATTGGCTGAAGTTCGTATTATCCAAGAGCAAGCCGTAGAGCAAGAGTTAAAAATAGACACAGTTACCCAAAGTAAAAAAATTATAGAAGTTTTGAGGCATACTTGTCAAGAAAAATTAGCTCAACAGGAAACTAAGATTACAGACATAGACGCAATCACAATTATTGATAATTTGCATCTTAAATATCAAGGTACAGATTCCACTTTAACTGTTAAATATAGTGATGATATTCAGATCATTAGAACCAATTTTGAACAAATACATAAACACAGATATGGTTTTATTATTCCTGAGAAACAGTTAGTAATTGAATCAGTATTTGTTGAGTTAGTTTGTCCCACTTATAAACCAGAAAAAATTTCAAGTACCAAAACTAGAAATACACCACCTCAAATATTAGAAACTGTGTCAATTTACACTAAAAAGAATTGGTATGATGTACCAGTTTATCAACGAGAAAATTTACAAAATGGAGATATAATTATCGGGCCAGCTTTAATAGTTGAAACCACAGGAACAAATGTGATTGAACCTCATTGGCAAGCTGAGATAGCTGCAACCAATAATTTAATTCTCGAACATATATTTACAGAAGATACTGATAAAAATCAAGATAAGAGTATTAAATTAGATCCCGTTAAATTAGAAATATTTAATAACTTATTTCGTTCCGTCGCTGAACAAATGGGAACTACCCTACAAAATACCAGCTATTCGGTAAATATTAAAGAAAGATTAGATTTTTCCTGTGCTATTTTTGGTGGTGATGGACAATTAGTAGCTAATGCTCCTCATATTCCCGTACATTTAGGGTCAATGAGTGATAGTGTTTGTAGTCTAATTAAAAGTAAAAAAAATAGTCTTAAACCGGGGGATGTTTATATGTTAAATAATCCCTATAACGGCGGTACTCACTTACCCGATATTACTGTTATTACACCTATTTTTATTAAAAATCTTGCTAATAATTTACCTGTATTTTATGTAGCTTCTCGCGGACACCATGCCGACATTGGAGGAATTACTCCGGGTTCTATGCCACCTCATAGTACAGATATTACTCAAGAAGGAATATTAATTGACCATTTTCAGTTAGTTAAAGAAGGTATTTTTCAAGAACAATCAGTTTTAGAAATTTTAACTAATAATTCCTATCCTGCCCGTAATCCAAATCAAAATCTTGCCGATTTACAAGCACAAATTGCTGCCAATGAAAAAGGTGTTCAAGAACTACATAATATGATTAACCATTATGGCTTAAATACCGTTCAATCTTATATGATTTACGTACAAAATAATGCAACAGAATGTGTAAAAAAAGTTATTGATGTGCTTACAGATGGCACTTTTACCTGTGAATTAGACCAAGGAGCAATCATTAAAGTTACCATTACAATTGACAAGGCAAATCAAACGGCAAAAATAGATTTTACTGGCACATCTCCTCAATTAAAAAACAATTTTAATGCTCCAGTTTCCGTGTGTAAGGCAGCAGTTTTATATGTATTTAGAACCTTAGTAAATGATGATATTCCTCTCAATGCAGGATGTTTAAAACCTTTAGAAATTATTATTCCTGAAGGATGTATGCTAAATCCTGTTTATCCCGCCGCAGTAGTAGCTGGAAATGTGGAAACTTCCCAATTAATTACTGATTGTTTATACGGAGCTTTAGGAGTAAGAGCAGCTTCCCAAGGTACAATGAATAACTTCACTTTTGGCAATGAAAAATATCAGTATTACGAAACAATTTGTGGTGGTGCAGGTGCAGGTTTTAATTTTAATGGTACAGATGCAGTACAGACTCACATGACTAATTCTCGTTTAACAGATCCAGAAGTATTAGAATGGAGATACCCTGTATTATTAGAAAACTTTTCTATTCGTAAAAATAGTGGAGGAAAAGGAGTTTTTTCTGGTGGAAATGGAGTTATTAGAAAAATACGTTTTTTAGAACCAATGACTGCTGGAATTTTATCTAGTCGTAGAACTGTTGCTCCTTTTGGATTAAAAGGAGGTGAAAACGGACAAACTGGCAGAAATTATGTAATTAGAAATAATGGTGATTTAGAAGAATTAAAGGGTACTGCCACAGTAGAAATGCAAACAGGAGATACTTTTGTAATTGAAACTCCGGGTGGAGGAGGATATTCAAAATCACAGGTTTAAGTTTTTACAAAAAGGTGTTAACAAGACTAAAGAATACAAGAGAGTAAATCAAGACTAAGCTATGATAGATCAGTCTTGTTGAGTAAAAAATTTTTAAAAATGCAACTACCCGATTACCAAAGAGTAATATATCAACGCAATCCTTTAATTGAAGTTGTGTGTCAATTGCATTTTCCTACTATTTTAAGAATTAATAATCAAGAACCTTTTGAATTTCAGGATAAAATCCGTCGTGATTATCCTATTTATAAACAATCTCAACCAAATATACCACCTGAATTACTTAATTTAGTTAAGAGTTTAGGTACTACTTTACCTAGCCAAAATATTACTCATAATTTTCAGTCAGAAGATTTAACATGGCAATTATCACTTAACAAAGATTTTATTACTTTAGCTACTACTAAATATCAAAGATATGAGGAGTTTGAAACTAAAATTAAAAAAGCTTTAACTGCTTTTGAAGAAATTTATGATAACAGTTTTTATTTAAGAATAGCTTTAAGATATAAAGATTTAATCCAGCGTTCAAAACTAGAAATACCTGATAAACCTTGGTCTGAATTAATTAAAGCTGAGATTGCTTCAGAATTACATAGTCCTATATTTTCTCCCTGTTTAACAACAATATTAAAAAATATGGAGATACAACTTGAAGAGGGAAAAATAAACTTTAATCACGGGTTGGTTATAGCTGAAGATTCAAATACTAAAGAAAAAGAATTTTGTTATTTATTAGATGCAAATTTTTTTAGTGAAGGAAAAAAGGAAAATGAATATGTCTGGAACACTCTCAAAACCTTTAATAAATTATCAGGAAAGCTTTTCCGATGGAGTATTACCGATGACCTCCATAATGTTATGTTACCCAAACTTCTTGAATAAAAATGTTATCATTAGAAGAAATTATGAAGAGAAAAATGAAGTTAACTCTATTTATCAATTAGAAACTCCAAATGTTACTTCAAATTTATCTATTCAAGTTGAGATTAATCAAGAGGAATTTAATGATAGATTAATTAGCTTGTTAAAAGGCTTATTAATCTTAAGCAGTTTAAGAAGTAGAAATGCTTTAGATAAAGCAATACAAGAATTAGAAAATATTATAAAATTAGAAGATAATAAGTATTTTGAGGATTCTTCTCTTGTTATTTCTCAAGAAATATCTACTTTTAATATTGAGAAAATATCGGTTAATTCTAATTTCCAAATCACTTTAAATCGTCTTTTAGAGTTACAAGAAATAGACTGTGATTTAGATGAAAATGATGAAGATGAAATTTATCTTCCTTCAGAATATGCTTTTTCAGCTTCAAAAAATTTACTTGATGAACTCTATAAAGCATTAGGCGATGCTTTTCCTTGTGGCTTTTCTTCTTTAGATAGTCGGGGAGGTATTAATTTAATCTGGAGAAATCAGGAGTTTGATAAGGAAGTAAAAGTTAAAGTTCCATTTTGTAAAGATTTAGAAAGTTATATTTATTACTATCAAGGAGACAATAGCAAATTGAAGACAATAACGGTTAATACTGCTATAGATTACATCTCTAATCTTTTGCGTTGGTTATCTAATAATAATCCAATTACTTCTGTTTAAATTGTAGTGAATGAGTTATCAAATGATACTTTAGTTTATCGTATTATCTTAAAACGTCAGTGGATTGACCCTGATACTAATGAAGTTAGACCTGAAGCTTTTATTAGAAAGTTTAAGCAAAAACTTAATGATTATGAAGAATATTTATCCTGTAATTTGGATGTAGAAAGTTATCAAAAGTTTAAGAGTTGGGGTGTGGCTGAATTATCGGTAAATGATATTAGAGAATTGGATTTAGATGCAATTCAAGATAGGGAAAATCACGTTAGTATTATTAATCTTCCTCATCCTGAAAAAGAAATGAAAAATGCTGAAGATATGGGTCGAAAGTTAGCAAAAAAGGCAAAATTAATTAAGTTTTTTGAAAATGGTTATAAACCACAAAACAGAAATAGTTAAACTTTTATTCTTTTGCTTTCAAATTCAGTTTACTTAAGTTCAATTTTGTTTATTTTTAGGTTATAATTGGCTAAAACGGGATGTAGCGCAGCTTGGTAGCGCATCGCTTTCGGGAAGCGGGAGTCGCTGGTTCAAATCCAGTCATCCCGATGTGATTTCAACTAAATTTTTTTTTGCGGGCATTTTGCCCGCACTAGGAATTTTTATCTAATAAAAAGCAAAATATTAAGCCGCAATTTTGAGTAATTCCACATCAAAAATTAAAGTTGCATTGGGAGGAATTACTCCACCAGCACCACGAGAACCATAACCCAATTCAGGAGGTATTATTAGAGTACGACGGCCACCTACCTTCATCGTGCCTACTCCTTCATCCCAACCCGCAATAACTTGTCCAACACCGATTTTGAAGGAAAAAGGACGATTTCTTTCCCTAGAACTATCAAAAACACTACCATCTGTTAAAGTTCCTGTATAGTGTACAACAACGGTTTGCCCTGTTTCGGGGGTTGCTCCATCTCCTCCTACGGATTCTATATACTTTAATCCAGACTCTGTAGTAATGGCATTTTCTAAATTCATTATCTTTAATTCTTCTCCAGGATTAACTTCTGTTTGTTGAGCGACTATTGCGGTAGAATTGTTTAATTCATCGGCTAAAGCCACAGGTGTAGTAAAACTACTTATCTGTTGGTTATTGTTCTTTAGAGATGATACCAACAGCAAGACAGTAAAAGCTACAATGACTGTAAAACTAACTAATATTTCTCTCATTGTTAAACGATCCTCTTGATTGCTATAGTTTAACGCCAAAGTTTATTTTCTAAATCTCTAATCTGACGTTCCAATCTATCAATTCTACCTCTTAATTCGTCCACTTCTGACTGTCTTGGTACTCCTAAATCCTGTAAAATTCTCTTTAATTGCCTTTCCATCTGAGCTTCAAAGTTATTCTGTTCGGAATTTATACCCGACATTAGATCGTCAACAAAATTCTTAGCTTGATCTGGATTGATTTTTCCTTCTTTTACCCATTCTTCGCTGACTTCTTTTAATTTCTCAGCTACTAGAGAGGTTGTTCCTACTCCTATCATTAATAATTGTTTGAGCCAATCTTTATTATCCATTTTTTTCTGATTATTGTTTACTTTTAATATAATTCTTTGCTTGATTTTTGACTAGCCAAAATCATGATTAATTGCATTTGTCAAGACTATATTTATAATATACTATCTAAATATTTATTATTATTCAAAGGCAAATGAGTATTTTTAAAGTCTGCTTTTGTTATTTCTTCTTCTTGATAAATATCTAAATCAAACCAAAAAGTTGTTCCCACACCAACTTCGCTAATTAAATTTATTTGGCTAAAATGTTTTTCAATAATATTTTTAACAATTGAAAGACCTAAACCTGTACCTTCTAAAGTATGTACCCTATTTTCTACACGGAAAAAACGGTCAAAAATCGCTTGTTGATCTTCTTGATCGATACCAATTCCAGTATCTGATATTTCTATTCTAATTTTATTTACTTGAGTTAATCTATTTTTATATTCAACTTGATAAGCACGAACTAAAACTTTTCCCCCTGACTCGGTAAATTTAAGAGAATTACCCACAAGATTAGTTAATAACTGCAATAAAAGATCGTAATGTCCTAAAACTGGTGGTAAATCTTCCTCAATTTCTTGCTCTAATGTAATACCTTTATCCCTAGCATTAAGTTGATAATTTCTTAGAGTTTGTTCGATAGGTTGAATAATTTCTACCGGGTTAAGTTCGTAGATTTTAGCTGATTCTAAACGAGATAAATCAAGTACATCATTAACTAAGCGAGCGAGTCTATCTGTTTCTTTATTGGCAGTTTCTAAAAATTCTTTTTTTTCTGTTTCTGTTAAATCATCTCCATATTCACAGAGGGTTTCAATAAAAGATTTAATATTAAATAAAGGAGTTCTTAATTCGTGGGAAACATTACTAATAAATTGACCTTTGGCTTCGTTTAATTCTACTTCTCTAGTAATATCTTGAACTGTTAAACCGATACCTTTAATAATTTCTTTAGATTGATCCAAAACTCGATTGACAAAGACTCTAAATATACGTTGGTTAGGTTCATTTAAAGTAATTCTATATTCAGGAGAAGAATAATTATGTTCATGATCTGAGCTACTTTCCTCTCCAGTAGTTTCACCTTTACTAATTTGATAAAGAGGACGAGTAAGTTTAACAGTTAAAGCAGGCGGTAAATGATGAAGTACATTTTTGCCCATTACATCCTCATCAATCCACGCAAACATTTTCCGAGCCGCAGGGTTAACCAAAATAGTATTTAATTCTGGATCTAATAAAACCGCACCATCAGCAATGGTAGAAACTAAAGTTTCTAATTTAGCCTTTTCTGCGGTTAATTCTTCAATATTTTGTTCTTCATATCTTTCTAATTTTTCGGCCATTTCATTAAAACTATAAATTAATTCCCCTAATTCTCCTCCCAAGGGTAAATCAACTCTTTGTTTAAAATTACCAGCAGCAATATTTTTCACCCCTACTACCAACTCTTTAATTGGTCTAGTAATAGTTAAAGCATTAAAAACTGCCCCCAAAATTACCATCGCCCAAATAGAAACAAACACCGCAATGGTAACATCTCTAGTTAAATTAGAAGAAGCAACTACAGTCGCATTAGGATTAATCCCCAGGGCTAAAACACCTAAATATTTACCTTCATAAATTAAAGGGATAAAAACATCAGTAATTTCTCCATTAGGAGTTAGATGTTGTTTAATAAAAGGTATTTCTGAATTAGTATTATAATTTTCGGGTAATTGAATACGACGTTTAATCGTGAGGGAATTTTCTACCGCCGCTTCTGAATAGGGAATCCCAAAAAAAATATCACCATCTCCATCGGCATAAAGAAGATAACGCACACTTGAGGTACTATTATAAAAACGACTAGAAAATTGAGCTATGCTCGTTAAATCATTTTCTGCTAACATTGGTGCTGTATTTGTCGCCAATAACAACCCTAAATCTCGACCAAAACGAGTATCGTTAAAACGGGCATCTTGTTGAATAGTATTCACAGCCCAGAAGGTTAAACCGCTCATTAATAAAGAGACAGCTAAAGTTCCTACAGCCATTAACTTAGTCTGTAGGGCGAATTCTGACCACCAGTGAACAAATATTTCTCGGATTTTTTGTAACATTTTGAGTGATTATTTATCTCTTTACTCTATGGCCAATATCCTTTCTATAGTACATATCCTCAAAGTAAATTTGCTTAACTGCCTCATAGGCAAGATTGATAGATTGGTCAAAATTGACTGCCACGGCGGTAACCCCTAAGACTCTCCCCCCGTCAGTAATTATTCTCTCACCATCTAATTTTGTGCCGGCATGAAAGACTACAGCAGGAACTTTTTCAGCCATTTCTATCCCTGTAATTACTTTACCTTTAGCATAAGTATCGGGATAACCGCCACTGGCCATGACTACGCAAACAGCGCTACCGGAATTCCATTTGAGAGGAGGTAATTGGGCTAATTTTTGTTGACAGCAAGCTAAAATAATTTCGTCTAAAGGTGTCTCTAATAATGATAAAACAGCTTGAGTTTCAGGATCGCCAAATCGACAATTATATTCTAAAACTTTTGGTTCACCTTCGGGGGTAATCATCAAACCTGCATAAATAATTCCTCGGTAATCAATTCCTTTTTGTTGTAGTGCAGTTAGGGTTGGTTGCAAAATTTCTCGTTCTACTCTTGCCATAATAGCAGAAGTAGCTATCGGTGTAGGTGCATAAGCTCCCATACCTCCGGTATTATTACCCGTATCTCCTTCTCCTATCTGTTTATGGTCTTGAGAAGGCAATAAAGGACAAATAGTAATACCATCAGTAATAGCAAGCACCGAAACTTCTTGCCCAGTTAAAAATTCTTCAATAATTAATTTAGTAAAACCATCTTTAAATAGCTCTTTAACAGCACTTTCAGCTTCTGTTAAAGTTTGAGCCACAATTACCCCTTTACCTGCGGCTAAACCGTCGGCTTTAACCACAATGGGAGCTGTTTGTTGATTGAGGTAATTTAAGGCTTTTTCTATGTCGGTAAAAGTTTCTGATTTGGCGGTGGGTATCCCTGCTTCAACCATTAAATCTTTAGCCCAAGATTTACTAGATTCGAGGGTTGCACCCTGTTGAGTTGGGCCAAAAACAGGAATATTATTATTATGTTTAGTTAAGTAATCGGTAATGCCCAAAGATAGAGGTAATTCAGGGCCAACTATTACTAAATTAATATTATAGGAGGCGATCGCCTCACTAATACTTTTAAAGTCATCTACAGCGATAGGCAGATTTTGACAGCCTTGAAGAGTTGCTGTACCTCCATTACCCGGAGCGCAATAAACCTGTTCAACTTTTTCTGATTGTATCAGTTTCCATGCTAAAGCGTGTTCTCTGCCACCATTACCAATTACTAAAACTTTCACTTTTACCTCTTGCTCAATATGCCAGTTGTTATTTTAACTTTTATGAGACACTATAAAACTAGAATAAATGTTTAGGATTAATTAATTATGGCAATTTATCTAATTACTGGTGTGGCTGGTTTTATTGGTTCTCATTTGGCGGAAGCTTTATTAAAATTAGGGGAGAAGGTCATTGGTATTGATGAATTTAATGATTATTACGATCCTCAATTAAAGCGGAAGAATGTAAGTTTTTTAGCTAGTTATCCTAATTTTGAATTAATTGAGACTGATTTATTGAATTTAGATTGGAATCAATTATTAACAGGTGTTGATGTAGTTTATCACCAAGCAGCTCAAGCAGGGGTGCGAGCTAGTTGGGGTAAAAGTTTTCGTGATTATACAGAAAAAAATATTAATGCTACCCAAGTTATTTTAGAAGGTGCTAAAAATAATACTCACTTAAAGAGTTTGGTAATGGCTTCTAGTTCTTCTGTTTATGGTAATGCAGAAACTTTTCCCACTTCAGAAGATGTTTGTCCTCAACCTGTTTCTCCCTACGGCATTACTAAGTTAGCAGCAGAGCGTCTAGGAAGTTTATATTATCAAAATTTCGGAGTACCCGTAACCAGTTTACGTTATTTTACTGTATATGGGCCTCGTCAACGTCCTGATATGGCTTTTCATAAGTTTTTTAAAGCAGCCCTTTTAGATGAAGAAATTAGCATTTATGGCGATGGACAACAAACTAGGGATTTTACTTTCATTGACGATGCCGTTGCAGCTAATCTTGCTGCTGGATTAGTGCCTGAAGCGGCGGGAGAAGTATTTAATATTGGTGGCGGGAGTCGAGTTGTTTTAGCGGATGTGCTTAATACCATTGAAGAAATTATTGAACGCCCCCTCAAACGCACTTATATTGAAAATGCCAAGGGAGATGCTAGGCATACCAGTGCTGATGTATCTAAGGCTCAAAAAATCTTAAATTATCAACCAAAAGTATCTTTACGGGATGGTTTAATCAAAGAATGGGAATGGATAAATAGTTTATAGTTAGTAGTTCGTGGGGAGGCTTCGCCGTCGCTTTCGCGAGCGTAGTTCGTAGTTCGTGGTTCGATTAAATAACAATAAAGATAGTGTTAGATTTGCTCCTGATTATAGCCCTAGGATTTGTGGGAAGTTTTGGTCATTGCGTAGGAATGTGTGGCCCTTTAACGGTTGCTTTTTCCTTATCCCAATCATCAAATTCAGCCACAAAAGCCCTAGAAATGTTCAAATTTCACCTTCTTTTGAACATAGGCAGAATAATTAGTTATGCTTTAGTGGGAGGAGCTTTAGGTGGACTAAGTTCAGTTTTTGTGGCCAGTGGCCAATTAATGGGCATTGGGAGTAATTTTCGCCAAGGTATGGCTATTTTTACGGGTTTGATGTTAATTTGGTTTGGCTTAGGCAATATTAAACCAAATTGGTTGCCCCATTTACCTTTTTTACACCCTTTAGAAGGAGGTTTGCATCAACAACTTAGTTCGGGAATGAATCGAGTTTCCGATCAAAAATATTGGTGGACACCAGGGATTCTGGGAACTTTTTGGGGTTTGATTCCCTGTGGTTTTTTATATGCTGCTCAACTGAAGGCCATCGAAACAGGGGATATATTTGGGGGAGCAATAACTATGCTCTGTTTTGGTTTAGGTACTATACCGATGATGTTAGGAGTGGGAATTTCTACTTCTAAGTTAAGTGCAGATAAACGCAGTCAATTATTTAGACTAGGTGGTTGGATAACTTTAGGCATTGGTATTTTAACTTTGTTACGCACTGATGCCATGATAGATTATACCGGACATGGTGCTTTATTGTTATTGGCGATCGCCCTAGTTGCTCGTCCTCTGAGTAGATTTTGGGCTGCACCTTTGCAGTATCGTCGGGTTTTTGGGGTGGGTGGCTTTATTTTAGCTTTGGCACATACAGCACATATGTTGGAGCATTCCTTAAATTGGAATTTAGACGCCATCTCATTTATGTTACCTCAACATAAATATGGTGCGATCGCAGGAATTGTGGCACTTATCTTATTAACTCCTGCTGCTATCACCAGTTTTGATACTCTTCAAAAAGTATTAGGTAAGCACTGGCGACAAATTCATTTATTAAGTGTTCCAGCTTTTATTTTAATTATTATTCATGCTGTTTTTTTAGGTTCTCATTATCTAGGAGCATTAGAATTAACGGGCATTCATCAAGTAAGAACCGCTTTTATTATTCTTTTAGTAATTATTGTTTTATTTATTCGCTCACACTTATTTAACTTATTAATAAAAAAGCACATTAATTATTGATTTAATTAATCTAAAAAATAAATCATGAGTATTTTATAGATAATTATAAAAACCCTTATTTATTGTTATAATATAATTGTAAATTTTTATTAGAGAAAAATGTTTTGTTTTGCAATTCAAAAAAATATTAGTCTATTTTTATTTTCTACAGTATTAGCCTTACCAGTATTAGCTCACAATGTAGAAATATCAGGGAATGTGGCTGCTACTTTTCATATCGAACCAAATCATAATCCCCGTGTCGGAACAACATCTCAAGCTTGGTTTGCGTTAACTCGTCGTGGAGGACAAACAATTCCCTTATCTCAATGTTCCTGTAAATTATCAGTTTATACCTTACCTCGCACTGCTAATTCTCAACCAATACTTAATCCTAATTTAGAAGCAATCAATGTGGAAAAATATCAAGAAGTGCCGGGAGCAAATATTATATTTTCTCAAGCTGGAGCGTACGAATTAGAAATTCTTGGTACAGCAAAAGATGGTATTTCTTTTAAACCATTTAAGTTTAGTTATACAGTTAACGTTAGACCTTAAGAAAGTAAAATTATCTATAATCTTGCCAACAATTATAAAATCTTAAAGTTATTTGTATCGAGACTGACAACAAAATCTTAATTTTTATTTCATAATGCAATAAGAATAAATTTAATATAACTTTAACTTCATATATTTTGTCCTATGGATTATAAACAAGAATTAATTACCACTATTCATGATTTTGGTTTTAATTTAGATCTATTAGAAACTAGACTAATTGAACTTAGTGAAGAATCCGCCACTGCCGTTTTAATTCCTGCCTTATATGAGGAGTTAGAAAGGCCTGCTTTAACTACTATTAGAGATCATCTTAAAAATTGTGATTTTGTCAAAACTGTTATCGTTTGTCTTTATGCAAATAGTATAGAGCAATACACAAAGACGGTAGAATTTTTTGCAACTTTACCCCAAAAAACTTTAATTATTTGGGAAAATGGCCCAAGAGTTAGAAAATTGTTAGAAATTTTAAAATCAAAAGGCTTAGACTTACTCAACTTTAAAGGTAAAGGAATGGCAGTTTGGTTAGGTTTAGGAGTTGCATCCTTAGAAGCAGAAGCTATTGCCCTTCACGATGCTGATATTACTACCTATGATAAATCCTATCCCTTAAAACTTCTGTTTCCTCTTCTGGAAAAAGAATTTGGTATCGCTTTCAATAAAGCCTATTATGCCCGTTTAGGAGAATATCCTCGCACATTACATGGTAGAGTGGTTCGTTTATTTGTAACTCCTCTGCTAACTACTTTAATTGAGTTATTCGGTTATAACGATTATTTGCGCTATTTGAGCGCCTATCGTTATCCACTTTCAGGAGAATTTGCCTTAACTAGCGATTTAGCTTTGAATACTCGTATCCCCGGTAACTGGGGATTAGAAATTGGCTTACTCGCTGAAGTTTATCGTAATGTTGCTCTAAAACGAGTAGCTCAAATTGACTTAGGAATTTTTGAACATAAACACCAAAATCTTGGTCAATCAACTAATGAAGGGCTTCAGAAAATGTGTCGAGATATTTTATGTTCTATTTTACGCACTTTAACTGAAACCGAACAAGTCGTTCTTAGTATGGATCATATTCACGCTTTACGCATTAAATTTCGTCGTGAAGCTCAAGATTTTACCCGTCAATATTTTATGGATGCCCGTTTTAATAGTTTAGACTACGATCGCCATCAAGAAGAGATCATTACAGAAGTATTTGAACAATTAATTGTCGAAGCAGGCCAACACTTTTTCTTAGATCCATCAGGAGCGCAAATACCAGATTGGACAAGGGCTTTAGCCGTCACACCTGATTTAAGAGAACAATTACGAGAAACTGCCATTGCCGATGCCTCAGAAGCAAAAGCATTGATATTGTTAGATAAGGAAAAACTTGTTTCAACTAATTAATTTTTACTGTGGAAATAATTTTCAAATTAGTTCTCAATAGTTTTTGTTATCTGATTCTGGTTTAGAATAATTTTTATGGACAATCGACATCCTTAATTAATACAAGTGTTAATATTTGATAAATAGGGTATTATCACAAATTATCTATGAATAATAATGATAAATTAATAATAACTGAACGATTTCAAATGATGCCTCTGGGAGCTATTTTACAAGAAGCAGGCTTGGTTTCCAATGCTCAAATACAAGTAGCTTTATTAGACCAAATTGAACATGATTATCTTTTATTAGGGGAAATTCTAGCTTTACATGGTTGGGTAAAACAAGAAACTGCTGATTTCTTTGCTTTACGTTGGCATGAATTATTAAAACAAAAACATAAACAACCTATAGGTCAATGTTTATTAGAAGCAGGTTTATTGACCGATGAGCAAATAAAAGATATTCTCCAAGAACAACAAAAAACTTTAATTCGTTTTGGTGCTTTAACTGTTGTAAAAGGTTATCTTAGAAAGAATACAATTGATTTTTTTGTTAAATATTTATATCCAACTTATAAAAAGAAATCTGCTTTTATTACTTCTCATGAAAGTTCTATGATAATTCCTAATAAACAATTAAATCAAGTTAATATTGATGAGCAAGAAAAAAATAGAATTATCACTCCAGATTCTTTGAAAGAAACTCTAAAAGAGGAACAAGCTAAAGATAATCTAGAAAAATATTTGGATTATGATGAAACAAGTATTTTAGAAGAATATTTGGAAAATAATGATATTGTTTGGATAGTTTAAATAAAATTTAAAAATATTAATTAAATATTGATGAATTTTTTTCCTGTTTAAGGTGAAAAGTTCGCAAGTTTAACATAAAAAACAATTGTACAGGGATTTAGTGAAAGGCCTGAAGAATAAGCAAGAAATATGAACGCGCCCTGAAGGACTTGAACCCTCGACATCCGGTTTTGGAGACCGACGTTCTACCAACTGAACTAAGAGCGCATTTTTGGTCTTTTACAATTATAGCGCAAGTTAGGATTATTTAACAAATTTTCTTGCGCTAATTTTTGTAACATTAAATTTAACGATCGAAACGCTGTTTAACGCGGGTAGCTTTACCAACTCTATCTCTAAGATAATAAAGTTTAGCCCGACGTACTTTACCACGACGGATTATTTTAATATCAGCTACAATAGGTGAATGAAGTAAGAATATTCTTTCTACACCTACTCCTTGAAAAATACGGCGTACTGTAATAGTTTCGCTAATACCGCCATTGCGCATGGCAATTACAGTGCCTTCATAGGGCTGAATTCTCTCTTTTCCACCTTCACTAATGCGTACACCAACTTTAATGGTATCGCCGACGTGAATTATAGGTAAATCAGTTTTTAAATATTCTGCTTCAATCGAATTAATTATTTGTTCTGCATTCATGGCTTTTCTTAAAACTCACAATTTACCATTGTACCTTAAATTTTTGAATTGAAAAGAAAAAAAAACATAAATTTCTGAATTTAAAGTTTTCCATTTTTTTCTAATTTATTATTGAGCTTGACATAACATTAGAGTGCGTCAGATCAAAAATTTATCAATTCGATCTAACGCATTTCATGAAAGAATTACAATTACTTAATAGTAGCTAATGCTTCTTCTACTTTATCTACCACATTATCAGGCAAGGGAATATAGCCTAATTCTTCAGAAAAGCTTTGTCCGTCATTAACAGCCCAAGTTACAACCTCTTGAAAAGCTTGTAACTTAGCAGGATCGTCGTATTGCTTATAAGCTAAAATCCAAGTATAACTGACAATAGGATAGGAATCTGCACCTTCAGGATCTGGTAAAAAAGCCCTTAAATTTTCTGGTAAAGTAACTGCTGCTAATGCTTTAGAGGCTGACTCAGCAGAAGGTTTAATATAGCTACCAGCTTTGTTCTCTAAGCTTGCTGTGGGGATATTTTGTTGTTTGGCATAACCAAATTCAATATAACCGATCGCACCTTCTGTTTGTAATATTTGAGCAGTAACACCTTCATTACCTTTAGCACCCACTCCAACAGGCCATTCAACACTTTTACCCTCGCCTACTTTCTCTTTCCACTCAGTGCTAACTTCACTTAAATGTTTAGTAAATACTCCAGTTGTACCACTGCCATCAGCACGGTAAACCACTGTGATTGGTAAGTCTGGTAAAGTAACATCTGGATTAAGATTAGTCATAGCAGGATCATTCCATTTGGTAATTTTACCTAAAATAATATCAACATAAACCTGTCGTGATAATTTTAGTTCAGTCACATCAGGGACATTGTAGGCTAAAACAATACTACCAGCAGTCACTGGTAACAAAACTACCCCTTTCTGTACTTTAGCGATTTCTTCATCTTTCATCGCTACATCACTAGCGCCAAAATCAACAGTTCCCTGAGTAAACTGTTCTACTCCCGCACCACTACCTACGGACTGATAACTTACTTGAACATTAGGATTAGTTTTATTATATTCAGAAAACCAACGTTGATATAAAGGAGCGGGAAAACTAGCACCAGCCCCTGTCAAAGATACAGTTTGACCTGAAGAATTTGGTGTTGATGTTGGTGTTGATGTTTGTTGAGAACCACCACAAGCTGTAAGTCCTACAGTTAAAGCAACTAGAGGTGCTAACAAGATTTGACTTTTGGGTTTGATGAAAAAAAGCATACTTAATATTTAACTAAAGAACTTGTACGTAAATAAAGGATTTGATTTTTGATAGGATTTACCCATCATTTTCTTAAGCTCATACCAGAACTAAAGTACCGAAAATCATAACTCAATTGTTTTTTTTGCAATCTCATGACAAAATGACATAAGACTCCGTAGCCAGCATAAACCAATGAGTTTATCAAAAGGTTAAATTAACCTTTATTAGAATTATTGGATTTCTAAATCACTGTAATTACTAAGGTAGCCAAGGATATTGGCGAAAATCAGGAGGACGTTTTTCTAAAAATGCTTGTTTTCCTTCCGCACCTTCTTCAGTCATATAATAAAGAAGAGTGGCATTACCCGCTAATTCCTGTAATCCTGCTTGTCCGTCACAATCAGCATTAAAAGCCGCTTTGAGACAACGAATAGCGAGGGGGCTTTTTTGTAAAATCTCCTCAGCCCATTTTATTCCCTCATTTTCTAACTCAGCAATTGGTACTACACAATTTACTAATCCCATGGATAAAGCCTGTTGAGCGTCATACTGCCGACATAAAAACCAAATTTCACGGGCTTTTTTTTGTCCTACAATTCGTGCCAAATAACTAGCACCAAAACCACCATCAAAACTACCAACTTTTGGCCCAGTTTGTCCAAAAATGGCATTATCTGCGGCGATTGTAAGATCGCAAACTAAATGTAAAACCTGACCGCCACCAATGGCATAACCAGCAACTAAAGCAATAACAACTTTAGGTATGGAACGAATTAAACGTTGTAAATCAAGTACATTTAAACGTGGCACTCCAGAATCATCAACATAGCCCGCCTTACCTCGAATACTTTGATCCCCTCCCGAACAAAAAGCATATTTCCCATCACTATGAGGCCCTGCGCCAGTTAAGAAAATAACTCCAATGGTGCTATCTTCCCTTGCCTCACAAAATGCGTCATACATTTCAAATACGGTTTTTGGACGAAAAGCATTACGCTTGTGAGGACGATTGATGGTAATTTGAGCAATCCCATTAGTTTTTTGATAAATAATATCTTCGTAATCTCGAACTTTGTGCCATTCCATGATTTTATGGTAAATATATTTTTAATATTAGTTTTATGGTATTGAGCATCTTATCAGGAAATGTTAATATTTGCTTAAGAAATACATTAATTATCTAAAAAATAAGTCATAATAAATAATGTACATTCAAAAATGTTTAGGATCGAGTTTAATTAAGTTAAACACAATGGGGATCAATCATCTGAAATTAAGATAGTATCTTAGATAAGATTTGGTAAACATTTAAAAAGTCACACTTTTTCTTTATAAAAAAAATTTTTGTCTTCTCATAAAATCAAAGGTTAACAAATGAAAATTACACAAAAAATTCGTTGTCCCAACTGTGGAGATTATGCTCACCGACATTACTTGACTATTCATCAAATTACAGAAACTTCTTGTTATAATTGCGATTATCTGATGGTTAAATGTTCTAAAACAGGTAATGTAGTTGAAGCTTATGCTCCCGGATTAAGTTGCAATCCCAAATATATTTTTAATTAATTAAGGTTTGTAGCTCCTGAATACTATACGGGCGAACGGCCGTTCGCCCGTACTCCTCGCTTTATGATTTGACGGAAGCCGGTAAATTAGGACAGAATAACTCTGGTTTTTGGCGAACACCGGGTAAGCTCAAAACTGTTAGAAGTAGTAAACTACGACTACAAGTAACAGCACTAAACATACTTATTAAAACACCTATGGCTAAAGTTAAAGCAAAACCTTTAACTAAACCAGAGCCTAGCCAAAACAATGCCCCACAAGCAATTAAAGTCGTCACATTACTATCTAAAATGCTAGAAAAAGCACGGTAAAAACCTGATTCCACAGAACGATATAAAGTTTTACCAGATCGCAATTCTTCCCTAGTACGCTCAAATATTAAAACATTAGCATCAACGGCCATACCAATACTAAGAATAAAACCAGCGATACCGGGTAAAGTTAAGGTAACACCAACGAGAGCATAACTCGCTAAAGTTAATAGGGTATAGATAATTAAAGAAACATCAGCAATAATACCGGGTAAACGGTAATAAACTCCTACAAAAATTAAAACTAAAACTAAACCAGACAGACCAGCATAAATACTACGCTTAATACTATCTTGACCTAGAGTAGCACCCACTGTACGATTTTCTACCACTGCTACAGGAAAGGGTAAAGAGCCTCCCCTAATTTGTACGGCTAAATCATTGGAAGTTTCTGCGGTAAAATTACCAGTAATAACTGCACTCCCTCCTGAAATACCAGTAACCGCAAATTCAGGGCCGACAGTAGGCGCACTAATTAAGGCATTATCTAAGAAAATACCAATAGAGCGACCTGTACCTGCTAAGTTTTTGGTCATTTCTGCAAATTTATCTCCACCATCATCATCAAAACGAATCACGACTTCCCATTGATTACCAGTTTGAGTAGGTTGTGGCCTTGCATCTTTTAATTTTTTACCTGTTAAGCCTACAGATGCGAATAATTCATTAATTCTGGTGTAAGAATTATTTAAAGATTCTTGCAGCTTGATAATTTCTTCAGTATTCGTTCCATTTTCTACTTGTCGTAAAATATTGAGTTGCAACTCTAGTTGTCGCTGAATTTGATATTCCGCACCAAACTGTTCTTCTGTACCGGTTTTTTGTTCTTTAAATTCTAATTGTGCAGTTCCTCCTAAAACTCTTTCTGCCTGTTGAGGATCGGTAACTCCGGGTAATTGTACTAAAATTTTATCTTCTCCCACAGTTTGAATAATGGGTTCGGATACTCCTAAACCATTAATTCTATTTTCAATTACTCGTTTGACTGCCTGTAAATCTTCTGGTTTAATTTCTTGCACTTCTGGAGTGGTTTGAACCTGAATGGTTAATTGAGCTCCCCCTTTTAAATCTAATCCCAATTGCAAGGGAATAATATTTAAAATGGCGATCGCAGCAATTACCAGCACTACAATAAGAGCCATTAATGAACGCTGTTTTTGCATATTTTTATGGTTGTTTTATAAACTAATTTCAAAGGGGTTAATTTCTATTAACCCTCATTAATATTCATTAAACCTGTAAAGTCATCATTTTCTGAACTGCTTCCACAATTTGCGGAGGCTGTACAATAGTTAATCTTTCCAATGTTCCGTTATAGGGAGTAGGAATATCTTGAGAAGATAATCTTAATACTGGCCCATCTAATTCATCAAAAAATCTATCATTAATCGAAGCAGTTAATTCTGCACCAATCCCCCCGGTTTTCATACATTCTTCCACCACAATTACTCGATGGGTTTTTCTAATTGATTCTCCAATAGTCTCCATATCTAAAGGTTTGAGAGAAATTAAATCAATTAACTCTGGATCGAAACCTGCTTTTTCTAATTCTTTGATTGCTTGTAGGCAATGATGACGCATACGAGAATAGGTCAACAAAGTAACATCTTTACCTCGACGTACTATTTCTGCTTTATTTAAAGGTAATACATAATCGTGGGATGGTAAATTTTCTTTCAAGTTATATAATAAAACGTGCTCAAAAAATAAGACTGGATTGTCATCTCTTATAGCTGCTTTTAATAAACCTTTAGCATTATAAGGAGTAGAACAAGCAACAATTTTTAAACCCGGTACGGCCTGAAAATATGCTTCTAATCTTTGGGAATGTTCTGCTCCAAGTTGACTACCAACGCCACCAGGCCCACGAATCACCATAGGCATTTTGAAATTACCACCAGAAGTATAACGAAGCATCCCAGCGTTATTAGCAATTTGGTTAAACGCAAGCAACAAAAAGCCCATATTCATCCCCTCAATGATTGGGCGTAAACCAGTCATCGCAGCACCTACTGCTAAACCCGTAAAACTATTCTCTGCAATAGGAGTATCTAAAACTCTCAATTCTCCATATTTATCATAGAGATCTTTAGTAACTTTATAAGAACCTCCATAATGCCCTACATCTTCCCCAAGAACAAACACTTTATTATCTCTTTCCATTTCTTCATCAATTGCTTGACGTAAAGCATTAAACAATAAAGTTTCTGCCATAGTATTTTTTGCTCCGTATAATTCAAATTCCCTGATCGTACCATCTTATAACAGTTCTCACTTATCATCCCGAAGATAGAGTTATTTTTGAGTAAAAATTCTATAAAATTGGAGAATAAGGTATATGAAAAAACATTATCAAAAATATTAATGATTTTATTTTCAATGTTTTGTTTGTTATCTAAGATAATTGTTAAGAATCGTAAGATGTATTGAAAAGATATGGGTAATTTGCGAGACTAAATGTAAGGAATCAATCTTAAATAGCATTTTGAGGTGATTTTAATTTTTATTTAATTATTGGTATTGATTTAGATTAATTCAAGTGCAATCTTATCATAACCAGTGTTATTAGTCAAGTTTAATTATCAATTATTAACAATAATATATAATATATAGGTTATTTATGCAATTTAATTATAATCTCTTCAAAAAAATATCTAAACATATTACACTCAGTTTTCTATTGGGGTTATCTTTATTCACACCTACTAAAATATTAGCTGACAATATATCCTCAGAAACTAATTCTGTTTTAGCAAACGGTATTCACCTTTATGGGCAATCTCCTGAGCGAGATCGTTTAGGCGTAGAATATCTAGTCTTTGCAGTTAATAACAACAAAATAGTTGGTGCTTTTTATCAACCTCTTTCTGAGTTTAATTGTTTTTATGGCGGATTAGATGGAAATAAAATTATTTTATCAATTCTCGATCCCTACGATGGGCGTGTTCATCCTTATTTTATTGCTTTACAAAATTCTTCCCCCTTAGCTTCTCAAGGGGATAATGTGGGTAAAAACTTTAGTTTAGTCGGATACCATGCTTTTACAACAGTTAATGACAATGAACTAGAAATGTTAAATACTTGTCAAGAACAATTTAGCGACTATAAATAAATCAAGTTCTGATTTACAAAGGTTTTGGGTTAGTCCCTAGTTTTTTGCTTGACAAAATCATAGATAAGATTTCTTCTTAGATAAGAAACATTTAAAAATGGAAGCTAATTATGGATGTATCTAACAACAATAGTTATAAAAAATATAGACAAACATAACGAGCGCTATATTTCTTATTGATAAGGACGAATCCTTATGGGCTGAACTACGCAACCACTATGAGATGAGACTATAAAGTCATTTCCCACTACTTTTCGACCAATATTTAATGAACCATTTAAGTCCGCATTAATTAGCTTGGATGAACTGGTTTTAAATAAGCCTCTTTTAATTCTTTTTCCTAAATAATTCTTCTGTTTTTTTAATGGTTCTAATTCTAAAGCTGAACATTTAGATGTGTAGGATTCGACCGTTAATTTCACTTTTAAGCGCCCTCCCATCGTAGATTTTGGGCTGATAATTAGGTAAATTGCTACTTAAAGTCGCTAAATTATTTAAGCCTAAATCTAGAGCAGCTATTCTTTTTTCAGGTAAGGATGATTGAGTTACGAATTGTTCGTCAACTACTTCAATTACATAAGCCTTGTTTTTCGGTATGATTCTGACCTGTTCTGGTTTTTTTACTTTAGTTTTTACATAAATATTAGTTTGACTAGGATGAATTAATCCCTGTTTTAGGGATTTGAGGCTAATCGCTTGATTATTATAACTTACTACATATCTCCCATTATAATACCACTAATAGTAGCCATAACTACGACTAAGGAGATAAACGCTACCGTTTTCTTTGTTCCCAGGATACTGCGAATCACCAGCATATTGGGTAAAGATAGTGCTGGTCCTGCCAACAATAATGCCAAAGCTGGACCTTGACCCATACCATTGCCAATCAACCCTTGAATAATCGGTACTTCAGTTAGGGTAGCAAAGTACATAAAAGCCCCCGCAAGTGCTGCAAAAAAGTTGGAAAAGAGGGAGTTGCCACCTACAGCCCAAGCGACCCACTCGGAGGGAATCAGGGCTTCGTGACCAGGGCGACCCAGTAAAGCACCTGCTACCAAGACACCAAACAGCATTTTGTAATCTTTCTGACTGCTGAAGAGCTTCTATGGGTAAATAAAAACAGACTAGGAAAACTGCCACAATTAGAACCAGTGGCTTCCATTCCTCTTTCCAAAAATGCATAAACCGATCCTCCCCTGATAAGCTAGAAGTTTAATCAAATTAAGCTGGTAGTAAAGGTTTAATTTGTTCAAGGGTAAGGACTTTTCCTTGACTGACGACCTTACCTTCAATCACCAGTGCAGGAGTTTTCATTACCCCACGCTTAACAATTTCCATTGTGTCGGTAATGTGATGCACTTGGGCTTCTTTACCAACAGAGGCGATCGCTTCTTTGGCATTGGCTTCTAATTGACATTTCTTACAACCACTACCTAAAATCTCAACTTGAAGTTGGCTCATGATGAAAAATCTCCTATTTAATTGACATATGTATAAGGTCAAGGGTTTGTTTTTATTATTTCTAGCCAGTCATATTGGCGTTTGGTGGTAGGGAAAAGATACGTGCCAAATAAGACACAATATTAAGAAATGTAACCATTATCTACAGATAATTATTCAACCGGAAAAAATCGAGTCCTACTACTTCCCGATTCCACAGGTCGATTAATCCAACCGCTCAACTCTTCCAGATATTTGACAAGCCTTCGTTGAATCAAACCCTAACTTTCTAATTAGGGTCTGCTGAATAAGCCTATAGTAAATGATTAATCATAATTGAAGCAATCTCGTAGGGTGCGTCAAATAAAATAACAAATAACTAAGCAGATTTTCTTTATGTGTGACGCACCATAAAAATTTGATACAAAACTAAAATTGATTTTTTAGAGTTTCATTGAGCGATAAAATTTTGTCAAAAATTAGTCTAATTTTAATGATATTATTTTTAACTTAAAACCAATTAATAATAATCATACCATCTACATTCTTAAATGAGCCAATTTCCCCATGACGAATTTATCAAATAATACCTTCCCGAATTAATTAAAGATTATGGTCAAGCCAACTCAGGATTTGACGTTAATGCCGAAAGAAGAGAAATTGATGTCTTCTTTAAACCAACCAAAGAAGTACCTACTACACCTGAGACATTAGGATTGTTAGGAAAATTAGCTCAGAAAACCTCCTTATTTGAAGTATTTAGAAATCCAGTTAAAACACATCAAATAACCGAATGCTTAAGTAAATTATTTGATATTCAATTAACAATTAGAAGAGAAAAAAGAACAAATTCAGAAAACTTATTACCAGAAGAAATACCTTTTCTCTGGATACTAACCCCCACCTTAGCAGCTCAAAAATTAGAATTATTCGCAGCTAAAACTTCAGCAGATTGGCCAGAAGGAATTTATTTTTTACCACCAGGATTAAACACAGCAATAGTAGTAATACATCAGTTAGCCGTAGAGCGAGAAACCTTGTGGTTAAGGATGCTAGGAAAAGGAAAAGTACAAGAAAAAGCCATTGACGAGATTAAAGCACTACCCAAAAACCATTCTTATCGAGAGAATGTATTAGAATTAATAGGGAACTTATTTGCTATAGGAAGCTAGTTTATTAATTATTCGTCAGTTAAAAAGAAAAATAGGCAAATTACAGTCAATTTAGAAGCAGAAATTACCTCATTACCCCTAAAAACTCTAGAAGATTTAGGGGAAGCTTTGCTAGATTTTAATTCTTTAACTGACTTAAATAATTGGTTAGAAAATAGTTAAAATTGTAATGTAGTGAATATATTAAATAATTTAACAATAAAAGGATTTTTCAGGGTAATGCTTGTATCAACAATGATTTCCCTAAACATTGAACACTAATAAATGCTCAATGAATAGGTTTGTCGAATCCAAGTTAATTAAGCAAAAATGCGGTGTTGTAAAGAAGGCATTTGTCGCCTGACTTGTTGTAAACGATTAGGATTAATTTCTGCGATCGCAACTCCGGGTTTTTCACCAGCATCTGCTAAAATAACTCCCCAAGGGTCAATAATCATGGCATGGCCGTGGGTATGACGCATTTCATAATGATTTCCCGTTTGAGCAGGTGCAATCACGTAACAGGTATTTTCAATCGCTCTGGCTTGTAATAAAACCTGCCAATGGTCTTTACCAGTATAAGCTGTAAAAGCTGCCGGTATAAATAATACCTCCGCTCCCTGTTTTGATAAGTGGCGATACAATTCTGGGAAACGAACATCATAACAAACCGAAAAACCTAAATTGCCTAGAGTTTCCGACTCATAAACTGGAGGCAAATGTTGACCAGCCATCACAGTGCTAGACTCCATATAGGTATTACCATCAGGCACATTGACATCAAACAGATGAACCTTTTGATAACGAACCAATTCATTGCCATTGGGATCGATTAAAAGTGCTGTATTGAAAGCTTTACCACTATCTACAGGCACAGGAAAACCACCACCTAAGATGGTGATTTGGTACTTTTGCGCCATTTTCTTGAGAAATTTTTCACTCTCAAGGGCAATTTTCTCTGATTGGGCTAATTTATCTTTTTCTTGACCCAAAAAAGCAAAGTTTTCTGGTAATGTTACTAATTGTGCGCCTTGACGCACAGCTAAATCAATTAATTCCTCAGCTTCAGCCAAATTTTTTGCTAAGTCTGGCTTACTTGTCATTTGAATAGCGGCGGCTAAATAAGATTTCATCTGTTTTGTAGCAAATGTTTTAATGTCATAAATCATATTTTACACCCTAAAGAATCTTTTAATTTCCTAACATTTGTAATTGATATAAACTAGCATATAAGCCACCTTTAGTTAATAATTCTTCATGGCTACCAGCTTCTAATAATTGTCCCTGTTTTAGTACCAAAATTTTATCTACATTACGAATGGTTGATAAACGATGGGCAATTATAATTGCAGTACGATTAATTAATAATTTATCTAATGCTTCTTGAATTAAAGCTTCTGTACCCACATCTAAACTAGAAGTTGCTTCATCTAAAACCAAAACATCAGGGTTACGAATTGCGACTCTAGCGAAGGCTAAAAGTTGTTTTTGTCCCGCCGATAAATTAGTACCTCTTTCCCGTAATTCGGTATCATATCCTGCGGGTAAGTCTTCAATAAAATTAGCGACATTGGTTAATTTTGCTGCTTTTTTTATTGCTTCTAATTGATATTTTTCTCCTAAAGTAATGTTCTTTTTAACATCACCAGCAAATAAAAAACTTTCCTGTAAAATTACACCTACATAACGTCTTAACTCCTGTTGGGGAATATCACGAATATCAATACCATCTACTAAAATTTTTCCTTTAGTTGGTTCGTATAGACGACATAGTAACCTAATAATTGAACTTTTACCCGCTCCTGTTGGCCCTACTAAGGCGACTTTTTCTCCCGGATTAATGGTAAAGTTTAAATCTTTTAAAACATAATCATCTTCTTTATAAGCAAACCAGACATTATCAAAAATAATTTCACCTTTTTTTTCTATTTCTTGAGGTAAATTAGTAACATTATTATCTTTAATTATTATTGGTTCGTTCATTAATTCTGTGATTCTTTCTATGGCTGTAAAACCTGATTGAAACATGGTGAATTTATCAGCAAATTGTCTTAAAGGATTAAATAATCTCTGGGAATATAAAATGAATGCGGATAAAGTACCATAGGTTAAAGTATCTTTTAAAACCAATACTCCTCCTAACCAAATTATCACACCAATGGCTATTAAAGATATCCATTCCAAGGTAGCAGAAACTGCCGAATCATGAAAAATAGTTTTATCTATGGAGGTTAAATATTTTTTATTAATACTTTTAAAAAGTTCGCTATTAAAAGTTTCTCGACGAAATAATTGAACTATATTAATTCCTGTGATATTTTCCTGTAACATGGAATTAAGTTTTGATAATTCTTCCCGTGCTTGATAGTTTGCTGCTCTATATTTTTTCTGAAAATAAATAATTAATCCACTGGTAGGAATTAACATTAATACTAAGATTGAAGCTAATTGCCATTGCAAACTAAAAATAGTGATAATTATGACAATAATATAAACAATATCACTTAAAATGCCAATAGCACCACTGGCAAAAACTTCTCCTAAAGCTTCGACATCATTAGTTATTCTAGTTACTAATTTACCCACAGGTGTGCGATCGAAAAAATTAGCAGCTAAAGAGGTAACATGACTAAATAAATCTTCCCGTACATCGGCCGTAATTTCTTGCCCTACTTTTTGTACTAAGTAACCTTGAAAAGCTACAAAAATTAAACGGATTAATATTGAAGCCAATAATAATAAAACTAGAGTATTTAATCCTTGGGCTAAAGATAAATTCTTTAAAAATGTCCATCCTTCCTCATTTCTTAATAATGAAATTGTTTCTCCTATAATTAACGGTTGAATTGCCCCCGCTACTGACATAGGAATAAGCAAGATTAAAACAATTAATAATACTTTCCGATGACGATTGGCATAGGGCAAAAGTTTTAATAATAACCGCCAGTCATTTTCTTTTAATCTTTCTGAGGAATTAAACATTAATTTGAGTTTATTAATTTAAGATTTAATTATAGCTAATCTCATTAGCACACTGACTTTATTCAAAAACTACTGTGCGATTACTATAAACTAAAACCCTATTTTGCAAATGAAAACGTACTGCTCTAGCTAATACTAATCGTTCTAAATCTTTACCTTTTCTGATTAAATCATGAACGCTATCTCTATGACTAATATGAGCTACTTCTTGAGCAATAATTGGCCCTTCATCTAAATCAGCAGTGACATAATGGGCAGTAGCACCAATAATTTTTACTCCCCTTTCATAGGCTCTTTGATAGGGATTTGCTCCCGGAAATGCTGGTAAAAACGAATGATGAATATTAATTACTTTAGGAAAATTATTAATAAATTCTGGGGTTAAAACCTGCATATATTTAGCTAAAACAACTAAATCTATGTTGTATTCTTGTAATAATTCTAATTGTTTAATTTCCTGCTCTAATTTATTTTCTTTTGTAATAGGTAAGTGATGAAAATCTATGTTAAATTGTTGGGCTACTGGTTCTAAATCTCGATGATTACTAATAATTAAAGGAATTTCAGCTGGCATTTCTTTGGCTTGTTGTCGCCATAATAAATCTAATAAACAATGGTCTTGTTTAGTGATCCAAATAGCAATTTTGGGCAGATAATCGGAAAAATGTAATTGCCAGTTAATATTTAAGGGTTTAGCTATAGCTTCAAAAGCAGGAGCAATTACTTCTCGTGGTAAATTAAAACCTTCTAATTGCCATTCAATACGGCTCAAAAAAAAACCTTTAGTAAAATCTGTATGTTGATCTGCATGAATAATATTACCGCCATTAGCATAAATAAAATTAGCAATTTTGGCGACTAAACCCTGTTGATCTGGACAAGATATTAATAAAGTAGCAGTCGGACTAGACATAATAATTTAGTATTTTACTTAATCTTTAAAAATCTATTTCAGCTAATCCTAAATATTCAATTCCTTTAGGACTAATTTTAAACCGACAGGGCATAATTTTTACCCCTGCGTTTATTGCTTTTCTTAATAATCTACCATATTCTGGATCTGTTTCATCTCCGGGTTGGAATTTATGGCAGTCTTCACGATTAATAAAATATAGCATTACTGGTTTGGCTATGGTTAGTAAATCTATTAATTCATGTAAATGTTTTTGTCCTCTGGTGGTTACGGTATCGGGAAATAAAGCAATATTTTGTTTAGCCCAAGTAGTATTTTTTACTTCTAAATAAATGTCTTTTTCTCCACCAGTTAATAAAAAATCAATCCGACTTTTTTTCTCTTTACCTAAAGAAATTTCAGGACGAATTTCACTATATTTTCCTAATTCTGGAAAAATAAATTTTTCTAAGGCTATTTTAATAACTCGATTGGGTAAAGCTGTATTGACACCAACCCAAGTATTATTTATATCAATCATTTCCCACGTATAAGCTAATTTTCGTTTAGGATTATTACTATGGGAAACTTGTACTTTACTACCTAGAATACAAACTCCTGTCATTGGGCCAGTATTTGGACAATGAGCAGTTATGATTTCTCCAGAGTCAAGCTGAATATCAGCCATAAATCTTTTATATCTTTTAATTAAAATTCCTTCAGTAAGAGGGGGATACTGATAAATGAGATTTTTTGAGCTAATATTCATTCAATGAGAATTTTTTTGTTAACATAACCTATAATCATAGCATATTTATTCCTTAAAAAACGGTAATTTAAACTACTAAATAATTAATTTTTGATAACTTTTTTATAGTTTTAAAAAGATTTTGACATTTTTTTACATTTATAAATAAAACTAAAGGTAGAAGGCAAGGATGAAGTTAAAAGCTCATTAATTCCAACTTTACCTAATACGTTGGAGGAGGTGCTTATGCCCAATCAGCATTTATGTCCATTTTGTGGCTCTAGATTAGTTTGTCAGGTATCCCAGGGAAAACCATATTGGTTTTGTATTCACTGTCATCAAGAAGTACCTTATGCTTTTTGCGATAACATTCAAGAAATCGAATTAGTTAAGGAAATCAGCCATTATCACAGATTTGTAGTAAACGATATAGATGAGTTAACTGGACTCGCAAATTATGCTAAATTTTCCGAACATCTTAATCGTGAATGGCTGAGAATGTTAAGGGAAAATTGTCCTTTATCGTTAATTTTATGTGCTATTAACTTTAATGATAATCCAAATTTAGAAAATAAAATTCTGCAAAAAATAGCAAAAAGTATTAATGGTTCAGTACATCGTCCAGCAGACTTAGTTGCTCGTTACCGTCACTACGAATTTGCAATTTTATTACCAAATACCAATTTAGAAGGAGCAAAAGTAGTCAAAGAAAGGATTAGTTTATCTTTAAGACATTTACTATCAAATAATCAGGAAAAAAATATTTCTTCATTTTGTCAATTTAGCTTAGGTATTGCTGGATTAATACCACCAGCAAAAATGACTTTTGATTTATTAATTATTAAAGCCGAACAATCTTTAGCTAAGGCCATGAATCTCACCTGAAAATAATTATAATAATCTTATTTATAGTAAGTTGAATTTGTAATTAGTTATTTATTATTGGTAAGATTAATCAAGACTATGGCAATTTTTTTATTAATTAACGAATGACGGAAACATCCATAACAATTCAATTACCTAGTGCTGAAAGTGCGATCGCCCTTGCAGGAGTTGGCGAAGAAAACCTCAAATTTTTTGCTCGTCATACTGGCGCAAATTTAGTGATGCGTGGGCAAGATTTATGTATCTATGGTCAAGCTAAACCAGTAGAAAGATGTCGTCAAGTCGTTGAAGCTTTAAAAATTTATTGGGAAAACGCTAAAACTATTTCTCAGCCCGATATAATAACTGCATTTCAAGCCATAGATACTGGTCGTGTAGAGGACTATAAGGATTTACAAAGTAATATTTTAGCACGCACCAGAAGAGGGGAAATAATTCGAGCAAAAACATTCAAACAAAGGCAATATATTAAAGCCATTCAAAAACATGATATTACCTTTTGTATTGGCCCGGCTGGTACGGGAAAAACCTTTTTAGCGGCAGTTTTAGCCGTACAAGCCTTATTAAATGATGAATGCGATCGCCTTATTTTAACACGGCCAGCCGTAGAAGCAGGGGAAAAACTAGGCTTTTTACCCGGAGATTTACAACAAAAAGTTAACCCTTTTTTGCGTCCTTTATATGATGCTTTATACGAATTTATCGATCCTGCCAAAATACCTGATTTAATGGAAAGGGGCAAAATCGAAGTTGCACCTTTAGCCTATATGAGAGGGCGCACTTTAAGTAATGCTTTTGTGATTGTGGATGAAGCCCAAAATACCACCCCTGCTCAATTAAAAATGGTACTAACTCGGTTAGGTTTTAGTTCAAAAATGGTGGTAACAGGGGACATTACTCAAACAGATTTACCGAGTCATGTTGACTCAGGATTAATCGTAGCTGAAAGAATTTTAAAAGGAGTTGAAGGCATAGCTTTTTGTCGTTTTTCTCAAGCTGATGTTGTGCGTCATCCATTAGTACAAAAAATTGTGGCAGCTTATGAAAGTTATCAGAGTTGATAATCTAGTTTTATAAAATCTTGGTAGGGTGGGCAATTCCCTAATTAAGATTATCTAACCTATCCGAAAATTATAAATGGAATTGCCCACCATCAGGATCGTGGGCAAAACGAATTATTTTTCTATGGTTTGTTCTCAATAATTAAACCTGTTTTGCCCACCCTACAAAAATTAATCTTTCTGTAAATCAGCAACGTTAGGATAATTCAATGGAAAAACCAGTTGAAATAAAGTTAATATCAGCAGAAAACATATTTTTACCAATTCCTAATCCTACTGAAGAAAAACAAACGACAATTTTTCTGGCTGTCGAAATCAAAAATAATCCCTCCCTCGATCCCTTATTGGATTTGAAACCAGAACTAAAATCAACATCAGGTTCATTATCTTCGCAATTGGTTTTAAAAGATGAAAATCTTGCTTCTGAGTATCAACCATCAGAAGTTCAAGAACACCTTCGCTGTTACTTGCAAGCTAAATTAACTTGGCAACAAAGACAACTAGAGTTAGAATTTTCACGCAATCGGGAAGATTATTCCAGTAACTCTCAAATAATTTGGAAAATTGTTGGTTTAACCACTGGTGTATATCAATTAAGATTTAGTTATACTCCTTTTCCAGATGGAGAAGCAGTAACTCAATGGGTAAATCTGCATCTAATCGAACCTCTTGAAAGCAATCCTAGAGCCATTAATGCTAACGGGATTATTTTTGAAACGATACCTCCACAAGCAGTTGTTAAGTATCCCAGTCAACCAATTATTCATTTTCCCTACTCTGGGCAAACGGATTTTCAGTTTGGAGTAAGAATTACTAATTTAACTACTTCCTCAGTACGCTTTGCTTTACAGAATTTTTACCCAAGTTTTTTAGCTCCAGATTGTGGCTTGTTGTTTATAGGGATAAATAGAAATGCACTCAGAAGTGTAGATGAATTAGATCTGCCACTAGTTAAACCAGATGAAACAATAGAACTTTTGATGAATGCCACCATATCTGAAATTGGCTCAATTTCAGGATATGAAGGATATGGAGGAGTCTGGTATTTACGCAAAGCAAAAGCACAAACTTCCTATCAATTTAAAGCGGGAACTTATTATTTGAGACTTGGTTATACAAATATTCAACCTAGTATGGAAGAAAAGTTCAAATTCTTGCGTGTAGATAAAAAACTCGCTCAAGCAGATGATTTTTGGACTGGGAGTATTACAACCCCTTTTGTTAAGCTAGTTATTCATTAAGCTAATATTCATTGTAATTTAGATTACAAATAGCTAACAATAAGAATAATCAATATTAACTAAAACTAATTTTAATGGAACACGATACATCTTCTGAGGTTAATTCAACTAAAAAACCCGTTGAATTAACGTTAATATCAGCAGAAAATATATTTTTACCAATTCCTAATAAAAGCCAAGAAACTCAAACTGCAATTGACTTGACAATAAATGTAAGAAATAATCAAGCCAACAATATATTAGTTGATTATCACCAAAAGTTAGCACCAGAATTATCTTGTGTAAAAAATTCTTTACTTCAATTGCATAAACTTAAAAAAGAGCAATCTGCCAGTGGGACTCAAAAAATAAAAGCTAAAAATGAGGCTTGCTGGTATTTACAAGGGAAATTATTTTGGCATGAGGAACAACTCGAATTTGAATTATTAGATCATCCCTCTTTTCAATTTGAAGAACCAATGGCAATCTGGAAGTTTGTTGGTTTAACGGCTGGTGTTTATAAGTTTAGATTTACTTATTCAGAAACTAACGAGCAAAATGAGGAAAAATTAACAACTCAATGGGTGAATCTGCATCTACTTGAACCTCTCGAAACCAATCCAAGAGCAATTAATGCTAATGGTATTATTTTTGAAACTATACCTCCACAAACAGTTACGGAGTTTCCAGGTCAACCAATTATTACATTTCCCTACTCTGGAGAAACTGATTTTCAATCTGGGGTAAGAATTACTAATTTAACTACTCTACCAATGCGATTTGCTTTGCGAAGTTTTGTGCCAAACTTTTTCGGTAAAGATATTGGTTTTTCATCAATAGGAGTTAACAGAAATGTTCTTATTCCTTGTAATGAAAAAGATATACCAGTTGTTCAATCTAATGAAACAGTAGAGTTTTTGACTACAATGACACTTAGTTCAAAAGGAGCAGGAGGACGTGAAGGATATGGGGGTTTTTGGAGTTTGTACAAAAGCATTGGAGAGCCATCCTATGAATTTAAACCCGGAACTTATTATCTAAGATTCAGTTATAAAATTATTAAAACTAACGGCGAAATACTATTAGCAAAGAACCGACAATATACCAATGTGGACGGTTTTTGGACTGGGAGTATTACCACACCTTTTGTTAAGTTAGTTATTCATTAGGGGTGAAACTAGCGAAGCTGTCAAAAAGTGCAATCTAGCTTGAAACCTTTGTAATATAAGGATTTCAGAACTGGTATTTTACGACCGCTAATAGGCGTGAAATATTGCAACGTCTGAGTGTGAGAAGTGCGGAGAGTCATATCTCCCATCGACTCAACCTTCCCCCTAATATATTCTGGAATAGAAAAGACAGTGACTCGTAATTCAAAGTTAGATTTCTGAACACAAATTGGTATGACTTATTTTTCTACTTTACAATATCTTCATAATTTAAGAATTTTTAACGAATATTAAGGATTAATTGGCATTTTCTTGTAAAGAGTTTGTAAAGCTAGGTTTTTTACCAATAATTTATAATAAACTCTACCTAAGTACCTTATAAAGCCAATATAGTCTCAAAAGAAAGAAATGAAAAGCAGGCAAATAATTTTTATAAAGATGGGAACAGTAATATTTTCCATAGTTGGTGCTACTTTTCCAGCGAACGCATTTACTGTTTCCTATTCATATTCACCTAATTTAACTCCAGTTTCATATACAGTTGGTAATCTCAAAGGACAGGTATGGATAGATCCAATTCAAAAAATTTCTCCTCCTGATGCTAAACTCATTAAAGCTTTTCAAAGCCAATTTCCAGAATGGGAGTTTGAGTCATCTAATACTTTAATTAATGGAAATATTAATATTACTTGGTATCAACCTTGCAATCCTCAAGATATGTTGGGTTGTCAACAATTTTCAGCAGACGGTAGTCTTCCTATAAAGGTTGGTGGAAGGCTCGATCTAGAATACGAACCTCAAAAAGAAAATTTTTTCGATCCCGAACTTGGTAAAGATATAACAGTAACAGAATTTCCCGATCCCAATACAGGTCAACTCCACTGGCTTCAATGGGTAGAAAGTAATCATAAAGTAATAGAAGATGCAAAAAACGTAGTGCAAGGTCATAACATACCAGAAAGTATCATTGATACAAAATCGAAAACACCCTTTTACTATGGTGATTCTTTAAAAGAAAAACCAGACGATCCTTTTTATTTCTTTAGCAATAAACGAGATCCATATAATTTTCATGACATTCCAGGTAGAGGAGATATTTGGAATGATCATGATTGGACAGCCAATTTATATTTGGCCTATCAGAAAAATGATGCCGAAGGTAATTATAAAAAAGTTCAAATCTTTGGAGGTATTAGTTGGGGTTGGCACAATGAAATTAATAAATCCTGTCCCGCCTCAAGAGTAGATGCTACTATCACTCCTGTAGGCAATCAATACTTATACGAGTTTGAAGTATTCAATACTTCCCCAATTATGTCAGGTAGTGGTTATGGTAATGAAGAAATTTGTGATGAAATTGTCGATTGGGAATTACCACTTTTTGATGTTAATGACTTAGATATTGCCAGTATCTCCACTCCATCTGGTTGGGATTTTGAGATTTTACCTCCTGACGGGACAAGTGATTATTACAACAATTCAGATAGTCCCTACAATTTCAGTAAGTGGAACTACAACAAATCTGAAGATCCACTATTATCAATCAATCCAGAATGGTATGGCTCGAATCCTGAAGTTTTTGAAGATCCACCCTTAATTTTGCATTGGTACAATGTTGCTAATACTAATGGTACTCCTACTAATTCAATTTTGCCGGGGAATTCCTTAACTGAATTTAGCTTTTTAAGTGACTTTGCTCCTAAAAATGCTCCCTATCTGGCAAGTTGGTACACTGCACCTCCCGATCTAGGCGATCCACCTATTCCTATTGGTTCATACTTTGCAACTCCTAATAGTCCTGCTCGTCAAATAGCTCAAAGTGATAATATTTCGACTTCTGTTCCTGAATCCAATGTATTATTTGGTTTATTGGGGATTAGTATTTTAAGTTTTCGGTCTAAATCTAAAAATTAATAAAATATCTAATTTTTATATAATGAACCAAGAAACATCATCTTCTATTGCAGCTACCTTTTCTTTAGTCATCACTGTTTACAATGGACAAGCTTACCTAGCTGCAACTATTGAAAGCGTGCTTCAACAGACTAGAAAAGATTGGCAATTATTAATTTGGGATGATGGTTCTACAGATAGCAGCCTTGAAATTGCTCACCGCTACGCCCAACAAGACCAAAGAATCAGAGTAATTGCCGCCCAACATCAAGGTAGGGGAGTTGCCTTAGCCAATGCTGTTGACCAAACTACAGGAATTTATCTCGGCTTTGTTGACAGTGATGATTTACTGGCTCCGACTACTTTAGCTGAAACTGCTGAGATTTTAGACGCTCAACCAAAGATTGGTCTAGTTTATACAGACTATTTAGTAATTGATGCCAATGGTCAAGTTAAAGGTCTAGGTCAACGCTGTCAAATTCCCTATTCACCAGAGCGACTGTTAGTAGATTTTATGACCTTTCATTTTCGTTTAATTCGCCGAGAAGTTTACCAAATGGTGGGAGGAATCAATCCTGAATTTGCCCTAGCACAGGATTATGACTTATGTTTGCGACTATCGGAAGTGACTGAAGTGATACATTTATCTAAACCCTTGTATTACTATCGCAATCATGCTGAGAGTATTTCCCATACTAAACAGTTTGAGCAAATTCAATATAGCTCTAGAGCTGTAAATGAAGCCTTACAGCGCCGGGGATTAGCCGACCAATTTGAGTTATTGGTGCAAGTTAATCCCCGATTTATGTTGAAGAGAAAAAAGCTAAAAACTTGGCATTAATTTGAAAAACACAAATCTTAAAGCTTAAATGCTTGCACCCCTAGTATTTTCAATCATCAAAAAGCTGGTATATCCTTAAAATCGCCCCTTGCTTGAGCATTGGCAGACTCTCCACAGGTGCGAGGAGTAGGAAAAATTTTATTGGGATTAGCTAAACCATCGGGATTAAAAGCCGATCGCACATATTGCATGGTTTCTAAATCAACTTCGGTAAACATATCTGGCATATAACAAACTTTATCTGAGCCGATGCCATGTTCTCCAGAAATGCTACCCCCTGCTTTCACACAGAGCTTGAGAATTTCTCCCCCTAATTCCTCTACTTGTTCAAATGCTCCGGGTACAGAATTATCATATAAAATCAAAGGATGTAAATTGCCATCTCCGGCGTGAAATACATTGGCAATACGATAGCCATATTTTTCGCTTAAAGCATTAATTTCTGTTAAAACTTCCACTAATTTAGTCCGAGGAATTACCCCATCTTGGACAAAATAGTTAGGACTAATATGCCCTGCGGCGGCAAAAGCAGCTTTTCTTCCTTTCCATAGCTTTAAACGAGTTTCTAAATCAGAAGCCGTCGTAATATTTCTTGCCCCATTATTACGACAAATTTCAGCTACTTTTTTCTTATTTACATTAACTTCTACCTGTAATCCGTCTAATTCTACTAATAAAATTGCTCCTGCATCTCTAGGATAACAATTAGTCGCAACCACATCTTCTACTGCGTTAATACTCAGGTTATCCATAATTTCCATACCTGCGGGAATGATACCTGCACTAATAATCTCAGCGACGGATTTACCAGCTTCTTCGATAGTTTCAAAATCAGCTAATAGGACACATATTGATTCGGGAGTTTTCAGAATCCGTAAAGTTATTTCGGTAGCGATACCCAATGTCCCCTCAGAGCCGACGAATAAACCTGTAATGTCATAACCCGGCATTTCCTGCACAAAACCACCCGTATCAATAATTGAGCCATCAGGAAGCACAATTTTTAAGCCTAAAATATGGTTGGTGGTGACTCCGTATTTCAAACAATGGACACCCCCAGAATTTTCTGCCACATTACCACCAATAGAGCAGATAATTTGACTAGATGGATCGGGTGCATAATAAAACCCCGCACCACTTACGGCTTGTGTTACCCAATTATTAATAACTCCGGGTTGTACTACTACTCGTTGGTTTTCAAGGTCAACTTTAAGAATTTGATTCATTCTGGCGGTGACAATGAGAACTGAATCTTCACTGGGTAATGCTCCACCGGATAAACCTGTACCTGCACCCCTCGCTATCCAAGGGATTTTTTCATCATGGCAAATCTTGACTATAGCTGCTACTTGTTCGGTGGTACGGGGTAAAACGACTAGAGCAGGACGTTGACGGTAAGCTGGTAAACCGTCGCATTCGTAGGTTAGTAGTTCGTCTTTGCGTTTGATTACTCCATCTTTGCCCAGAATTGCCTCAAATTTTTTTATAATCGGTTGCCATTTCTGGGATATAGGTTTTAGGATATTGTTAATCATATATTTTTAGGTTAGGTTTTGTTCTTAAATATACTTAAATTTTGACACAATATTTTTTTAACGTTATCGTAGGGGTTGAATATATTTAACTCCTAAAGCTTTATTGTTGTAGGGTTAGTATGGAAACAAAATCAATAATAAACCATTACGTTGGTTGGTGGGCAATTCTTTAATTAAGCTTATCTCATTTATCCTAATGTTATTGTTAGAATTGCCCACCCTATACAAATTACTATATGGCTTGTATCTTTTCCTTATACTTTGGGTGATGAGAAGTTTTTTTATTGTTATATAATTAATTATCATTATCGCTTTATTTAGTCAATTTAAGGATTAATTTTAATGCAAATCAATGATACCCCCCGTATTGCTTCTGTACAACGTACTACTGGGGAAACCGATGTTAAGGTAATTATTAATTTAGATGGTACTGGTAAGTGCGAGGTTAATACTGGTATTCCCTTTCTCGATCATATGTTGCATCAAATATCTTCTCACGGTTTAATTGATTTAGATGTCCAGGCTATAGGGGATTTGCATATTGACGATCATCATACCAATGAAGATGTAGGAATTACTCTAGGTATGGCTTTGGCTAAGGCTTTAGGCGATCGCAAAGGGATTCATCGTTTCGGTCATTTTGTTGCACCCCTTGATGAAGCTTTAATTCAAGTTGCCCTTGATTTTTCTGGTCGTCCTCATTTGGGTTATAAATTAGAAATTCCTACCCAAAGAGTTGGTACTTATGACACTCAATTAGTGCGAGAATTTTTTGTGGCGATTGTCAATCATAGTTTAATGACTCTACATATCAGACAATTAGATGGTATTAATTCCCATCATATTATTGAAGCAACTTTTAAAGCTTTTGCTCGTGCTATGCGTATGGCTGTGGAAATCGATCCTCGTCGTGCATTCCAAATCCCTAGTAGTAAAGGGGTTTTATAGCAGAAGCATATTTCCCCATTATCTCCCTTGTTTTCTCACTAACTTTTCTTAAAAATCTACTCCGATGAAGAAAAACCCTGCTTCTACAACAAAAATTGTTTATGATAAAAAGAGATATTATTAACTTTTGTAAACTAAATTAAAAATAACCTTGAAATCACAAATCAATTTAACTACAAGCACCGAATGGCATTCTCTTAAAACTATCTGGCAGAGAGGTGAAGAGGTAGTTCACCAAGGTTTACCCCATAGTTTGCTTGCTCCTGCTTGGCAAATTTTGATTTTGGGGGATGGCTCACCGACTCGTCATCTACTTTTATTAACAGGTGAGCGCACGGAAGTAGATGTTATTGATATGTCCCCCATTGGAGACAAAAATGATGGCGCACCTATGGACATTGAAGCCGTCTCTGCACCAAGATTGAGACGACAAGTATGGCTACGCACTGCTTCTGGTCAAAGATTAGCTTATGCTGCTTCTTGGTGGGATGCTAATCATGTTGATGAATATTTACAAAATCGTTCTTTACCGATTTGGGAAAGTTTGTCTCGTTTGCATACTGAGTTGTATCGGGATATTCAAGGTATTTATTATGGTCATTCTAGTGAATTAGAAATAGCTTTTGGAGAGAAAGGGCCATTTTGGGGTCGTCATTATTTATTTTGGCACGATCGCAAACCTTTAACTCTTATTTATGAAGTTTTTTCTCCTTATTTACGCAAATATTTGGGAGAAATGAGTATTTAGGGCTAAGTAGTCAGGATTTGTGGATATTATAAACTTTGATTGATCTGACAGGCACTTTGGCCTGTCTTACACAGAATTTATAAAGCTCCCGCAGCAGTTTTATCTAATATTCCACCACCTAAATGAGAGGTAATATTAATGGCTTGTAATACTGGTTTTCCTTGGCTACCTTCAGAATAATCAACTACGGTAACTGCACCATTACCTTGTTTAATCTTCCAAATATCTGCGGTTTTTAAGCCCAATAAATAGCAAATAATTACTTTATTAATTGCATCGTGGGCGACAACAATACCAGTTTGAGGTGAGTCTGAATTACTAAATTGGGCTACAATTTCACACCAAGCTGCAATTGCCCTATCCCAAACCTGTTGTAAATTCTCGCCTTCAGGCATTTGCACGGTTTCTGGTTTAGTTTGCCATTGTTGTAATAATCCCGGAAAGTCATTTTCTATTTCGTTTTCTAATTTACCTTCCCATAACCCATGGCCGATTTCCATTAAATCTTTTTTCGTTTCTAACTTAACTTCAGGATGAGATTGCAAAATTATTTCGGCGGTTTCTTTAGGGCGTAACATGGGGCTGCTAACAGCAAAATCTAGATCGATGTCCTTTAAAAAATCTGCTGCTTTTTGTGCCTGTTTTTTGCCATTTTCATTTAAGGGTATATCTTTAATGCCCTGAAAACGCCCTTCTCTATTCCAGTTAGTTTCTCCATGACGCACCAATAACAATCTTGAGCCTTGATGTCCGGGGCGATAAGAGGGTAAACTGACACCTAAATGAGCCGTTTGATTAAGTGATTCTAGCTGTACTGCTTCACCATAATTACCAGTGAAATTTAAGATATTAATACAACAATTAGACTGTTGAATGGATTGATAGCGGGAAGGATGAATGCCAATTGCACTCATAATTAAACAGCGATTAATACCATTATGAGCCACTATTAATATAGTTTTGCCATTATATTGGGGGATGATTTCTTGCCAAAATGATTGAGCTTGTTCGTAAAGAGAAATGACGGGATAATGTTCTCGAACTCCCTCTAAAATCATTTTAAATTCGTGGGGTTTTTCTTTCCAAGACTTATATTCTTCTTTGAATTTCTCTTTTACCTCATCTTTTTTCATCTTTTCCCAGAGAGGTAGATCGATTTCTAATAATTTATCAAAAGGTTGTAAAGTAGGAGAATTATTGAGATGAGAGTGGATGATTTCGGCTGTTTTAAAGGCTCTTTGTAAAGGACTGCAATAAAAACCATCTATCTGATAATCACTTAAAGTTTTGCCAACTTGAGCAGCATCAGCTATGCCTTTTTCTGTGATTACTGATTCATTGCAACGACCTTGAATCATTTTTTGAGCATTATAACTGCTTTGTCCATGACGTACAATAATTACACGAGTAGCCAATCTTCTAATCCTCCACTAGCATAGATAAAAATATATTCTTAACTGATGTTACGCAAAATCGAAATAATTGATTTAGTAGTAGTCAGTAGTCAGTAGTTAGTATTCGGCTAATTGCTAATCCCTAACACCTAATACCTAGGGCATAACGTCAGTTTTTAATTAAACCGTTCTAATTCTACATCTAGATTTCTTCAAACTAACTATTTTTATTTGATTTGTTATTTTTTTCCGATTTAAGGGATTAGCAAACAAATAATATACCAGTTTATATATTTTTTGGTGGGCAAAATATGCTTTGAGAATTTCGGGTAAACTCAATCTGTCGGTTTTGCCCACCCTACTAACTACTAACTTTGATAATCTTTACCTGCTCCATATTCCCAACTATCTAATAAACGATGATAATAATATTGTTGTTCTGGAGATAACTTTTTAGTAATTGGTTTAATTAATTTTCCCACAGGATATAAACCACTATACATTCCTAAATTAAAATAGTGAATTAACCAATCTGCTAATACTGGGATACCAATTTGAGTAAGTAGTGGCAAGACTAATTTAGGATTAACTAAGGGTAAAGTTTTTGATAGGGCAGGAAACTGAATTACATCCTGTAAAAATGGTTTTAAAACATCATCTCCTAGTTGATCCATAACTTTAAATACGCCACTCATTAAATCATTAATTTGATTTGGTGCGGCTTTTTTACTAATTCCTACGCTCATAGTCCGTTGAAATAACCAAGTAACAGAAATATTTGGTTGATAGGGTTGTAACAAGGCCAAATCTTTTTTATTTAATAATTCTAATTTTAAAGCTTCATCAATTCCTAAAGTTAACCTTTTTAAATGTCTAACCATTGCTCCAAAACCACCAAAGCTCACAGGAGATTGACTTCCACTACTATCTCCTATGGGTAAAATACGATGCCAAGGCATTCTTAAGGGGCTATTTTGATAGGAAGGAAAAAAACCGAATAAAAAACGCTCAAATTGTAATTGAGATAATTCTATATTTTGATATTCTGGTAATAATCTTAGATATTCTTCAGCGAAAAATTCCAAACTAAATCTATCAGGATGTGCGTCTAAATAAGTGAATAAATAAGTTGTTCTGCCATATTTGGCCGGAAAAGCTTCCCAAAAGTATTGACATTGATTTAAAATTGGGGTGAATGAATAGATTAAATCCCCTGTTTGATTTTTTTCATATCCTTTAGCACAACTTCCAACCACTAAACAAACTCCTTCGGGTTTTTCGCCTTTTCTTGCTTGTTTAGCGATAGGTGAAAAGTGACCCATAGCATCAATAAGTAAGCGAGTTGTTAAGGTATGATTTCCCGTTTCTATAGCCACTCCATCTTGATAAACTCTAGCATTTTTAAAATTAGTATTTTCTAATAATTTACCTCCAGCATTAAGAAATTTTTGTTTTAATATTTCTAATAAATAAATAGGATCTACTCCTATATTTAAAACATCTTTAACCCATAATTCATAACCTTGATGAAAACCAACTCTAGCAGGATTATAGGCTGAGGCAATCGCATTTTCTAATTCGTTTTCTGATAATAAATTTAATTCTATAAACACTTGTAATTCCTGACGAGAAATATTCCATTCTTGCTTCCTTCCCCGTAAAATACCTCTCTCAATAATAGCTACATTCCAACCTTGACATTGTAAAGCAGAGCCAATTAAAATACCTAAAGTACCTCCACAAATACAGACATCAAAATCTAAATTTAGTAAAGATTCATTATATTGATTAATGATTTCCTTAAATTCTGAATTATTATTTCGCAATTGTTGCCAAAGGCGATCGGCATTTTGTAACCGAGAGAAAACATCGCCCGGAAGTTGAGATAAAATTTCTTGTAGGATTGTCATTTTAGTTATTGAATATTTCTAATTTATTTTATTGTAAAGGTAATTTATGAATTACTTATATAATAAACTATGATCCGAGAAAATAACTAATCTTAAATAAAGATAATTATGTACTATAGAGGAATTAATATATGAGTAAGCGTATCTGTATTTTAGGAGGAGGTTTTGGTGGTCTTTATACCGCTTTAGGTTTACGAAATTTTCTCAAAAAACATCCTAATTATGAAATTATTTTAATTGACCAACACGATCATTTATTATTTACTCCTCTTCTTTATGAAGTAATTACAGATGAACTACAATCATGGGAAGTTGCTCCTAATTTTTCTAAATTATTAGTAAATAGTGGTATTAAGTTTTATCAGGATAAAATCAATTCTCTTGATTTAAAAAATCGAGAAATATTTTTACAAAATAGAGAAAAATTAAATTATGATTGTTTGGTTTTGACCGTTGGTAGAGAAGTTCGTTTAAATGGATTACCCGGAGTAAAGGAATATACTTTTCCTTTTCGGACTTTAGCAGATGTTTATCAATTAAAAGATAAGTTAACATTATTACTTAATTCTGATTTAAACAAAATTAAAGTTGCAATTGTCGGAGGTGGACCTAGTGGAGTAGAATTAGCAGGAAAAATAGCAGATAAATTACAAAAACGCGGCCAAGTTCATTTAATTACTAGAGATAATTGTATCCTCAGACATTTTACTAAAGCTACCCGTAAAAGTGCTATTAATGCTTTAAATAAACGTAATGTTGCTATTAGTTTGAATACCAGTATTACTGAAGTTAATTCTAATTCTGTTATCTTTCAACAGGGAGAAGAAAGTGGTACTTTACCGACGGATTTAGTTGTTTGGACGACAGGTACTCAAGCTAGAAGTTTAATAGATAATTTAGCTCCTAGCAATGCGATCGCTCAACTGATTTCTCAAGCAACTTTACAGTTGCCAGATTATCCCGAAGTCTTTGCTTTTGGAGATGTGGCAGAAGTAGTTGATGGGAATAACACAAAAGTTCCTGCTGTAGCTCAAGTAGCTTATCAACAAGCTAGTTTTGCGGCCAAAAATATTATTCGTTTTTTAGCAGGTAAAAAATTAAAACGTTTTCGTTATTTACATTTAGGAGAAATGATAGCTTTAGGTAAAAATGACTCAGCTATTACTAGCTTTGGATTACATTTACATGGCAGACTTGCTAATATAATTAGACGTTTAGTATATTTAGAAAGAATGCCAACTTTTAGCCATAAATTTAAAGTATTATCATTTTGGTTAAAAAACTTATTTAAAAAAAGATAAACAAATTTGACTCATTGGTTGTTTTCAATAGGAGATTTTACAACATGTGGAGGTTGGATGATTTATTAAAATGCCAAAACTACCCAAAATTAATCATTTACAAGCTATTTTATCAATAAAATTTATACTGACTGAAGCACAATAAATAAACAGGGATTAACAAATATGATCGTAATAGCTACATTTTATAAATTTACCAAATTAACAGACTACCAAGAAAAAAAAGAACCTTTACTAAAATATTGCCAAGAAAAAGGAATTAAAGGCACAATTTTATTAGCAGAAGAAGGAATTAATGCTACAGTTACTGGCGATCACCAAGCAATATATGAACTGTTAGAATATCTAAAATTAGATCCGCGTTTAGTCAATTTAGAACATAAAGAATCCTACACAAATGCCCCTCCATTTGAACGGATGAAAATTGTATTTAAAAAAGAAATAGTTACTTTAGGAGTAGAATCAGTAGATCCTACAGAAAAGGTAGGAACTTATGTTAATCCTCAAAAATGGAACGAGTTAATTAGCAATCCTGAAGTTACCGTAATTGATACTCGCAATGAATATGAAGTAAGAATTGGTAGTTTTCAGGGAGCAGAAAATCCTCATACTAATTCATTTAGAGAGTTTCCTGAATATGTAAAAAATAATTTAGATCCAGAAAAAAATCCCAAAGTTGCTATGTTTTGTACCGGAGGAATAAGATGTGAAAAAGCGACATCTTATTTGTTAAGTCAGGGATTTAAAGAAGTTTATCATCTTCAGGGAGGTATTCTTAAATATTTAGAAGAAGTACCAGAAAATAAAAGTTTGTGGGAAGGAGAATGTTTCGTTTTTGATGAAAGAATTGCCTTAAAACATGGCTTAGAAAAGGGAAGTTATGAAATGTGTTACGGTTGCGGCCATCCCATTTCTGAAGAAGATAAAAAGTCTGATAAATATGAAGAGGATATTTGTTGTCCCTACTGTTATGACAATCTAACTGAGGAAAAAAAAGCCCGCCAATTAATGCGGAAAAGTCAAAAAATTAATAAACTAAAGTTTGCTGAATAACTTATTTGGTGATAGTAAAAAACCAGCTAACTCTAAAATAGCTTAGAGGTTGTCTGAGAAGTATAAATTGTGAATTTTAAGCCTCCTTCTGTATCCTCTAATTTGTCAAAGTTTTACTAAAAAAAATATATCAAAATGAATAATAAATTTTTAGTAAACCAATTTAATAAAATGCGATGGGAAAAAGTTTGTTTAGCTCTTAATATAAAACCAGATTATGAAGAGTTTGCCCGTTTAGAAGCAGCTTACTCTGAAAGTCATCGAGCTTATCACACCTCACAACATCTGTCAGAATGCTTCGATAAACTTGATTGGGCTATTTCTAAAAATCTATTAAAATATAATTCATTAGTTGAAATTGCTTTATGGTATCATGATGCAATTTATAATCCAAAAGAAAAAGATAATGAACGCAAAAGTGCTGCATGGGCTTTAAAGTTTTTAAGTGAATCTGGTGTAGAAATTGAGAAATGCGAACTTATTTATTCTTTAATTATGGCTACTTGTCATCGGGAAAACCCCCAAAAATTACTTCATCAAATAGTTGTAGATATAGATTTATCAATCTTAGGTGCAGAATCATTAAGATTTCAAGAATATGAACAGCAAATTCGTCAAGAATATAAATCAGTACCTTGGCTTATATATCAGGAAAAAAGGGTAGAAATTTTAAATTATTTTTTAAGTTTACCTTCAATATATAATACAAAATTATTTTATCAACAATTTGAATCCCAAGCACGTCAAAACTTAGAACAATCTATAGTTAAATTAAGATTAAAATTTTAACAAATGAAAAAAAATAAACCAAATAATTTATTACAAAAAACTCCCATTCACCTAACCTTAATCATAATTTCCCTAATTTGGACACTGCCAAGTATTGGTTTATTAATAAGTTCTTTTCGTTATAAAGATGATATTGTCAGAACAGGTTGGTGGACAATTTTTCAGCATCCTTTCGATTTTACTCAATATCATTTAGGTAACTATATTAATGTAATTAATGCTGAAGGAATGGGACAAGCTTTTTTAAATAGTTTAACCATCGCTATTCCCGCAACAATTATCCCTATTGCCATTGCTACTTTTGCCGCTTATGCTTTTGCTTGGATGAAATTTCCGGGTCGTCAAATATTATTTATAATTGTGGTAGCTTTACTTGTTGTACCTCTACAAATGACCCTAATTCCTATCTTAAATGCTTATAGAGAATTAGGATTATCAGGGACATTTTTAGGAGTTTGGTTAGCCCACACTGGCTATGGAATGCCTTTAGGAATTTATCTATTAAGAAATTATATTGGTGCATTACCTAAAGATTTAATTGAAGCCGCCTCAGTGGATGGAGCATCCCACTTAAAAATATTTACTAGGATAATTGTACCTTTATCAACTCCTGCGATCGCCTCTTTTGCCGTTTTTCAATTTCTTTGGGTATGGAATGATTTATTAGTCGCTTTAGTTTATCTTGGGGGTACAGCCGATGTTGCCCCTGTCACCATACAATTAAGCAATATGGTCGGCTCTCGTGGTCAAGATTGGCATATTTTGACAGCAGGTGCTTTTATCACTATGATTGTACCTTTAATTGTATTTTTTGCTCTACAAAGATATTTTGTCCGTGGTCTTTTAGCTGGTTCAGTTAAATCCTAACCTCTCTATGGGTAAGCTCAGAAACATTTAAACTATATATTTCAAAATCAGAATCTACATTTACCTATTAACTTTTATATTCTAAACTTCTAATGCTATACTCAAATTAATTTTTGTTAACAATTGTTAATCAAATTTTGTTGTTTAAAAAAATCAAGTCTTATTTTAGCACAAGGAGAGAATAACCTCGACCAAGACTTTGGTTATCAACTTCAGACACCTGACATCGAAATTAAGAAATTTGTCAATGGTGAAGATGCGAATACTGCTGAAGATGCAGTTGAAATTATACCAGGTGAAGATGCTATCTTTACTTATGAAGTAACCAATACTGGAAATGTTCCTTTTGCCGCTAGTGAAGTTATTGTTACTGACGATAATGGTACTCCTGATGACAACAGTGATGACTTTAATCCAACCTTTAATGTATCAAGTGATGTTGGTGGAGATGGAATTCTCAGCCCAGGTGAGATTTGGCTTTATTCAGAGACACTAGCAGCTCAGGATTTATTGACTGTTACTAACACCATTATTGATTTTGAAACCGATGGAGAAGGTAATCCCTTATCTGCTGGTACTATTATTGATGACGAGTACCAAAATCTGGGATTAACAGTTTCAGCTACTCAATTCGGTGCCATGCTCTTTGACAGTGCTAATCCAACTGGTGGAGATTTAGATTTGTCAATTCCTGGTCTCAACAATATCCTAATTATTTCTGAAGATGGTGATAGTTCAGATCCTGATGATAATGCTGGTGGAGGAAAAATCACTTTCACTTTAGATAACCCAGTAGATTTTAATTCTATTGACTTTGTGGATATTGAAGAAAGCGGAGGTACTGTTGTTACCACTGATATTGATGGAAATATAACTACTACATCAATTCCTAATCCGGGCGATAATAGTTTTAAAACCTTAACGATTAATGATGATAATGTTGTTAAAGTTGAAGTTAATTTGGTTGGAAGTGGTGCTATATCTGGTTTAGATTTCGATACGATAACTGATGGAATCTATACAAACATTGGCAAAGTCGTTGCTGATGGGGTTATGGATGACGATCCAGCTAATTATGTTAATCCAGACCTCAATCCCGGAATTGATATTGAGAAGTTCACCAATGATATAGATGCTGATACACCAGAAGAAGCAGCAGAAATCCTTCCTGGTGAAACAGTTACTTGGACTTATAAGGTAACAAATACTGGTAATGTTCCTTTTGAACTTGCTGAGGTAGTTGTCACTGATGACCAAGGCGTAATTCCCCTCTTCGATTCCACCAGTGACGTTGGTAACGATGGAATCTTATCTCCAAATGAAATGTGGATTTATACAGCCTCTGGTGTGGCTGAAACTCTAACAACGTCAGGTACAGAAACTACCACGTTTAACTTAAGTGGTAATAGCGGTTTAGATGGTACTGATGGCAATATTCGCACTTTTTCTGCTGATGGTATCTCTGTTAACGCTAGTGCTTTCAGTCGTAGTGATGGCGGTAGTTGGGCAGAAGCCTTTTTAGGTAGCTTTTCTGGTGGATTAGGGGTTACTGATACCTCAGAGGGTGACGGAAGTAATGGCCTGCATCGAGTTGATAATATCGGTCGAGACAATTACGTCTTATTTGAGTTTTCCGAGTCAGTAATTGTCGATCGCACATTCTTGGATTCTGTAGTTAATGATAGTGATATTACAGTATGGATCGGTAATGTCGATGAAGCTTTCAATAGTCACAACACCTTGAATGATGCTTTCCTAAGCGGTCTTGAATTTTCTGAAGATGATTATACTGGCAGTTCAAGTTCTCGTTGGGCAAATATTAATGACGGCGAAGTTGTTGGTAATGTCTTGGTTATAGCTGCTTCAACCTCCGATGAAACCCCAGAGGATCGTTTCAAGATTGAAAAGATAGAAGTTCAACAGGTTGAAACTGGTATTTACAAGAATATCGGTACCGTTGAAGTTCCTGATGCAACAGATTCCGATCCAAGTCATTATGTTAATCCAAACCTAAATCCCGGTATTGACATCGAAAAATTCACCAATGGTGTAGATGTTGTTCATATTCCTGATGATTTACCTGAATTAGCACCGGGTGATCATGTCACCTTTACCTATGAAGTTACTAACACTGGTAATGTTCCTTTTGCAGCTAGTGATGTGGTTGTTAAGGATGATAATGGTACTCCCGGAGATACCAGTGATGACTTTAATCCCGTCTTGGTGAGTGGAGATGATGGTAACAACATCTTAGAGCCCGGTGAAACATGGGTATACGAACAAACTGAGACTGTTCAAGACCTTTCGAGTTCTACAAACCAAGACATAACCTTTGTCTTCACTGGTAATAGTAATTTAGATGGACCTAATGGTAATATTCGTACCTTTACCCAAAATGATGTTTCACTGGATGTAAGTGCCTTTAGTCGCACTAGCTCTGGAACTTGGAATCAAGGTTATTTAGGTAGTTATAGCGGCGGTTTAGGTGTTACTAACATTGGTGAAAGTGGTTCTAGTCACCGAGTTGATAATGGTGGTCGAGTAGATTACATTCTCTTTGAATTTGATGAAGATGTTATTGTCGATCAAGCCTACTTGAATTATGTTGTTAATGATAGTGACATTTCTGTCTGGATTGGCGATCGTAATGGTAGCGATATAATTAATTTGAGTGACAGTTTATTAAATAACTTCACCAAAGAAAATAACTTTACCAATCATGGAAACTCACGCTGGGCTGACTTTAATAACGGTGAGGTTGTTGGTGATACCATTGTTATCTCTGCTTATACTGGTCATAGTAATGATGCCTTTAAGCTTAATAAACTCGATATTTCAGTTCCTTCTGTAACCTCTGGAATTTACCAAAATATTGGTACGGTAACGGCAGATGGTATTAGTGATAGTGACATTAGTGGTTATATCAATTCCATCATTCAACCTGAATAATCTTAGTTGGATGAAATTGTAATTGTTGAATTGTAGATTCATATTGAGAGATACTACTATTAGTATCTCTCTTTTTTATTGTTAATTAGTAATTCCCAATAACTTCTTAAATAAAGGCAAACGAAATTTCAAAAACCATTGTACCCGTTCCTCTAATTGGGCTTTATTGTCTTCGGGAGCTTGAATAATTTCTCCTTCTTTTTTAAATTTGTATCCCCAATTTTCCATAATCTCCCAAGCAAAAGAAACAGGTTCTAACTTTTGTTGATAGGCTACAAAAAATAATTGTTCTAGTCGTTCCACTGGAAAACCACTACCAATTACTGGAGATGCTAATGCTTGTAAATTTCCCCCAAATTGAACTTGTTTAAAAACAGCAGAATTAAATTTAATACTACTTTCTGGTAATATATCAAATTTCCGATCCGATAAAATTGGCATCACAGAACCATTAGAAACCAAGATTTTTAGAGCTTGTAAGACTTCAACAAAAGTGTTAGTCGTTGAAGAACTTTTTTCCATTAATTCTGATATATTACAAAATTTATTAACTAAAGCATTTATGAGAGGATTATAAATTTCTGGTTTTAGTGTGATTTTTGCCGTTCCTAATTTTAATTCATACTTTATATGCTGGGGATCTACCATTAAAGCAAATTTCAAATTACTTAGTAATTGAGATTGTTGTTCTATAGTTAATTTTATGGGTCCTTTAATAAAAATATCTCGACGAAAAGGACGATTTAAAAAATAATCTCGCACTGTTTCATAAATTGGTAAATTTGCTATTTCTGCCAGAAATTTTAACTGTTCTTCTTTTAAACTAAGATTATTAAAAGGATCTTTTAAATCAGCAGAACTTACAAAACTTAATTTTGCTTTAGCCAACTCTTCAACTACCTGAAAATGATAAAAAGAATACCAGTCTCGGCCAAAATATTCATCAGCTACATCAGTAAGAGACCTATGTTTGATTTCTTCAATTTTTTGAATTATATCAGGATTTTTTAAAAAATATAAAGGCTTCATTTGCTGTAATTTATCAACAAATGCTATAGCTTTTTCAATACGAGTAAGCCTTGTACCAAATGTCTGTTGTGCATATTCAAATATTAAATCCCGAAGAGGTAGAATTGAAGATAAACCCGGTAAAGTGTTGTAATTAACATAAACTACTCCACCTACCTTTAATTTGCGTCTCAATAATTCCAGAAGAAGATGGCGATTTTCGTTACCAATGTACGAATAAACCTCATGCAAAACCATGAAATCAAATTGGGGTGTTTCAATATCTAAAAACTCCTCAAAACTACAATTCAATAAATGAATATTTTCTGATTGAGCATCATTAGCTAATAATTTGGCCTGAGCAATTTGAGAAGGATTAAAATCAATACCCCAAAATTCACCTTTAGGATTAGCCGCAGCTAAGATATTAGCACTAAATCCATTGCCACATCCTAATTGACAATAGTTAAATTTTTTCAGAGAGGGAGGATAAAATCCTTTCTCTAACAACACAAAAGACATTAAAGAAGGATTTAATTCTGGAAAAAATTGACAAGTATAATTAGTGTCCATAATATACTCATTTGTCCAATCTTTCATATTCTAATACTCCTTATTTTTTACAAGTAAATGTATTTTTTTATAACCCTATTCCCAATAGGATAATCTTATTCTATTGAGCGAGAAGATTGTTTACTTAATGGGAGGATTACCCAGTTGTGGCAAAAACTACACGCAACTAAGTTGATTAGCTGGAGAAACAGGAGTTGTTTGCGAAACTGAAGCATATTTTTATAGTCAAGTGGGAAACAATCCTTGCAAATATGACTAAAAATAGGATTTAATGAATATACTATAAAACATGACTATAAGGTAGAGCTAAAAGAGCCTAATTGTTGGAGATGGCAAGAAATTAGAGTTTGCTCAAATTGGCCTTTAGTTCTTTTCTTTAGGGCTAAAGTCCAATAATTTTGGTGATTTTTTGAGGTTGCAATATTTCTATGAAAAATATAATATTTATTACAATTATTATCAGTTTTTTTATAAAAAATCAGGTTGCGATCGCTCAATTTTTCCCATTAGAAAGCCAAATCAATCCTCAATTTAAAGTTTTTTATCAAGAAGAAAGTTCTCACGGGTTATTAAATAAAATTGAAATTATTAATAATCAAGATAAAGTAATTATTGATATATCAAGTGAGCATGGCATAGGTACTGGAACAATTAAAATAATTGAAGGAAACTGGCCAGAAAAAGCAATTGTACGTCTTCATCTTCAAGGATTAGAAGGTTTTACCGTTTCCAATGGAGAAATAGCCATGAATCTCTCAGATTTAGAAATAAAAGCCTATGATGCCAATAATAATTTAATAGATAATAAATATCTACTAAATGGTGGATATTATGAAATAGAATTACCTGATTGTTTATTTCTTAATGAAATAACTGAAATTAAAATTAATTGGATTGATTTTTATAGAATTTAATAATAAGCTTAGTAAAAAACATTTAAAATAAACCAGAATTATAAAGAGACGCCGTAACCCACCATAAGGATTTTTGTAAAAAAATATACAATTTACTCCAAATGTCCAGAAAGCGGCAAAATTTAGAACAAAGGGGAATTGCAGTTATCAATGATGATGGCATTAAGTAATCGTCTGATCGATTCTTTTACCATTGCTCCCCAATGTTCTTAACGTCTTAGATAAAATAGTTACAAGTGAAGTTGTTGAGATAACGCTTTAACTTAGCTGTTATCTCATTTTTTTGTTTAAAATTCAAGCTTTACGCTTACGTTTTAAGAATGTTCCAAAAGAACCAACGGTTAATAAACCGAGTAAAGAAGCAGGCTCAGGTATGCTATTAGGATCGGGATCGACAACAACTGCATCATCAACATTTAAGATGTGGAAGGCATATTCACTTGTTCTATTATCATTGTCAGTAAAAACACCACAAAATTGCCCATTGCTACATCCAAATGCAGAAGTAAAATTCTCATTACCAGCACCATCATAGCGAAAGCCATCACTTAAGTTAGTACCATTAGCAAAATTGTTATATTGGCCTATAGTCGCTGTATAACTACCTGCGGTGAGAAATTCAGTATAGTAGGAATCCCAAATATCATAATCATAAGATACCCCATTGGACGTTTCCGATCCAGTAAGCTGTCCATCATCTTGTTCGGCAATTAAGTTACCAGCACTATCCCAAATCGCTAAAATTGGGTCTAAACCTCCATCATCCCAACTTGAAGAAAAAATGGTAATATCACTATCCGCACCAACGGTAAAGTCAAAGCGGAAAATATCATTATCATTGGTGAAATTACCAAAGAAATCGAAATCTGCTGCTTTAACTGTGGAAGCTGTGCCTAAAACAAGTATGACTGAAATGGCCACAGATGTTTTTTGAAAAACTTTGAAAATATTCTTCATAGAATAAAGCCCTACTTAAGTATTCTCTATTGAATATACTTTTACTGATTTTTTTTTCAACTAAAATGTCCCAACTTTACTGAATCTTTACAAAAAAGGTGTTAACTTTACACTAACTTCATAAAAGTTGTTGCAAGGCATATATTCAAGCATATAAATTTATATTTTTCTAAAAAAGTAAATTAAATAATTAAATATTATTTTTGAGCAATTTCCTCCACACTACTATTACATCTCCCAAAACTCTAAAGGTCTTCATAACATAGAGTTTAATTTGTGGTAGATTGTGAACATTAGTATTAATGGCTGTCTGTAATGAATTCCCATGCACGGTGAACTTTATCATCTCGTTGCCTTTCTTCTCTCCATGAATATAGTTTTATGGAGTACACCCGTTGTCAAAAACTTTGGACTTAAAAGCGGTTATGTTGATCGCCCCAATGAAAGAAAAGTTCATCAACGCCCAATGGTGCGTCTTGGTGGAGTTTCTATCTTTATTGGTACTGTAACTGCCCTACTGGTAGTTTGGGCTTTATATGGTTTCGAGAGATTACCTGCCCAGAAAGAATGGGAAGTTTTAGGAGTTGCCGTAGGAGGCTCTGCCTTCTTTTTAATTGGATTAGCCGATGACTTTCTGAATTTAACCCCTCTTTCTCGCTTAATTATGCAGCTTATGGTAGCGACAATGAGTTGGTTTATGGGAGTGAGAATTGATTTTCTTTCTATACCCCTTGATGGTTTAATTCATGTGGGCTGGTTAAGTTTACCCGTAACAGTTATCTGGTTAGTGGGTATGGCCAATGCTATCAACTGGATTGATGGCTTAGATGGTTTAGCCGCAGGAGTTTCCGGTATTGCTGCGGTAGTCATGCTAATTGTCACCCTATTTATGGATCAACTAACGGCTGCCTTGATTGCTGCGTCATTAGCAGGGGGAGCTTTAGGATTTTTACGCTATAACTTTAATCCGGCGGAAATTTTTATGGGTGATGGCGGCTCGTATTTTATGGGTTTTACCCTTGCCGGTATTGCCGTAATTGGCTTAGTAAAAACCACCGCAATAACCGCAGTGGTAATGCCCTATTTGATTTTAGCTGTACCCATTGTCGATATGTCAGCCGTAATTATTTCCCGTGTTAAAGATGGAAAATCGCCTTTTACTGCGGATAAAAGTCATTTGCATCACCGTTTACTCAAAGCAGGACTTTCCCATCGCTTAACTGTTTTATTTATTTATGCTCTTACTCTTTGGGTAGGTAGTTTAGCTCTAGGTTTTTCTGGTATTCCCAGTGGTTGGGGTTATGCTTTGGGTGCAACTTTATTATTATGTTATATCGGTTGGCAAGCTTGGCGTAATGCGCGCTTGAGAATGTTAGAAAATCAAATGAAAATGAAAGATAAATGAGTGCAGAGATAATTTGTGTTGGTACAGAATTATTATTAGGGGATATTATCAATACAAATGCCAATTATTTGGCCTTAGAATTGGCTAAATTAGGCATTCCCCATTTTTTTCAAACTGTTGTTGGTGATAATGTTGAACGTTTACAAGCAATTATAGATATAGCAATTAAACGTTCTTCTATTTTAATTTTTACTGGTGGACTTGGGCCGACTCCTGACGATTTAACCACAGAAACTATTGCCCAATATTTTAATACTCCTTTAATCGAAAAATCAGAAATTATTGCTGATATTAAGGCAAAATTTGCCAGTAGGGGGCGTGTTATGACTCCTAGTAATCACAAACAAGCCTTAATTCCTGAATCTGCCGATATTTTACCTAATCCATCGGGAACAGCACCGGGTATAATTTGGCAACCTCGTCCTAATTTAACTATTCTTACTTTCCCCGGTGTACCTTCAGAAATGCAACGAATGTGGCAAGAAACAGCCATTCCTTACCTGAAAAGTCAGGGTTGGGGCAAATCAATCATTTATAGTAAAACCTTAAGATTTCGTGGTATAGGTGAGTCTAATTTAGCCGAAAAGGTTAATCATCTTTTTGATTTAACTAATCCTACAGTTGCTCCCTACGCTTCCCAAGGAGAAGTCAGATTAAGGATTTCTGCTAAAGCCGGCAATGAGACTGAGGCTATGGCTTTAATTAATCCTGTAGCAAAGGAAATACAAGAAATAGCAGGTTTAGATTATTTTGGTAGTGATAATGATACCTTAGCTTCTGTTGTCGGTGAGTTACTTCGTAAGGCAGGAGAAACTTTAGCTGTGGCTGAATCTTGCACTGGTGGTGGTTTAGGGGCAATGATTACAGAAATTCCCGGAAGTTCAGATTATTTTATGGGCGGAGTGATTGCTTACTCCAATCAAGTAAAGATTTGTATGTTAAATGTCGATCAAGAGTGTATAGAAGAATTTGGCGCAGTTAGTGAAACCGTTGCTAAAGAAATGGCGGTGGGAGTGCAACAAAAATTATGGAGTAGTTGGGGAATTAGTATTACTGGAATTGCCGGGCCTGGCGGAGGTAATGATTTAAAACCAGTGGGTTTAGTTTATATTGGTTTAGCTGCACCAGATGGCAGTGTTGAAGCATTTTCTTATACTTTAGGAAAAGAAAGAGAACGTACTCAGATACAATACTTCAGCGTTTGTAATGCTCTCGATCAACTGCGGAGAAAATTAAATAAAAGTAAAATATATCAGAAATAGGAAAATGTTGTGGAACTTTAAGAAAAAATTGTGTTAATCTTAATATAAGTAAACAAATTTTATTTTTTAGTCAGATTCAAAACTAAAAAATAATCTGTTTCTACATTGAAGTAGTTTATTTTTAGTGATTAATTCTGACAAACTATACAGAGGCTCAAATATTTAACAGGAGCGGTCTATTAAATGACTTATTTGGATAAAGTGTTGGAAAAAATCAAAGAATGGGCAGATAATATTATTGAGGCTTTGTTTGGCCCGGAAGCTGAACCAGAACCTGAATTGATTCCTATCCCCGTTAACGATGGACAACGCCGCCGCTATTAGTATTAGTTTATATACTGTGTGACTTAAGTGCATAAATTAAATATTCTAGTTCTGCACGGTCCTAATTTGAACCTATTAGGGCTACGTGAACCACATATTTATGGTTCTTTAACCCTAGATGATATTAATGCCCTTCTCTCGCAGGAGGGCAATATCTTAGGTATTAAAGTTTCTTGTTTTCAGTCTAATCACGAAGGTGCTTTAGTTGATGCCATTCATCAGGCTTTAGGTAAATATGATGGCATTGTTATTAATGCGGGAGCTTATACTCATACCAGTGTAGCTATTCGTGATGCTTTATCTGGTGTAAAAATTCCGACAGTTGAAGTTCATCTCAGTAATATCTATCAACGTGAGGATTTTCGCCATCATTCCTTTATTGCACCAATCGCCATTGGTCAAATTAGTGGTTTCGGTAGCCAAAGTTATCGTTTAGGACTACAAGCTTTAGTACATCATCTCACAAAATCTAAGGTTAATAGTTAGTTCATGGTTCGTAGTTAGTTACTGGCGTTACGCAAAAGGTATTAGCAATTAGCTGTTAGCAATTAGCAATTAGCTGTTAGCGATTAGCCGAATACTGAATACTGAATACTACTAAATCAATTATTTCGATTTTGCGTAACATCAGTTAGTTATTTATTATTATTGGTTATTTGTTGAGAAATAGAGGTTTGAGGTGCATTTTTAGGGCGGAAAGTATCTTTTTGCTGAAATAAAATAAAAGCAGAGACGGCGATTAAAAAATAACCAAAACCTTTTTGTAATTGTTTTGCCTGGACAAATTTAGATACATAACCACCAACTAATATTCCTAAAGAGGCTACTAGGGTAAAAGATAGCATTAAAGATAAATTTAATTCTACTTGTCCAAAATAACCGACAAAACCAGCAGTGGAATTCATGGCAATAATAACTAAGGAAGTACCTATCGCTTCTTTAATTGGTGTATTTCCCAATAATACTAAAGCTGGTACGATGGCAAAACCACCACCAACTCCTACTAAACCAGTTAAGATACCGATTCCGATTCCTTCAGTCAACATCCATAACCAACAATATTTACATACTGGTGGAGGATAAGAATTTAAGTCTGTTTCTCCTCCTGTTGTTGTACCACTCTTTTTAATCATAAAAATAGCTGCTAAAAGCATCATCACGGCAAATAGCAACATTTGTCTTGCACCTGTAACAAAGGGAAGGGTTGCTATTTTTGCGCCTAAAAATGCTCCTAACATGGTTGCTGAACCAAACATAAAAGCTTTTTTAAGATTAACATTACCATGTTGCCAATGGGGAATTAGTCCAATTAGGCTAACTACTCCAACTATAAATAAAGTCATGGCAATGGCTGGTTTTGGTGCAATACCCATAACATAAACTAAAATGGGTACTGCTAAAACTGAGCCTCCTCCACCAATTAAGCCTAAACTTAGTCCAATACATCCGGCTAAAATATGGCCAATTATTTGATTTAGCATAAACAATTAAGGGTTAGGGATTAGGTAATAAGCTCCTGACGGAGCAGGCAATAGGCAATAGGCGAAAATTCTACCCCGCAAAATAAGGTCAGAAACTAATCATGATATAGGTTTTAGCCTTTAATGATTCAGTTTAGTTTCTGGAGAGTAATAAGTAACTGCTGATGGCTAATCGCTAACAGCTAACTATACATTGCCACATCTTTCATTAGCTGGTACAGCTTCCATAATTTTTTGTGGATTTGGTAGGTTAAGATTATTCATAAATTCAATAAAACTATTTCTATCTTTGCCTACAAAACGAGGATTATATTTTTGTTCTTCCAAAATTGTAGAAACTGTTTGACCTCGGTAGTCATGGCCGGGATAAACTAAGGTATCATCCGCTAAGGTAAATAATTTTTTGGTGACGGAATCGTATAATGTTCCTGCATCACCACTTTGAAAGTCTGTTCTACCACATCCTCGAATAAATAAAGCATCCCCTGTTAAAAGATGGGTTTTATTTACTAAATAGGTTACGTGACTGTCTGTGTGTCCGGGTGTTGCGATCGCTTCTATGATAATATTGCCTAATCTTACAGTTTCTCCATCTTGAATAAATTTATCAGCACAGGCTATTTGCGCTTTTTCTGGAACTACACCTAAACAACCTGTTTTTTCCCTTAATTTAGCTGTTCCGGTGATATGATCGGCATGAATATGAGTTTCTAAACAGTAGCGCAGGGTTAAACCTAATTCTTTCAGTAATTTTAAATCCCTATCCACTTGTTCTAAAACAGGATCTACTAAAATTGCTTCTTTAGTATTTTGATCGGCAATTAAATAGGTATAAGTGCTGGTTTGAGCATCGAATAATTGACGAAATAACATTTTTTGAATTTCCTTATTTTCTATATATTACTATATTACCTGATAGTAATTAGAAAAACAAGAAAAAGGCTTAGGTCTGTAGTTTAGACTACAAAAAATCATCAGAACATTATCCAGCTTATCAAAAATAGCTGAAATCAAAAACTTGAAACCAAAAATAAGAACAAAGCTACTTTTTCTTGAACATACCTGTTTTAATTGCCAGATTGCCTTGGATATATGCGTTTCAAAGGATGTAATTTTTACTCAGTTAAATAATTGGTCAGAATCAACAGGTAATGGTGAAACCATTATTACGCCCGGAATTATATTCTCAGATGCAGATAATGTTATTCCTGATGTAGTGTGGGTAAAAGAATATTGGATTGTAGATCGTTTTCGCAAGCAAGTAGAGGTATATCGCCGAGAAAAAGGAAAATTAAATCTAGTTGGGACTTTATTTGAGGATGATGAGTTAACTTCTCCTTTATTGCCAAATTTTGTGGTACTAATTAATCGCTTTTTTCCCGTTAACTGACATTCTTTTAACTATACTAATTTTGTTCTAATTTAATTAATTGAAAGAATAATCATTATCCACCATAATTTTAAAAAATATTTAACAAATGCAGCAGATATTTGCTTAACGGTATCGAAACTATAATGATAAACCATGTCCTTTAATTATATGTATCTGGTCGTCAAGAAACATAATTTCTATAAATTTTTGATATTTTTCCGTATCTCGCCAAACCCAAATTTTTTTATTTTGTTTTTATTCTACCATTTCACCACTAAATTTCATAATATATTGAACTTCTGTTATTGTTAGAGATTCTTTAAAATAATCTTATTATTGCCATCTAGTTAATTGGTCAAACCACTTTTGAATTATGTTTGTAATTTGTTCTCGTTTTTGTTCAAATAAGGCAGCAAAACTAATTAAAATTAAACCAGTAATTAAACCTATAATCCATTTTGACATGGCATATTCAGTAATTAAAATAACTAATTGATAAAAGCCATTAAAAATAAAAGTAATTGTGCCAACAAACAGAAAAGCACGAATTTGTAAGCCAATACCAGCAAAAATAAATAATAAACTAATAACAGCCGGAATTATACCAGTGTCAGAATGAAATATCAAAGCAATTACACAGATTAAACTACTAGCAAAAATACGAAGATAATGGCGATTTTTACGATTAAAAGGTTCTTTTAAATTAGGATCGAATTGGGCAATATACAGAATTGATAAGCTAAAAATCGAGACATAATTAAGCAGATTAACTAATTCAAATTGTACTAAAGAACGAGCTACTGCCCAATCAATAAATCCTAAACTTAAATAAGTCCAACGAATATTATTTTGTTTAATAGCAATGCGAATATAAAAAGCAGCAACGGTAATTAAACTAAAAAGAAAAGTAAAATAAGACGTTTCTTGAGTGGTAGTTAGCGTCATTAGTGCAGGGATTACAATCGCAGTACGATGCCAAGGTTTTGTGTGCCATCCAAAATTATTCCAAGGCATTTGATAAATAATTAAGGCAACTACACAAGCCAGAATAACTCTAATAGGATCGAGTAAACCTAATTGCGTCCAAATTAAACGAGCATAAATAATTGTGCCGATTATTTCTACCATGCCCACATATACCCACCAGTCATTACGAGCTGATTTATTCAACTCTGGATTCCGGGCTTGAATTAAGGCATAAAAAGCAAGAATAAAACTAATAGCAATACTAATAAAAGTCAGCTTGGGATTTGTAGAAATAGCAACTCCAGCCGTTAACAATTTTAAAATACTAGCTAATGCCCAATGGATATGAGCAGTAATTGTAATTTCTTTAACAGTAAGATTGAAGAAATTTGTTTTATTTTGAGATGATAAAAACCAAGCAAAAATTCGATAACTTAGAGCAATAATTGCAGTTACTAAAGCTAAAATAGTTAATCCATCCGCAGGGCTTCCCCCTTGAGATAGTGATAATTGATAAATTACTAATTCATAAATACCAAAAGAAATTAAAGCCACACCACTATAACTAATTTCTTTTAATTGCTGACGGCGATTACCTACACCTAAAGCAGTAATTGCTCCACCTAATACTAATAATCCTGTATAACTTGTAAAGTAATTTAAACGCCAATAAATAGCCAAAATGGCATATAATAAAGGTAAAAATTGCCAACTTATTAATGAAGCTAAATAAGAAAAACGTTGCGATAACCAATGGGTTAATCCTAAAGTAATTAAGGCTAAAAATATATTAATAATAGCTAAATCAAGAAGTGTGCCTTGAAATAAACGAATGCCTTGTAAAGTAGCAATTTCAATTGTCCAAGCAAAAACGTAAATAGTCCAATTATAAGGGTGTTGCCAATAGCGATATATTAAAGCAGCAATAATAATTAAAGGAGCGAAGAAAGTGCCAATTTCAGGTGAGAAAAAAGTATTACTGAAATCAAAGCTAAGAATAGTTAAAGCCCATAATTCTATCGCAGTTAAAACAATACTCCAATTATCTGTAGCTTGGGCATATATTTGAAAAAGTTTACTTTGACGAGAAATACAGAAATTATGTAATAACCATAAACTAAAAATAATAAAACCACTAACAAGTAAACCATTAGTAGGTGATATTTTGTCCCAAAATAAAGCAATAATAAAACTTAAAGCAAAACCAATATGAATTATTGCAGCAATTAGATTGCGAATATAACGGATATTAACAAACATTAATGCCGTTGCTATTCCTAAACTAATCTCTCTAATAATAGGAAATTCTAAAGTTAATCCCTGACTTAAAACTAAAGCAATAATACTTAAAGTAGATATTGATTTTCTGTATCTGAGAGGGCTTTGATTTGCAACTATAGTTAAAGTTATAGGAGTAATTAGCCATAATAATCCCCAAACAGGATTATTATTTAAAATCCTATTATTTTCCGCTAATAAAATATAACTTATGGTTGCAAAAATAAACCCAAAGAAATTACAAGTTGAGTACCAATAATAAAAATATTTCTTGTCTAGGTTTGTATAATTATTTTTCTGTCTATATTTTTTTGATGCAAATCTTAATATTTTTTTATCTTGAAAACGTCTAATTCCTATTTGCCACTCAGCTACCATGAATCCCAAACAAATAATTGCCCAATTAACATAATTAAGATTAGGAAACCACCAATCAATAGTAGTAATTATTGTTAAAATGCTGAAAGTATGACTTAAATAAAATAAAGGCGATTGCAAGGGTAAACAATATTGAGTAACATATATTAAAGTAATTGTAGAAAGTAAAAGATTAAGCGATCGCCAAGTGGGATTCATCCAGCTAATACAGGTTAATAAAATCCCTAAACCTAAAGTTAACCATTCACCAAAAAATGTTAATTGTTTTTTCTCCTGATGATATAACCATTGATTTAACCATACCCAGAAAATAACATAGGGAAATAGAGTAATTCCATAAACTGTGTAGGGAAAATCTTGGGATTGGGCAACTTGAATAGAGAGATTTAAAGCATCTTGTTTAACTTGAGATGGTATGATATTTCTTAGAGAAATTAATGCTTGTAAACCAATAATAAAAATAGCGAATAAATCTATTTTTAACCAAAATTGCTTTAATCTTTGTTGGTAAAAATGTAAAGCTAAACAACTGATTAAAATCCCTTGCCAAGGAATTGATTGAATTGTTACTAACCAACTGAAAAATAATAAAGTAATACCAAAAAACTCTAAGCCTTTTATAGCTGGAGATTGAATATTTTTTATATTAGTATTTCTAGCTAAAAAGTTAGGATAAAGTATTAATGCTTCTGTAGCTAATAACCAACCACAAATCCCAATAGCTAATCCTAAAGAGGAAATATTAATATGAGTAACAAAAATTCCTCTAATTAATAAAATTGCTAAACCATAAATAATAAAACTTCTATTTGATAATTTTTGAAAATGGTTTTTATTCCAACGCAAATTAATGGTTGTTCCCATCATACTGATATAAATAGCAATTACATCAAGTCCATTAATTGACCATCCAATATGTAAATAAGATAAGATTAGAAAATTAATTAGTAAGAAAATTTTGTTTTGGAAAGAATAAGAAATAAAAGCAATAATAGTTAAAATAATTGCTGCTATTGCACCTATTATTCCTTCTCCAATATTTCCCCATAAACCAAAACTATCCATGGCCCAAAAATTAACAGGAATGAGTAACAGGCTAATAATTTTTAGGGTTTGTGAAGTTAAGCGTAAATTCTCTTGAGTTTGGGTATAGCGAGCTACTCCCCAAAAAATTAAGGTATAAGTAAACAATACTCCATATTGCGCTACTGGGGGAAATGTTTCCCATTGTGTTGCTGCTAAAACACCAGAAGATAAAACTACTAAAAAAACCCCCAGAAATAAAAACCAGCGCACACTCAATTCATCTTTTAATGATTGCCAAATAGTAGTTAAAAATGAAGGTTGTAGTGATTTTTGGGTTTCTACTTTTACGCCCTGAGAAACAGATATTTCTGTTTGTTTTCCCTCAATTATAGACTCAGGTAAAACACAGCTTAAATAATCGTAACTAATTTGTTTTACTTGCTCATCTGAAATCAAACCTAAACATAACCAATTGTCTAAACCCTCAAGTAAATTGGGATCGAGTGTATTAATTTTAATGGTTAAGTATTTTGGTCGAGGAGATGATGGAGACATAGGCTAAAATCCCTCAACTATCTTTAGTAGTATCATTATAAAAATATATCTTTTTAAAAAAGTTTAACTTGTTTCCTTAATCTTTTAAAAAATTATCAAAAACAGTCATAAGTATATCAAAAAAACTAAGCTGTCACGCATTTAAATTAGTGATTGAGAGAGTAGTCATTTCATTTAAGATTTAACATTTATCATTCTTCTGGAAGTAGGCTTGAAGGCTCTACCATTTATCATTTATCAATGTTCAATGTTTCTTGTTCAATCTTCAATGATTAGTTAGTAGTCGGAATAAGGGATTTAAACTTTATTTTCTGATATAACTATATCCAATTTAGCGGATGCGCGATTTCTGAGGTTGCCTCAGAAATATTAGCGCACCAAGAAAATGAATCTCAGCTTACTTAATTTTGTGAACATAAAAATCAACAAATAAAATATATCTTGAATAAAAAAAATTCTAAAGACATAGTTAAGATTTGACCATATTAATAATTAATAAATGTACAATTATCATCAAATTTCTTAAACTATATAAAAACTATGAGTATTGAAGACAAGTTTAAAGCTACCGCTAAAAATCTCGAAGGTAAAGTTGAAGCAGCCTTCGGAGAAATCACAGGAGATACTAATAAGCAAGCTGAAGGAAAAGCTAAACAAGTACAAGCTTCGGCTATGCATATGGCTGAAAATTTAAAAGATAAAGCAAAAGGTGTTTTAGATTCCCTCAAAGATAAAATTGATGAGGCTTAAGCTAAATTTCTAATCTTGTGTGATTAAAAAAAATTAAGCAATGGGAACAAAAATCATTAATTTTGCTAGTTTTATAAGTAAATTTTTATTATTTCTGTTCCCTATTTTTTAGATTAATAAATTATTTATAAATATATTTTGAAATAAATCTAATATCATTAAAATTTAGATGGTTAATTATCTAAACACTATTTTCATCTAAACTACTTCTAGCAAATTCAGCCTCCATGAGTAGAAGTTGAGCTTGATATTCACCATCTTGAACCATTTGTGCTAATGCACTATCGATTTCTGCTCTCCTTAGCATGGCTCATTCATGTTCTATGGCTTTGGCTAGAAATTCATTTCTACCTTTAACCTTTCCTTATCACTTCAAATTAAGATTTACATTTGTTTAATTTTTGTTACAGCCCATGATATGATTTTTCGTGGCTGACTGTTTAGTTCTTGCATAGGACTACAGATAGTCAAATCATAAGGATGTCTGAGCTAAGAAAATCAACTTACTTTAGATGGGTTTACTTAAAATAGTAAGCTTTCCTTGTGAAAAAAACCATAAATCAGGAATTAGTCTGTTACCGAGAAGCGTGAATTTATCTAACCAAAATCTCGAATCTACCATAACTCAAACTGAGGAATCTTCCCCGTCTTCGGACAATCACTCAATGGAAGAATATTATCAACTAAAGACAAATTTATTGTTAGTAACCTTAGGTTTAACTGGGATAATTTTTATTGCAGTGTGGTTGAGTTATTCCCGGAATACAGCATTAAGCTATTTACTTGGTGCGGCTGTAGGTTTGGTTTATTTGAGGTTATTGGCTAAAGATGTTGAACGCATTGGCGTTGAAAAAAGCAAGCCTAGTTCTAATCGACTAGCTCTTTTTGTGGGACTAATAATTATCGCTACCCAGTGGCAACAATTAGAAGTTTTACCCATATTTCTCGGATTTTTGACTTATAAAGCCACAATTATCATCTATATGTTGCAAACCCTATTTAAGGAAGCAATAAAAAAATAGGATGATTGTTGCAGGTAATAATTCGCTGATGAATGGGAAGTTTATTAAAAGCTGGGGAAAGATCGGAGCATGGCAGTTATTAATGCTTTAAATTTAATAAATTCACTCCCCTTAGCTGAGTTAGAAGTCGGTAAACACTTCTACTGGCATTTAGGCCCTTTGCGGGTTCATGGTCAAGTATTTATGACCTCTTGGTTCGTTATCGGAGTATTGCTAATTGCTTCATATTTAGCAAGTAGTAATGTCCAGAGAATTCCAACAGGAATCCAAAACCTAATGGAATACGTCCTAGAGTTTCTGCGAGATTTGGCCAGAAATCAGCTAGGGGAGAAAGAATATCGCCCTTGGTTGCCGTTTATTGGCACATTGTTTTTGTTTATATTTGTGTCTAATTGGTCTGGAGCTTTAATTCCTTGGAAAATTATAGAAATTCCAGAAACGGAATTAGCAGCACCTACTAACGACATTAATACCACTGTCGCTTTGGCATTATTAACTTCTTTAGCCTACTTTTATGCAGGTTTTAAGAAAAAAGGATTGGGATATTTCGCTAACTATATCGAACCTATTCCCATCCTGTTGCCAATCAAGATTTTAGAAGATTTCACCAAGCCTTTATCCCTAAGCTTCCGTTTATTTGGTAACATCTTAGCGGATGAATTAGTGGTAGCTGTGTTAGTTTTCTTAGTTCCTCTGTTTATTCCATTACCTTTAATGGCTTTAGGTTTATTTACCAGCGCCATTCAAGCTCTAGTGTTTGCTACCCTAGCGGGTGCTTATATTCATGAGGCAATTGAGGAACATGGTGGAGAGGAGCATTAATATTAAGTCCTCATTCATTTAGACTTCCTACAGAAGTCAGGCAATAGGCAACAGGCAATAGCGGTGGAAGCCCGCGACGACGATAGTCGCAAGGGAACGTCCACCAAGAGAGGCAATAGTAGAAAGAATAGAGAATTTACTATATCGCTATTTACTGCTTCTACACTATACTTTTGCCCATGAGTCTATTGTTAGGTTGAGCAAAAGCACTTTAAGCAAAACTCAACAATTTAAATAATACGTAGTTTTTTTGTAAATTCATTCAAAATAGGGAAAATTGTCATGGATGTTAATTCTGCTTCAGTTATTGCTGCTGCTTTAGCCGTTGGTTTAGCTGCTATTGGTCCTGGTATCGGTCAAGGTAATGCTTCTGGTCAAGCCGTAGCTGGTATTGCTCGTCAGCCTGAAGCTGAAGGTAAAATTCGCGGTACTTTGCTATTAACCTTGGCTTTCATGGAATCCCTAACTATTTATGGTTTGGTGGTTGCTTTAGTATTACTGTTTGCGAACCCTTTACTATAAGATTCTTACCTTTAAGGTCTAGATATGGATAGGCATTTATGCCTATCCTTGTCGAACTTAACCATAGAGTCTAAATCTTTAAAAAATTTAGTTATCGTTAGACAGTAAAAAGTTTTGCTTGTTGTTACCCCCCTAAGCATCAACAAACAAAATTAAGAAACTAAAAACTCTGATAACTCATAAGTAATAAATGTAAAACCTTGGGGTTATAAAACAAATGACACACTGGACAATTTTGCTGGCAACAAAAGCAGTAGAAGAAACTGCCGAAGGGGGATTATTTGATTTTGATGCCACTTTGCCTTTAATGGCATTGCAATTTATGGTTTTGGTAGCTTTACTTAATGCTGTATTTTATAAGCCATTAAATAAAGCACTGGATGATCGAGCCGAGTACATTCGTCAAAACTTAAGTCAATCTAAGGAAAGAAAACAAAAAGCCGAAGATTTGGCTAAGCAATACGAACAGGAATTAAGAGATGTTCGTCGTCAAGCTCAAGAGATAATTGCTAACGCTCAAGCGGAAGCACAAGAGATTGTAGCTGGGCAAGTCAAAGAAGCACAACAACAAGTGCTAGCAGAAAGACAACAAGCTGCTGATGAAATTGAGGCTCAAAAAGCCCAAGCTTTCAAAACCTTAGAATCGCAAGTTGACTCTTTGAGCGGACAGATTGTACAAAAGCTCTTGGGAACAGTAGCTTAGTTAAACAGTAAAATAACTATTCTCCATATCCCACAAGCTCGCCACGCCTGCCCAAAAACAAAAGATTGCAATCAGGTGAGCAAAAATTAAGTTTCCCGAAGTACGTAAAATCAATTTTTTAGCAGGGGTAGATCGCTATCATGGGGATTTTCTCATACCTAGCCACAGAAGGTGGCTTTGGTCTGAATTTAAACATATTTGAAACTAACTTAATTAACCTATCAATTATTCTGGGGTTATTGGTTGTCTATGGGAGTAAACTTGTCGGCAACATTCTCACAGAAAGAAAAAACAAAATTGAAGAGGAAATTAAGGATGCCGAAACTCGCGCATCCACAGCAGCAAGAGCTTTAGAAACAGCACAGAAAAATTTAGCTGAAGCTAAAGCTAAGGCTGAAAAAATTAAAGCTGATGCTCAAGTAGATGCCCAAAAAGCTAAAGATGTAATTTTAGCTCAAGGGGTTAAGGATGTTGAAAAATTAAAAGCGGCAGCAGGTAAGGAATTAGATTCCGAACAAGCCAAAGTGATGGTTGAATTAAAACAACGCATTGCTGTCCTAGCACTAGAACGAGTTGAGTCTCAATTAAAGGAACGTTTAAATGATTCGGCTCAACAAAAATTAATTGATCGCTCGATCGCACAGCTAGGAGGTAAATAATGGCAAGTAGTATTATTAGTTCCGTAGTTGCCGAACCCTATGCCGAAGCATTAATGTCTCTAGCTAGTTCCCAAGGTCTAGAAGATCAATTTGGAGATGAGTTAAGAACATTACTGGCTTTATTAAAAAATTCCGAGGAATTAGAGGTATTTTTAACTAATCCGTTGTTAAAACCCGAAGATAAAAAGGCAATTATTAAACAAATTGCTGGTGAAGGAGCTAATCCTTTGCTAGTTAACTTTTTATTTTTACTGGTCGATAGACGACGAATTATGTTTATAGCAGAAATTGCTCAGAAATATCTGGAACAATTACGTAAGCTAAAAAATACAGTTTTAGCTGAAGTAGCCTCAGCCTCAGAATTGAGTGACGATCAAAAAAGTGCGATCGCCGATAAAGTGAAAAACATGACCGGTGCTACTTCTGTGGAATTAAGTACCACTGTCGATCCTAGTCTAATCGGTGGCGTGATCGTTAAAGTCGGTTCTCAGATACTAGATGCTAGTCTGCGGGGACAACTGCGCCGTATTAGTATCAACCTAACCAGTGCAGGTTAGTTAGTCAATTAAACACCACTAATTAAGAAATAAAAAAAGGATATGATCAGCATCAGACCAGACGAAATTAGCAGCATTATTCGTCAGCAAATTGAGTCTTATGACCAAGAAGTACAGGTTTCTAATGTTGGTACTGTACTACAAGTAGGTGACGGTATCGCTCGTATCTATGGCTTAGAACAAGCTATGTCGGGCGAACTTCTCGAATTTGAAGATGGTACTATTGGTATTGCACTGAACTTAGAACAAGATAACGTTGGTGCAGTATTAATGGGTGATGGTCGCGATATTCAAGAAGGTAGTAGCGTTAAAGCCACCACGAAAATCGCGTCTATTCCTGTCGGCGAAGCCACTATCGGTAGGGTAGTTGACGCTTTATCTCGTCCCCTCGACGGTAAAGGAGATATTGCCGCAACAGATACCCGTTTGATTGAGTTCATGGCTCCGGGTATTATCGAACGTCGCTCCGTTTACGAACCAATGCAAAGTGGTATTACCGCTATTGATGCGATGATTCCCGTAGGTCGTGGTCAGCGTGAGTTGATTATCGGTGACAGACAAACCGGTAAAACTGCGGTAGCTGTTGATACCATCATTAATCAAAAAGGTGAAGACGTAATTTGCGTTTACGTTGCCATTGGTCAAAAAGCTTCCACTGTTGCTCAAGTTGTGGGTACTTTGGAAGAAAAAGGCGCAATGGATTACACCGTTGTGGTAGCTGCTAATGCTAACGATCCTGCTACTTTACAATATCTCGCTCCCTACACAGGTGCTGCGATCGCAGAACACTTTATGTATCAAGGTAAAGCAACTCTGATTATTTATGATGACTTGTCTAAGCAAGCTCAAGCTTATCGTCAGATGTCCTTGTTACTCCGTCGTCCTCCAGGACGTGAAGCATACCCCGGAGACGTATTCTATCTCCACTCCCGCTTATTAGAGCGTGCTGCTAAATTAAGCGATGAGTTAGGTGGTGGTAGCATGACTGCTTTACCCATCATTGAAACTCAAGCAGGTGACGTTTCTGCTTATATTCCTACTAACGTAATCTCTATTACTGACGGCCAGATTTTCTTATCTACCGACTTGTTTAACGCTGGTTTCCGTCCGGCAATTAACGCTGGTATCTCCGTATCCAGGGTTGGTTCTGCGGCTCAAACCAAAGCCATGAAACAGGTAGCCGGTAAGCTGAAGTTAGAGTTGGCTCAGTTTGCTGAATTAGAAGCCTTCTCTCAGTTTGCTTCCGACTTAGACGCAGCTACTCAGGCTCAGTTAGCTAGAGGTCAACGTTTACGTCAAATCCTTAAGCAGCCTCAAAATTCTCCATTATCTGTGGCTGAACAGGTTGCTACTGTATATGCTGGTTTAAATGGTTATTTAGACGAGATTCCTGTAGATAAAGTAACTACCTTTGTTGCTGGCTTACGGGAATATCTGAAAACTAGTAAGGCTAAATACGGCGAAATTATTGGGAATGAGAAGAAATTAACTGATGAAGCAGAAAATCTTCTCAAAGAAGCTATTGCAGAATGTAAGCAAAGTTTCTCTGCTTAAGAGCTTCGGTAGGTGGGCTTTTAGCCCCCCTATTAATTAATAGTAATTGGGAATAAAAAAAGATGCCAAATCTTAAGGGTATTCGCGATCGAATTGATTCGGTTAAAAATACAAAAAAAATTACTGAGGCGATGCGCTTAGTTGCTGCGGCAAAAGTACGTCGTGCTCAAGAACAAGTTAGTTCTACTCGCCCTTTTGCTGACACTTTGGCACAAGTTCTCTACGGCTTACAAAATCGCTTAAAGTTTGAGGAGGCAGATTTACCTTTACTCAAACAAAGAGAAGTCAAATGTGTCGGATTATTAGTAGTTTCAGGCGATCGCGGTCTTTGTGGAGGTTATAATGCTAACATAATCCGTCGTGCTGAACAACGGGCTAAGGAATTAAAGGCTGAGGGTTTAGATTATAAATTTGTTTTGGTAGGTCGTAAAGCAACTCAATATTTTGAGCGTCGCGAGCAACCTATCGACAAAACTTATATGGGTTTAGAACAAATTCCTTCGGCGGCTGAAGCTAGTAATATTGCTGATGAGTTACTGTCTTTATTCTTATCAGAAACTGTCGATCGCGTTGAGTTGATTTACAGTAAGTTTCTGTCTTTAATTAGTTCTAAACCTGTGGTTCAAACTTTATTACCTTTGACTACTCAAGGTTTAGAACCCCAAGATGATGAAATTTTCCGTTTAACTACTAAAGGTGGTCAATTTCAGGTTGAAAGGGAAACTGTGGCGACAGAAGTAACCAGTCTTCCCCAAGACATGATTTTTGAACAGGATCCAGCACAAATTTTAGATGCACTTTTGCCACTGTATCTGAATAATCAATTATTGAGGGCTTTACAAGAGGCTGCTGCTAGTGAATTAGCTGCTCGAATGACAGCGATGAATAATGCTAGTGAAAATGCTTCTGAATTGATGAAATCTCTTACTTTGTCTTATAACAAAGCACGTCAAGCAGCTATTACTCAAGAACTCCTTGAGGTTGTGGCTGGTGCTAACGCTATTTAATTCAGTGGACAGTTAACAGTAAACGATTATAACTGATTATTTTTAGGGGTTTGGTTGCCAAGCCCCTATTTTTTGATCAAAAAATAAAATTTCTTAGCAAACCCTAAATAAAAACTTGAGAACACCATGTCCCATGAAAACCATGGGGAAGATAATGAGAAAGATACAGTTTAGCCACAACTTGAGTTATATCTTTAGCATCTAAAATCAAAATATAACCCCGATGTAAACTAGCATCATAAACCATAGATAAGATCCAACCGTCATCTTCTTCCTTACCATTCGGACAAGGTACAAATATAGGCTCTCCCGCAAAACCTCTAGGTGCTGCACTCCAGATTTGTCTTTCTCCAGATTTGCGATCTAATTTCATAATTGCTTGTAAAGGAGCATTACCACTAGGAGTATGAGTCACATTCATGTAGAGATAACGATGTTCTTTTCCTACCCATTGAGGATGTACGCTCGGAAATTCACAACCCCGACTTTCGATTTTTTTCCGAGTAACTGTTTGAGAAGATAAAGAAATAGCAAATTCCCATAAATTACCCACAGGAAAATTATCAAAATCAACTTTATTAAAATCTAATTCTTCACTTTCTCTTTTAGGAAAGTAATCAGCACAAATTGATTCTAAATAAATATTGCCATCTTTTTCCCAAGCATTAGCATGATGAAAACCGAAAAAAGATTCGGTTTCTAAAACATGCATTGTATTTTCTTCATGACGAGAAATTACAATTATTTTTGTTGGTTGTTTAGCATCAAAATCAAAACATTGTTCAATACTTTTAAAACCTAATAAAAAAGGTAAACCATTCACCTTAAAAGGATGTTGCATAAAAATGTAATAATTAGGAGTTATTAACATATCATGGAGAAATGCAAAACCATTAAGAGGATAGGAATTTTCTTTAATTTTATTTCCTTGCTCGTCCAATTCCAAAATAGTTAATTGCTGGGAAGTAATGCCTTTAACTCCAAAATTAATAAAACTATTATCAATAATTCTAGGGTGAGCAGAAAAAGGCTGTTTGGGTTCAAGAATGCCATCAAGATTATCAAGACCAATTGTTTCTAAAGTTTGAGGATTTAATTGATGAGGATTGCCTCCTTCCCACATTGCCCATAATTTTCCAGCCCAATAAATTACATTAGTATTTGCTGCATTTTTAAATTTGGTATCAAAAATATTCGCCAACCATCCTCCGGGTTTTTGAGTACCGAAACCTCGATAGAGAATTTTTCCTGCTTTTTGTTCTTTTAAATAACCTTCAGTACGAACATAGCGATTTTTATAATGAGCTTTTCCTTGAGTAAAAGTAATAGCAGAAATCATCCCATCTCCATCAAAAGGATGACCTATTTTTTGTCCGTTAATCTCGAATAATCCTGCGCCGTTACGAAATAAAGTTCCTTTTAAATCTGAGGGAATAGTTCCTTCAATTTCTTTTATCCAATAATCATATTCATTGGGTTGAGATTCATAACCTCTTGCCCAATCTTTAACTAATTCTTTTGATTTTTGAGTTAATAAGTTTGACATAATAATTTGTTTAGTAAAAATTTTTGTAATTATTTTTTTGAGTAGAGTGGGCAATCAATTAATTGTTAAATATTAATGATTTTTATTAAATTAATTTAATTACCCATCACATACTGTAACTTCTTAAGCAATTAATAATAGCCAAAATTTCGATCGGATTTGGTGAAATTGTCACTTTCTATTGTATCTAAAATTTTTTATTTCATTACGTAAGTTCTATTCATCTGTTTTACTTCCTTGGCAGAGCGCAAAAGTTCTGCTTCACTAGGAAGTTTTAAATCCCAAGCTAAATTCAATTTTTTTAAAAACTGGATAAACCAATAAGTAGGATCTGGTAAATATATAACTTTGTCATTTTCAACAGAATAACCATGACGAGCTGACCATTGAAAAGCATGATGAAGATTGTGCCACCCTTCTCCTAAAGTTACAATCGCCACAAACCAATTATTGCGACTATTATCATTACTAGCAAAGGGTTGCTTGCCAAAGATATGACTTAAAGAATTAACGAAAGCCACACAATGAAACAAAATTGCTGTACTCAAGAAAAATGCACCCAGAAAATCTAAACCACCAATTAAATAGGACACAACCCCTAATAAAATTAATGGCACAAAATGAAAGCGATCGATCGCTCTTAAACCAAAATCTGCTTCCACATCCGCAGGAAGACTATGAGGCCAAGATTTTCCTGTCAATAACCAGCCAAATTGCGACCAAACAAAGCCTTTAATACCTGTGTATGGAGTAAGGGGAGAATGACAATCTCCGGGCAAATCAGAATAATTATGATGCTCTAAAGTATGATGACCTTTCCACCAATTCGGCCCCATTTGTCCGGCAGAAGCAGCAATAAAACTCCCTACCCATTTAACAACGGCAGGAGCATTATAAGACTTATGAATAATTAACCGATGATAAATAGCTGTAATGCAGAGCATTCTTATTAAATAAAGCATGATTCCCCAAAGCAACGCCTGCCAAGACAAACCAATAAACAATGGTAACAAAGCCCCAAGGTGTATCAGAATCATTTGAATTGGCCCAAGGCTATAACTGAGAATTAAGAGTCGAGAATATTCTTTCAAAATATTAATGATAAAAGTTTTCTTTTTAGGTACTGTAGGATAGTTTAGAATACCTTTATGAAATATATCTTATATAGAAGCAGATATAGCTCTAAGCTGTCACGTATTTAAATTAGTAGTTGAGAGAGTAGGGGCAGATGGGTATTCTGTTGAGTTCGTAGTCCGTAGTTTTTTGGTTTTTTAGGGAGTTGAGTTGAGGATATAATAAGCCATGAATACAAATCAAAAAGTAGTTGGTATTGTTGGCAGTTATCGAAAAAACGGAGTCATTGATTCTGCGATCACCGAAATTTTGCAAGAAGCAGAAAAACAGGGTGCAAAAACGGAAAAAATTTATCTACCAGACCATAATATTAAATTCTGCACCAATTGTCGTATTTGTATGCAACAACCAGGAGAGCAAAAAGGTGAATGTATTTTAGAAGATGACATGAATAGTATTTTGCTCCAGATTGAAGCTGCGGATGCTATAGTAATTGGTTCACCTGTAAATTTTGGTAATGTAAATGCACTAACCCGTTGTTTTTTAGAAAGATGCGTTTGTTATGGTTATTGGCCTTGGGATGCAACTGCTCCGAAGCAACGAAATCCCATCAGAAAGAAAAAAGCGGTTCTTGTTTCCTCCAGTGCTGCACCAGCGTGGATGGATGTTTTTAACAGGAACATTAAAAGCATTAAAAGATTTAGCCAAAATGTTAGGAGCAAAACCCATTGGGGTGTTATGGATTGGCTTAGTCAATGAGAAAGAAATTAAACTTTCTGATAAGATTAAACAAAAAGCAAAGCAATTAGGGGATAAGCTTGTGGCTTAGTTTAATAAAAATAAATATTTGGAAGTTATTTAACACAGGATTGACAACTAAAGGTTAATCTGGAAATAATAATAATTATGGATTAAAAAAAATATGAGTCAAAATGATAATTTTGCTGGAGGCTTTCTAGCCGGAGCAGTTATTGGTGGTATTGTTGGTGGTATCTTGGGATCGTTGTTAACTAACAGAGAAGGAGATAAACTCCAATCAATAAAAGACGATAAGTCTGTATTGAAACAAAATAAACAACCTAATTTTTATACTGAAGAAAGTATCGAACAATCTCGTTTAAGTTTAGAAGATAAGATTGCCCAATTAAATCATGCCATTGATGATGTAAGGCAACAACTAGGTACGGTTAATGGCAATAGTATCTCTAATAATATCGATCCATCCTAAATTTACTATTAATCAACATGAGTCAAGGGAGGCAGGAGGGCTAGTCAATACTTTTATATTTTTAACATTACCAAATTTAGAACTATATAGGCTAGTTAGTCTAGCCTATCATTAAAAATATTTTGAGTATATATGCTTATTGCTTTTTTAATTTACACCATTTACTGTAAACAAAGAGTAATGTAAATCAAAGATGTTTGAAGTATTACGTCAATGGCAAGGTACAGCAGAAATACTTACAGAGCAAGTTAACCATCAAATCAAGGAATTAAAACTGTCGGTAGAATTTCTTACAGTGAGAACTGTTCGTTTGTGGAGAGCTAAAGAAATATTTTCCCAACCAAAAAAACAAAAATTTGGTTTTCGACAGATTTTAGAGGGTTTAGCAACAGTATTATTGCTTAAAAAAGGTCTGTAAATCAAGGAATTGTGGCACATTAATGCGTCCACATAAAAATCCCATACGTTATCCTGATGGTTACTGTCCAATTTCTCAATGTCAAGGACATTTATCCCCAAAAATTGCCGAAAAATTAGATCCCAATCGAGATACTTTATTAATTGCTAAACCTCAGATTTTAACCTATTGGACTGCACCAGCTATTGATGAATTGCTCATTTACGATACAGCTAAACAAGAAAACCTCGAAGTTGAGCTTTATCCCGACTTAGATTTAGTAAACTCCAGATAAATAATGATCCGATTATTCCGTAGAAGTACCTGTTAT
>CAYPSO010000001.1:111719-122964 GCA_964413275.1 uncultured bacterium | reverse complement strand
GTCCGACTCTGGGCTGTTTAAGAATCCCCTGTCTTCAGACATGGGGAGTATCAATTGGTAGAAGTTACAAAATGAGAATTTTACTCATCGTTCATATTTACCGAGAGCAAGAATCAATAATTAGAATTATTTCAGCTCGAAAAGCCACTAAAAATGAAAGTAAACAATATCGAGGATAAAATTATGAAACCAGAATACGATCTTTCCAAAATGAAAAGTCGGCCTAATCCTTTTGCTAAACAATTGAAGCAACAAGTAACTTTACCCTTGGGAGTTGAAGTAATTGAATATTTTCAAGCAATAGCTCAAGAAAGAGGAATTTCTTACCAAGAATTAATTAATTTATACCTTCAAGATTGTGTTGTTAGTAAACGGAAACTATCGTTTGAGTAATCAAAAAGTGCACCCTAATTAGGTTTTAACGAAAGCAATAATATCGAGAATCAAACCATGAAAAAGGTTTTTAAAATATTTTCAGCAAACCCTATGCAGAGATGTCATGCTACATCTCTACATCAACAATTCATACCTTGATTAACCAAGTCCAAAAATTTTTAGACTAAATTTAGTCTAACATTGCCATTGTTTTGTCATAAAATTGCTGATTAGCTTCTCGATACTCTGGGAGAATATTAGGATAACTAGAAGAATTTACCAGTAGATTTCTCCAATTATTAGTGCTACAAGTATATTTGTCTCCATAGTTAAATTCAAATTTAATTTTATTAAGAAAAGTTTTTGTAAAAGGTCTAAATTTGATTTTGGAGTATTTCCATTCAGATACAGGATAAATGCTTGGCATATGCTTGAAAGTCAAAAATTTAGTGCTGAAGGGAAAAGCAATTACTCTACGTCCTAATAAAGTTCCCCAGTAGGCTCCATGATAAGAACTGGTGATAATGGTTTCTCCAGAACCAAGAAAATCAATCACCTCTTCTAAGCTTTGAGTATCATGACTCATGGTTGGAAATCGTCCAATTTTAATCTGAAATTTCCTGTGGGAGAAAACAACAAAATCGTGCTTAATCTCCCGTTTGCGATCGAAAGTAGAATCCATACAACTGACACAAGGTAACCAATCATAGTTAAAGCCAATATCTCTAATACCGATCAGATCGAAGTTTTTAAGATAGATCGAGTAGTCAAATCTATCGCGAGCTGAATATAAATTTTCTAACAAATTATCCTGAGAGGGGCTAAAGGAAGGATATACTTGCTGACCAATGCCCCATGCAATCCATTTACCACTAAAAACTGATTGAAGTTTTTCCATCGCTTCAAAACTTCCTAAAAACCGCTTAAAAACTAATCCACCTCCACCGACAACCAGATGATATTTAACTCTATCAGCAGTATTTTTGATTTCATCTAGGGTAATTGAGCCACCAAATCCACTTTTAGGCTCTGAGAAATTAGGATCGATAGATCTAATATCCAGTGTTTCAACAGGATATTTAAAGTCAAAATATTGGGTTGGAGAAGATGCTAAATCGCCAATATTTCTAGAATCTATTACGTGGGCATTAATAATTACAGTTTCCATAGGTTGTTAAATAAAGTTAAGAAATAGGAAAAATTTTTAATCTAGTTATTTACATCTATATTCAAATTGAAGTTGCTTTTTAATCACAGGAGACTGTCCGGGATCTATGGTACGCTCTTCCATAAAGTAAATATCAATCTGTTGCAACGCTTTTTTCCCTCTAAATTGCTCTTGCCACTTGCGACATAAATATTCTCCAAAATATGGATACATCTTACCGCCAATATTTCGGTTTAGGTTAATGTAGTAGGTACGCCACTGCATATTTCGATAAAGTCGTTGTCTATGGCCTAGGGTGGGTTTATCAAAACTTATAGGCTTTTCTGGTTCAAGTAAATTAACCTGTGTCCCATCTTTCAAAGTTCCTACAATCACGTGCCAGCCATCATCACGGGGAGGAGCAGGAGCAAAAATCCCCCAGCCCCCTTGATTTAAACGTAATAGATAACCAATCCACTCAACTCTCTGTAGTGTACGACTACGAGTAATGCGACGAAGGTTTCTGAGTACGAGAGTATCTTTTTGTACAAAAGCCCAGTTATCAGTAAATCCCTTTAAATTGAGAATAAAAATTAAACCTAATAGCATTAAGGCAATTACGCTTTGCCAGATAGGAGTTGTGCCAGTGAAAGAGCGAAATAGAAGAGGACGGGTTAATAATCCTGCTTTTTGACGATTATTGGCAATTGTCTCATAAAATTTAGTCCCTAGCTTCATCATCAGTTGCGATCGCAATAATGGAGTCAGGATGCGAAATACTGGGGATATACTTACAACATAGACAATGGCCTCAAACTTAAAATGACGATTTTCTTGCCAATCTACTACTACCCAAGAATTCCAACGCTCCATATCTTCCTGAATTGACGCTTCACTTTGGGCGGGCTGTATTGGTGTTTCAGGCAATAGTAAAAAGATACGCAGTATATGAACTACTTTTTTACAAAATCCACAGTCAGCATCATAGTAAATCTTTAATCCTGCCTGGGGAAAACTGTAAAATCTTTTTTTCCACCCTTCCCAAACAGAGCTAGGAATAAATGCCAACCAAGTTATTGAACTCAAGAAGGGAAATATGCCAAGATTTAAGGTAAAGGCAAAGCCAATGTGTAAGAGAATAAAAGTAATAACAGTAGCTGTTCGGAAAAAGTTAGTACGATAGGGCATAAATAAAAATAAAGGCCCTACCCATTCCAAAATCAAAGTAACTAAGGTAAATGTTTTAAGCAAAAAGGGAGGCAAATGAAGCAGCCAAGCTCCCAAGGGAGTAACGTATTGATCGAAGCTTAGGGCGTAATAAACTGCTGTTAAATCAGGCCACCAAATGTCACTTGTGGTTTTAAAGACTGCGGACATTATATAAATAAAACACTGTTGAACAGTGAAACCGATTACTGCCCCTGAAAAAATTTGCTTAGGCACTGAATCAGCTTTAGGGTTTAGGGCAATATCCACAGAATAAGCTGCTCCTAGGGGTAGAAACATTGCCCAAAACATCATTGTTCGCAACACCGAGTCACCAGCAAACAATAGGGTTGGATTACGGTGATGGAGGGAAACTAGCAATACCCAACAAGCAATAGTAGCTAGGCGGCTACGATAGCCTACCAGCATAGCCAAAGCCAATAGTGCTGCAATTAAAAACAATAATCCCTGAACAAAAGGCTGACCACTTAGTAGATGAATAGACCAATACCAAGGCTCTAAAAACTTCTCAATTAGAGAGGTACGTGGTAAAACCCCCTCATCGCTGTAGAGAGAGGTAATATCTGGAAATCTCCAGAATAAATCGGTGAGGATGACTATGGCTAACCCCATTCGTAGCAATGCTAGGGATCTCACATCCATTGCGTAACGTTGTTTCAAAGGATGGAGCCAGCCCCATCGTCCTCTTTTCTGAGCGGTCATATTTCTAGTCCTTTTTTCATCACCTTGAAATCAAGATTGCTAATTTATAGAGTATCAAAGAGTTTGTGATTTAAACAATAAGTTTATTACCACAAATATAATTCTGTACCAACTCTATCCACAATTATTCAATCAGGCAATGATTATTTAGCAAAAGTCAAAGCTAATCAACCAAAACTACACGGTAAACCCAAAACAGAGATGGAGAATTCTGACGAAATTTCGTTAAACTGTAACATTGGTAAGTAATATTTTTTTAAGCCTAATAAACATGACAGATTTAACTATTTTTGGCTCGACTAATGGGGATACCCTTTCACCGAATACTAATAATTTAGTATTTGCTTCTGCTGGTAATGATTTAATTGATGCTACCAATAGTAACGGTAATAATAGAATTTATGCAGGTAGTGGCAACGATGTCATAATTGCTAAGGTTAATGATTATGTTTTCGCAGGTGATGGTGACGATAAATTATTTACAGGTAATGGTAATAATATTCTTATTGGTGGTGCAGGTAGGGATCAATTTTGGTTAGTTGCTGATGGTGTTATTCCAGAGAATAATAGCACTATCATTGATTTTTCTAGTGGTATTGATAAAATTATTGTTGATAATGTGACTGGAGTTAATCAATTAGATGATTTAACATTAGTTGACCAACAAACAGGGACTTTAATTAGAATAGGAGAACAAGATTTAGCAATTTTATTAGGAGTTAATTTAGAACAATTAACCGAAGATGATTTTATTTTTAATACACCACAAATAACAGCAAACTTAGCTAATGATACGGGAGTAAGTGCTGAAGATAATCTTACTTCTGACCCAAGTATTAGAGGTAATATTGTAGAAAATCTTAATGTTACTATTACAGAATTTCAAGCAAGTTTAAATAACAATCAAGCTGTTGATATTTTATCAAGTTTAAATAATGAGGGAACTTTTACTTTAGATACAGCCACATTAGCTCTAATCAACGGAAGTGAATTAATCGATGGAGAATATAACTTAGAATTAACTGCTACCGATAGTACTGGTAATAATTCCCAAGCATTTAATATTAATTTTACCCTTGATACTACTACACCAAATATTACTGCAACTTTAGCTAATGATACAGGCACAAGTAACACAGATACTATTACTTCCGATGCAAGTATTAGCGGTACTATTGCCAATAGTAATAATATAAGTGTATTTCAAGCCCGCTTAAACGAGAAAACTCCTGTAGATATTTTATCAAGTTTAAATGATGGTAGCTTTAGTTTAGATACAACAAAACTAGCTGAAATCAATAGTGGTGAATTAATCGATGGTCAATATACTTTAGAATTAATTGGCACTAATAATAGTGGTAGTGTTATTGAAACTTTTACGGTTAGTTTTACCTTTGATACTATTGCACCAACTTTAAATGTTACTAATCCGCTCTTAAGTGTTTTTGCTCCTGATTTGAATAGTGACAATAGTCCAATTGACCCTGATACAGTTTATTTAGCAAGTGAATTACAATGGGGCATATCAAACTTAACTGGTAATATTGGCGATAATAATTTAGATAGTGTTAATTATCAATTAAATAATAGCGATCCCATAACAATTAACGTTGAAGAGAATGGGAGATTTAGTGAAGAATTAGCTCTACAAGGATTAGAAAATACCTTCCCTGATTTAACTATTACCGTCACTGATTTAGCAGGTAATGTGACTACTGAAAATAGTAATCTTGGTGTTCTTTTGACTACAGAAACTTATTCCGATCAACGAAATATAAGTTACCTAGATATTGAGGTTGGTACTGGTGAATCACCAAGTTCTGCTGAAAATGATAATGTGAGAGTAGATTATACAGGTACTTTTACAGATGGTAAAGTATTTGACAGTTCTCGTGACAGAGGTACTCCCGCTACATTTTCCATTAATGGGGTAATTGCTGGTTTTCAAGAAGGTTTAGAAACCATGCAAGTAGAAGGCCGTCGTATTCTGTTTATTCCTGGTAATTTGGCCTATGGCTCCGCAGGAAGACCAAATGCTAATCCTCCTATTCCTCCTAATGCAACATTAATTTTCGATTTAGAATTATTGGGAGTCTCTGCTCCTTAATAATTGGTGTGTTGCTGAATCAAGGTATGAAAATAAACATCATATCTCAAATCAGCAACACCACTTTTTAAAATCTGAGTTCGACGAAACTATAATTTATTCAAACTTAGGTTTTTTTACCTAAAAATATACTAATTCAGAAAAATAATACCAAGTTTTTTCTAAAATTGAAAAGTTGTCCGAATCGTGCCTATCCAAATCGAATTGTTGTTGCTATTATGTTCGGGATTAGTAATAACAAAAAATCCGGGAGTAATAGATATTTCATTAGTTTTAATTTCAGTAAATTCTAGATTAAAATCACGTTGTAATCGCTGAATTATTGCCAAATCTTGTGAAGTTACTGATTTAAATTTTTGTTCAAAATTATGAAAACATTGATTTAATAAAATAGTAAATTGATAACGAGTAATAACTTCATGGGATTCTTTTAAAGAATTATCTGATTCATCTAAACATTGATAACGATTATTCAAACTCTTTAAACTTTGAAATTCCCAACTATTTGAATTAATATCATAAAGTTTATAAACATCAGTAATTGGCAAAATAAAATCTTTTGGGGCTTTATTTACTTGAATAGTATTAATAGGAAAAGCCCTAATTAAATCTTGACTTATTAATAGAAATATTAAAATTACTTGTAACCACATTAATGATTGAATTTATATTTGTTTTACAGCAGTTTTAGGAGCGATGAACGACGGATAAAATTGGTAAGGTGGGCAAATTATTAATCATAATTATCGTCAAACAAAATCTAAAAATATTTGCCCACCTTACACCTCATAATTTATTTTTAACCATATTTTTACCTAAGCGATCGCGTTCCCGCGCCACTTCGTGATCGCATTTTTTTAAAAGCAATTTAATGCGAGTTTGCCAATGGGGATAATATTCAAGAACTAAAGGTAATTTTTGATGTAAAATTTGTAATTCTTCTATGATTGTATGGCGACGAGAGGGATTAATCTTAGTTTGATGAAGCTTATGGGCAACATAGGCAACTTTTTGAGATAAATCAATTCCTCGATCACTTCCTAATAAAGAAGTTAATATATCTCCTGATACTTTTTTTTGTATCCACATTTGCCACTGAGAAATAATTCCTATAGGTTCAGGAACGGAAATTTTATCAAAACTATTATCGTTAAATCCATTATGCCAAAGTTCTTTTTGGAGAGAATAACTTTTTATATCTGTTCCTTTTGCTCGAACTTTACCGATTAAAATAATTAAATTTTTATCTTGAAAGGTATATTTAATTAAACAGCGTCTTTGGGGTTTATAACGGATAACTTTAATTTGAACAACTTGATAATTATCAGTAATTAAAGGAATATTGTGTTGAAAATAATATTCCACTTTATCAGGAGAAATAGCCTCTTTTAAAAAGGGCATTTTCGCATCGTTAAAAATATTAAATGGATTGATAATTTGGCAACTCATTGTATTTTGAAAATTCTATTAATAGTAAAAAAAATAATTACATTCTTTTTTAGGGTGGGCAAATGAATAATCGTAATTATTTTAATCTTATATTTTGTTTGATTAATTCCCTGTGATTTCCCTGTTCTAAAACCTCTCCCTTTTCCACATAAATAATGGCATCTGCTTGGGTGGCTAAAGAAAGATCGTGGGTAATTAAAAAAGTGGTGCGTTTTTGGGCTAATCTTTGTAAAGCTTCAATCACCGCCTGTTCATTTTCTCGATCTAACCCCGTTGTCGGTTCATCTAAAATTAAAATTGGAGTGCGACGAATCGCTGCTCGTGCGATCGCAATACGTTGACACGGTTAGCAGCAAAAGCAAAAAAAGGAAGCGTCACCAAAGAAAGCAAGGTTAAATTGCGATCGATCCAAAACATTGCCCCCACTGTCCCCAATAGGGTTAAAACGCTTACCACTAAAGGTAAAGTAGCGGTCAGCAAAATTTCTTGAAGGCGACTGGCATCACTACTATACTTCAGATGGTCATAATCTGAGCTTTATTAAAAGTTTGAAATCGTAAGGTGAGCAAAGAATCTAATTCTTGCTTGTACTTTCCATTAGCGGATTCAATACAAGTGGTAATGGCAGTCTTAAAAAGAGAAAATTCAGGATAGTATTTGGAGTACAAACATTTCTTCTTCAAGGCAACAGGCAACAGGTTTAGGAAAAGGAATTGTTTTGGTGTTACTATGACAGGTTGAGTATTGTAAATTTGACATAATTGTTCCTTATATACTGGTAATTAAACTTTATCTATTCTTTAATAAGTGTTTAACAAAAGGTTAATCAAGTTCCAGTATGAAAAGTAACCATGAATTTCCCATGAGAAAATCATGAGAAATTTCTCATAAAACATAACCTAAGTTGGTACTAAAACCGATAAAAGACTCTACTAATAGGCGATCGAGTTGCGCTCGGCAAGTTTGTATCTGTAAAGAAAAAACTTTAGAAAAACTTTTTTTAGCAGATCCATTGCTAAAAAGACAATATAAGTTAAAATAACTTTACAAGAGGGAGCCAAAACTGACTCTCAACACGCCAGTATAATTAGATAAGGCATGGGCAATAAGCCAACAATTGCAATTTCTCATTTAGGTTGCGAAAAAAATCGCATAGACTCTGAACATATGTTAGGTTTGCTCACTGAAGCAGGCTATCAGGTTGATTCTAACGAAGAATTAGCAGATTATGTTATAGTAAATACTTGTAGTTTTATTCAGGCGGCTAGGGAAGAATCAGTTAAAACACTGGTTGAACTAGCGGAAGCTAATAAGAAAATTATTATCTCTGGCTGCATGGCTCAACACTTCCAAGAGCAACTCATGGAAGAATTACCCGAAGCAGTTGCTTTAGTGGGTACGGGAGACTATCAAAAAATAGTCAATGTCATCGAGAGAGTAGAAACAGGAGAAAAAGTTAAAGAAATCTCCCCTCAACCTACTTACATCGCTGATGAAAATACCCCCCGCTATCGAACAACTACCGAAGGAGTAGCCTATTTACGTATTGCCGAAGGCTGTGACTATAGCTGTTCTTTTTGCATTATTCCCCATTTACGAGGTAAACAGCGCTCTCGCTCTATGGAGTCGATTGTGGCTGAAGCAAAACAACTAGCAGCCCAAGGAGTACAAGAACTAATCCTAATTTCCCAAATTAGCACTAATTATGGTTTAGACATATATGGTAAACCTCAATTAGCTAAATTATTACGGGAATTAGGGAAGGTAGATGTACCTTGGATTCGCATTCATTATGCTTATCCCACAGGAATAACCACTGATGTAATTGCCGCAATCCAAGAAACGCCAAACGTTTTGCCATATCTGGATTTGCCGCTACAACATTCTCACCCAGAAATTCTTAAATCGATGAATCGCCCTTGGCAAGGACAGGTTAATGACGGTATCATCGAAAAAATTAAGAAGGCTATACCAGAAGCGGTATTAAGAACCACCTTTATTGTTGGTTTCCCCGGTGAGACAGACGCTCATTTTGCCCATTTACAGCAATTTGTTCAGCGTCACCAATTCGATCATGTTGGGGTATTTACTTTCTCACCGGAAGAAGAAACTCCATCTTACAACTTGCCAAATCAAATTCCTGAAGAAGTTAAACAAGATCGCAGGAATGCTCTGATGAAAGTACAACAACCCATTGCAGCCAACAAAAATCAAGCTTGTGTGGGGAAAATATTTGATGTACTGGTAGAACAAGAAAATCCAGCAACTGGTCAATTTGTGGGCAGATCTGCTCGTTTTGCGCCCGAAGTTGATGGATTGGTGTATGTGCAAGGAGAAGCAGCTTTAGGAGCAATGGTTTCAGTGCAAATCACTGATGCTGATGTTTACGATCTTTATGGGGTGGTAAATAACCCGGATCGTTAAAAATAAAGCTCCAAGATTTCTAAAAGTTAATTAACTGGTGGAGATTACAGTTAAAACTGATTACCGGTTAAAGATTTTTTAGGAAAAAATGTCGCCCATAGGCGACAAATTTGAAGATAACACAACAGAAAACGGATAGAAAAAATAAGTTATGACTACTTCTTTTGAAAGTTTAGGATTATCAGCTAGTCGAGTACAACAGTTAGAACAGTTAGGATTTGTAGAACCTACAGCTATACAAATACAGGCAATTCCTGAATTATTAGCAGGAAAAGATATTGTAGGTCAATCTCAAACTGGTACTGGAAAAACCGCAGCTTATTCCTTACCAATGTTAGAGAATATTGATGTAGAAAATAAAGCAGTGCAGGCTTTGATTTTAGCCCCGACAAGGGAATTAGCTCAACAGGTGGCTCAGGCTATTGAAGATTTTACTTGGGAACGTAAATTAAGAACTCTTACAGTTTATGGTGGTCAATCTATAGATCGCCAAATTCGTAGTTTAGAAAGAGGCGTTCATGTAGTAGTAGGTACACCAGGGCGTATCATTGATTTATTAGAACGGAAAAAGTTGCATTTAGATAATATAACTTGGGCTGTTTTAGATGAAGCCGATGAAATGTTGAGTATGGGATTTATTGATGATGTCATTAAAATCCTCGAAAAAACTCCTAAGAATCGCCAAACAGCCTGTTTTTCAGCAACTATGCCCAGGGAGATTAAACGATTAATTAATCAGTTTATGAACTCTCCTGTGACAATTGCTGTAGAACAACCAAAAGCTGCTCCTTCTAAAATTGAACAACAAGTTTACATGGTCCCCAGAGGTTGGTCAAAAAATAAAGCATTACAACCCATTTTAGAAATGGAAAATCCAGAAACTGCTATTATTTTTGTTCGTACTAAAAAAACTGCTAGTGAACTGACCAGTCTATTACAGGAATCAGGACAAAATGTAGATGAATATCACGGTAATCTCAGCCAAATTCAACGGGAAAGATTAGTACAGCGTTTCCGCCAAGGCAAGATTAATTTGGTAGTAGCTACTGATATTGCAGCTAGAGGTTTAGATGTAGAAAATTTAAGCCATGTTATCAATTTCGATCTTCCTGATAATGCCGAAACCTATATTCACCGTATTGGACGTACTGGGCGTGCCGGTAAAACTGGAGTAGCTATATCTTTGGTTGAACCAATTGACAGACGATTGTTAAATCAAATTGAACGCCGCGTCAGTCAAAAATTAGAAGTTTGTAAAATACCTAATCGCACCCAAGTTGAAGCAAAAAGATTATCTAAATTACAAACTCAGGTTAAGGAAAGTTTGGCCGGTGAACGTATGGCCTCGTTTTTACCGATGGTTCGGGAGTTAAGCGAAGAATACGAACCTTTGGCAATCGCTGCTGCTGCTTTACAAATGCTCTATGACAAAGATTGTCCTCAATGGATGCAAACTGATTGGGAAGTGCCTCAAGGTGTTACCCCTAAACCTAAAACCAGTCGTAAATATGGTAGTAATAGTAGTAATCGCTCCAAGAATAACTCAGGATATGAACGAAAAAAAGGTGTGAATTCTAAACCCATAATTCAAAATAATTCTCGTTAGAATTGCAATCATTTAAGGTGATTTCCACCAAAAGGTTTTACCAGATTTCATAACGGTAGGGTGTCGTTAGCCCCGGCGTAACGCACCGTTACTGGAGTCTGCTGGGGTATTTATTTCGAGAAATTACCTAAGTAAATATATTAAGAAATGCTTGATTCTTTATATAATCTGAGTCAAGCATTTTTTGATGATTAATATTCAATTAATG
>CAYPSO010000001.1:0-111619 GCA_964413275.1 uncultured bacterium | reverse complement strand
GATTCTTTATATAATCTGAGTCAAGCATTTTTTGATGATTAATATTCAATTAATGTTTTTTTTATAATAATTAAATTATCTCAAATTCTGTGTTTTCATTAGTCAAAAAATCATAAGTAAAATGGTCTATAATATTAGTATTACTTAATTCTAAATTATAAAAATCTACAAAATCATAATCAAAATAAGGGCCTGCGTGCCAAGTGCCAATCTCTAATTTGATAAAACAATTACCGGGTATAGAAAAAGCAGCAATTTCTGTCAGTTTTGGTCGCTCACTTAAAGAAGGTGGAGCAACTGCCATTAACCAATTTTTACCATCTAATGCACCTAAACACTGAGTACATTGATGATGTCTAGTAATCCGACTAAATTTACGTCCTCGTTGTTGTAAACGCATAATATAAAATCGAGGAATACCATTATTTAAGTTTAATTGAGCATCATTATTATCAAAAATTTTATGGTCGGAATTTGGTAAAATTAGCTGGCCATAGAGTTTGAAATTTTCCTTGGTAATTGACTGGACAATTAATTTATTTAGTATTATTTGTTTAGTCATAATAATTAATAGTTAAATATTAACAATTAATTACTTTTTCTTTTTCATACATCATTTATTTATGCCCGATTACTTAGCACACCAGAGAATCAGTTTTTACTTGGAATATTTTTTGACTTCTATTAATGAATAGGGATAATTTTATAAAATTATCCCTACCAGACTTTTTAAATTAAGGCTTAACCTAACTGATTTCCTCTTCTATATTGCAGATAAGCTGCAACAAACAAACCAGCCAATGTAACAAAAATTAAACCAAGAACAATTCCCAAGAGTAAGGGTTCAATCACAAGATAACTCCTTCAGTAATTAAGATTAGCCAGAATAGAACTTAGTCGAGAATTATAACATTCTGAGATTGCGATCGCGACTTCTCTTTTTTAGGTAGCATTTGGGTAAAGAAATATTGCAATATATTAAGTAAGGAAAAAACAAATGCGGATACAGTGGATAACCAGTTAATCATTCCTAAAAATTTAACCCGTCAAATCGTCATAATTATCATGGCGATAATTCTTAGTATTTTTATAATTGTTTACGGAATTTCTTATTATCGAATGTCAGATCCATATATTCATGAAGTTTTATCCCATTCAGGTAATATTAATCAAGGTAATGCTATTTTTCAAATAAACTGCGCTGGATGTCACGGCATAGAAGGTAAGGGAAATGTAGGGCCAAGTTTAACCCATATTGCTAAATATAAATCTAAATACAATTTGATTAAACAGGTAATAAGTGGCAAAACCCCTCCTATGCCTAAGTTTCAACCTACTTATCAGGAAATGGCAGATTTATTAAGCTATTTAGAACAACTATAGCGATTAGCAATTAGCTGTTAGCTGTTAGCAGTTAGCAGTTAGCTGTTAGCTGTTAGCTGTTAGCGTTTAGCTTTTTATTACTTTCTTCCTCCTGCCTCCTCTTGACTACTAACTACTGACTACTCTCTCAACTACTAATTCATTAGATTTTTTCTTCTGTAACCAGAGTTAAGCTTATCCATTCCCCTTTTTCTGAATAACTTCTAATGATTCTTTGACGTTGATTAGGGGTAATTAATCGACCCAATTCTAAAACAAAAGGTATTTGAGGTTTAATCTTTTTAGGACAATTACAAGACGCACCATCAGGTAACATCAAAATTTGTACAGATAAAGGGTTATCTTCAAACCTAAGAACATTACCATCTATTCTGGCTGTTGAACTAATACTGTGTTCTTTTCCTTCCTTACCAAAAGATAATGTTTGTACTAGGTAATTATTATTTTGGCGATTAATTTTTAAATTCGTTTGATAAATATCAGGCTTTCTTAAATCGGGATAAAGTGTAATTGCGTATCCTTGCCATTCTCCTAATAATTGCTCTACAGTTAAAGCTGGCCTTTCTGGTGTTTGACTATGGGGAGCTTTTTCTCTGATTAAAGTAATATTTTCTAACTCAGATTCTCGGTTATACATTTGTACTAATCTCAAACGACGATCTGGAAAAACTAAACCAAATTCCGCACCAAATTGGGAAAAAGGAGAATAATACATCGAACCTTGGGAAAATGCCCCAGTTTCAAAAAATAAAATACTCTTGTTTAAAGAAGTAAATTCTAAAACTAACTTATTTTCCGGTTCATTCTCAGGAAAACGGCGCAGAGTTAAAATAGCTTTTTGATTATTATCGAATCCTTCTAAAACTAAATTACTTGGTATATTTTGTAATTCTTCACCTTCTTGAGAAAAATTAGTAAATAAACCTTCCCAAGTTCCAAGATTTCTCAAAAAACATTCCCACTGAGTTAACATAAGGTAAATTCGATCTCAAAAATGTATTGAATTGTAAAATGATAGAAGAATAAATAATTAATGATGAATAATAACTATTCACTATTCATCATTAACTACATACTCCTAAATTCTAAACTTCTAAAAAATAATTATTAAATTTTTTTTCAAACTCATGTTAACAAAATAATTTATCCTTCAGAAATAGAGCGAGAACAAGACCAATGAGTGGGTAAAGCAGAAGGCCAACCCATACGCAAAGCTTCAGGACAAATAGCCATAACTGTTAATTGACAATCAATCAGTTGATAGCCTTCTTTTTCCACCTGTTTGAGACTGTGTTTCAAAATGGAGTCATTTTTAAATTCCAAAGTCTTATTACACTGAATACAAACCATGTGATGATGATGATTAGGGTAAGGATGATTTAACTCATAATGTTTATGTCCTTCCGCTAACTCTAACTCTCGTAAAATGCCCATCCTAGACATTAGCTTAACACTACGATAAATCGTAGATAAACTAATTACTTCTCCTCGGTTAGTTAATAAATTAAATAATTCTTCAGCACTTAAATGATTTCCTCTGGGCAAATTTTGAAAGACATGAAGAATCTTTTCCCGTTGAGGTGTCATTCGAGAACCCCTTGAATTTAATTCCGCTTTTAGGGAATTTGTTGTATGGTGAGGCATAGATATTCCTCTCAAGAAACCTAATTAATTGACAATGATAGCGGTAAAAGGGGTTCATTTGCAACAAACTTAAATAATTAGGAATAAACTAAATTTTGCTCAAAACTGCGGTATAATTATCCCCTGCTATATTTCCTACTAAATATGCCTTCCCCAAAATTACTAAGTCGAACTAAAATTGTTGCTACTATTGGTCCAGCTACCATTAAACCTGATATTTTACGTCAGATTATTCAAGCGGGGGCAACCACTCTGCGCTTAAACTTTTCCCATGGAAGCCATGAAGATCATCAACACAGTATTCGTCTCATTCGTCAAACAGCCTTTGAACTTAATCAACCAGTAGCTATTCTTCAAGATTTACAAGGCCCCAAAATTCGTTTGGGAAAGTTTATTAACGGGCCAATTACCTTGAAAAAAGACGATCCTTTTATTCTTACCAGTCGTAAAGTTGAATGTAATCAAGATATTAGCTATATCAGTTATGATAAGTTAGTCGAAGAAGTACCCAAAGGCTCAAAAATTCTGCTTGATGATGGCAAAGTGGAAATGTGGGTCGAAAAAGTCGATCCCGCTCATCAAAATCTTCATTGTCGAGTAGTAGTGGGTGGTGTTCTTTCCAACAATAAAGGTGTTAATTTCCCCGGAATATATCTTTCCATTAAAGCACTAACAGAAAAAGATAAAATCGATCTTTTGTTTGGTTTAGATCAAGGTGTAGATTGGGTAGCTTTAAGTTTTGTCCGTAATCCTCAAGATGTATTAGAAATTAAGGATTTAATTGCCAATGCCGGCAAATCTGTCCCCGTAATCGCCAAAATTGAAAAACACGAAGCAATTGAACAAATGGAGGCTATTCTTTCCCTTTGTAATGGTGTTATGGTAGCTAGGGGTGATTTAGGAGTAGAATTACCCGCCGAAGATGTACCAATTTTACAAAAACGATTAATTGCTACTGCTAATCGACTAGGTATTCCGATTATTACTGCTACTCAAATGTTAGACAGTATGGTTAATAGCCCCAGAGCAACTCGTGCGGAAGTTTCTGATGTAGCCAACGCCATCTTAGATGGTACGGATGCTGTGATGTTATCTAATGAAACAGCAGTAGGGAATTATCCGGTGGAAGCTGTACAAACTATGGCAACCATTGCCCATCGCATTGAACAAGAACATCAAGGTTTTACTTTTCAACCCGATCTTAATAATAAGCATTCTATACCTAATGCTATCTCCAGGGCAGTAGCTCAAATTGCCGAACAATTGGATGCGGCAGCGATTATGACTTTAACTAAAACTGGAGCAACGGCACGTAATGTATCTAAATTTCGCCCTAAAAAACCGATTTTAGCCATAACTCCCCATGTCAATGTAGCTAGACAATTACAATTAGTTTGGGGCGCCCAACCTTTACTCGTTTTAGACTTACCTACCCCTAGTCAAACAGTAAAAGCTGCTATTAATATTGCTCAGGAAAATGGTTTACTATCCGATGGTGATTTAGTTGTGATGACGGCGGGAACTTTGCAAGGTGTTGCAGGTTCTACGGATTTGATTAAAGTAGAATTAGTTACGGCTATGTTAGGTCAAGGTGTTGGTATTGGGCAAGAAGCAATTACAGGAAGAGCAAGAATTGTTCGTAATGCTCAGGATATAAATGATTTTAACGCCGGAGAAATATTAATTACTAATTCCACTGATTCTAGTTTTATTGATTTAATTCGTCAAGCAGGAGGAATTATTACAGAAACCCCCGGAGTTACGAACCATGCCGCTTCTTTAGGTTTAAGATTAGCTAAACCTGTAATTGTTGGTTTTAAAAAGGCTACTGAGGTTATTAGGGAAGGTTCAATAATCACTATTGATGCCAAAAAAGGGTTAGTTTATTCAGGTTCAACTTCTGGTAATTTTCTTAATGAAGTTATGTCCAATTTATCCTCAGTTTAAAGTTATTTAACTTGAGTTCAACACAATTGATTTAATAAAGTTACTGAAAAACAGATTAATTTCGGTTGAGACAGTTTGTTAGGGATTAGGGAAACAAACAGCTTAAAAATAATCTGAGTTTGACGAAACACAAAAGTTATTTTTGTTAACCTGACTACTGACTACTGTACAGGTGAACGGCCTCATCAAAACCAATAATTTTTTTAGATCGAACTCAGGTTAAGTTAGCTTACAGCTTATATCGTTAGAAAATAAGCAAAGTTGCTGAATCAATAAATTAATTTTGAGATAAATTACTGAAGATAAAATAATGTATTTTTGATATACTTTTAAAAAGTATATTATTACAAAACATTTCTATAACTAAATATTAAATTATAAATATATAAATTATAATTTCTGGTGTTTTCACCTATTCAATACATTAAAACTTGATTAACAAGTATTAGATTGTTATTTTAAAACAAGCATAATAACGCAATCAATAAGTTGATTTTTACGCTAAATAGCTTATGACAAAATCAAGTTATTTTTGATATATATAAAGATATAGAGAAGTTTATATATTTCTAGAAATAATTAATTATTACTTATTGAGGTGCAGTAAATGAAAAATAATAACTTTAGTTACCGTGAGCCATCTTACGATAGACAATTACCAGAAATAGAAATGGAGGAATATGAAGTAGTTAGAACATATCGTGGTGTAACTTATAAAACACGCTATAAACTTGCCAAAACCAATCAAGACAATATCGAAGATATAAAATATAGAGGTAGCTCTATAAAAGGTGAAAAACTTGATTTAATTGAATGGTTTTTAAGCAATTATAGTAAATATAAGCAGGGAGAAAAAGTTTTACCTCAACCTCCTTTTAAAATTAGCCAAGGTATTCAAGTTGTTAATAATAATTTTTATGACTCTTTAAAAAGAGCTATTGAACAAAAAAATACCTCTACTGCCACTTTAGAAACTTTAGCTGATTTGTACAAATTAGCACATCAATAGCCATCCGCCATTTATCATTAGTTATTCATTATTTGCTAACAGCTAACTGCTAAAAGTTAAATATCTAATAAACTATATTGTTCCTGAAGATTTAATAATTTTAGTCTTGCTTCTCCAGAATTATCGGCTAAATCTGCAAACTCGACAAATCTTTTTAATTCTCTTTTTAATAAATTTCTTTCTACTTGCCAAGCCTCTCGATCTAATTCTGGAGGCATGATAATCATATCAAATAAAGTAGCTCTATTTTTATCAGGATGGGGACGTAATATTCTCCCCCGACGCTGAATAAATTGCCGAGGATTTCCAGTGCTTGCTAAAATAACGGCATTCTTAGTTGCTGGTATATCTATGCCCTCATCTAGACAACGAATTGCGACTAAACCTTGTAATTCTCCCGATTCAAATTGTTTTTGAATTTCTTCCCTTTCCACTAGGCTAGTTTCTGCTGTATATTTATTAACTCGATAACCTAATTCTTTACCTAAAATACGAGTAACTGCGGCTATTTGACGATTATATTGAGAATCCGAACTTTCTACATATCCATCACCACAATAAAACAAAGTATGAGAAGTATTTAATCTTGATCGCATTAACTCTTTCAAGGCTGGTAATTTATTATTTGCAGCCCCTATTAAACGGGCTCTTTTCATTAATAATGAAGACAAATTATCATTATCCTCTATTTTATTTGACTTATTTAAAGCCCAACCAATTCTTTTAGTTAACTTAGCATAACTAATACTTTCTGCGGGAGTTAAATTAATGAGTATTGGATAATATAAATAATGTACTAATGCTCCCTTATCAATAGCATCAGCTAAAGTAAATTCTGGTTGTAAAACCTGACCAAAATATTCTAGTAAATTATCTGTACCTTCATCATCAAAATATCTTTCTGGTGTTGCAGATAAAGCTAATCTTAAACCTATATTACGAGGAAGACTTGCTTGTAAGCATGGTGCTCCTAAATTATGGGCTTCGTCTCCAATAATCAATGTTTTCGCTGGAAAAAATGTTAATTGAGATTGGAAAGTTTCGCTAATTAAAGTAGAGTTGGTAGTAATTACTGTTAAAAACTTTTGTTGATTACAACGAATATTATACAAAGAAGTAGATAATTCATTATGCCAATTTTTAACACTTTCAAAAGCTAAAATAGGTAGAAGATTGAATTTTTCACATTCCCTTGCCCATTGGGTAACTAAATGGCGAAAAGGACAAACTATTAATAAAACTTGTAAGCCAATTTTTTGATAAAGTTCGGTAGTAATAGCTAAACCAATAATAGTTTTTCCGCTACCTGTGGCCATTTTTAAAGTTCCTCTACCTCGATTATTTAACCAATTAAAAATTGCCGTTGTTTGATAATCTCGTAATTTAAGATTAACAGGTAGTTGAGGATAACCTTGAGATTTTGTGTAATAATATTTTGACTGTTCAGATACTTTTAAATATCTATTTTGTTTGAGATATTCACTAGCTAATTTTTCCCAATTAACAACAAGTAACTCATCATTATTTGAGAACGATGCTTGCATATATTCCAATTTCTCTGGACATGGTTCTTGACTCAAAATGTTGCTGAAGAAAGCTTGTTATTTTTAATCTTTCTAAATTATAGTCTTATTAAGAGCAGCAGCCAATTTCTTTGATTTAAAAATCTCATAAAAAATGACCAATGACAAATAACTAAAATACAACATTAGGAGAATTTTTCCCATGACTATAGATATTTATCGGATAGATTCTATTCAAGACTACGACGAAGCTATTGAAGCTCTGTCCGAATATGTTGAAGAGTTAGTTGATGATTTTGTTGAATCTCCAGAAGGTGAAGCTTACTTGAAAGCTTATCCAGAAATGGAAGAATATGTGGGAAGTTGGATCGATAATCTTCTTTATTTTGGTTATGCCTATGAATCCGTTACCTTGCCCAAAATGACGAAAAATAGTGTAGAAGTAATTGTTACTAGGTTATTTCCTAAAAAACTTTCTTTGTTCGATCCTAATGAGGCAGACACTACAATTCCAGAATTAACTGCTTTTTGGGAATTTCTTAAGCGAGAATACAAACATCCGAAAGCAACTCAAATCCTCAAATTCCTAAAGCAAATCCAGCCTAAATTTAAACAAATAATGAACGATCCTAGCAACTTTGGCATGGCAAAATCGTTTTTTATGGCTGGTGCAGCCGCAGGCTTTGATATGACCACAGAAGAGGGGTTAAAAGCATTTCAAGAACAGCACAATCAAAATATTCAAAAATCTCAAAATAATTCTCCATTGCCCAGTATGTTGGGAGAATTACTCAGTAATGCTCAACCACAAGGTAATGTAAACTCATCTCTTCCAGAAGCATTACAAAATCTTCTTCAAAACATGAAGGAAATAATTGAAGAAGAATACGAATTATCCGAAGAAACAGAAATTTATGAATTTGAAGGTGAAGAAGAAGATAATGATGATGATTATGAAACAGAAGTGCAAAAAAATATTTTGCACTTAATCGCTAATAAATTGCCACCTTTATCACCAGAGCTAATTACGATATTAAAGCAACAAAAGATTACAGAAACATCACCCGGAATGATTCTGCAAGATTTCCAAACCTTACTAGATTTTATTGGTGAAAAAGGAATTGCTGTCAGTAGTAAACAAAATTTACTGCCCTTAAAATCCTTAGCAGAATTAAACCAAAGCTTAAGCGAGCCAATTCAAACTAACCTCAAACGTCCTCAACAAAAATCTTATCCACCAATAAATGGACTTTATTTGCTTTTACGAGCTTCAGGAATAGGACAAATTGTTAACCGAGGTAAAAAGCCTTTCCTTTTACTTAATCATGATTTACTTTCTTCTTGGCAAAAACTAAATCCCACAGAAAAATATTGCACCCTATTAGAAACTTGGTTAATTAGAGCCCACGATGAAATATTGGGAGAAAGACCAAGTCGATTCAATGAAGGCAGTAAATGTTTTCAATTTTGGACTGACATTCCTGAAAAAGGTTTAAAAATAAAACACCAAGGATATGGAGAACAGCAATCATTAAGTTATTATCCCGGATTGCATAATCTGGCATTAATGAAATTATTTGGACTCATTGAACTTGAATCTAGCAAACCTCCCGCAGGTGAAGGTTATCGGTTAAAAAGTGTTAAAAAGTTGCCCTTCGGTGAAGCTTTGATGCAGGTAATTGTTCGTGCTGCCATCGAACATGGTTTAACTTGGAAATCTGAAGAAATTTCCTTCGGTAAGTTGCAGCCAATTCTACAACCTTACTTTCCTGAGTGGAAAAATAATCTTGATATTCCAGAACATGAATTTATTTCAGGTATATATATTTTCAAAGTCTCTATCGGTAGAGTTTGGCGACGCATTGCCATTGCCAGTGAAATGACTTTAGCAGATTTGAGTAGTTTAATTTTAGAATCTGTTGATTTCGATCAAGATCATCTAGATATGTTTACATACAAAAATCAAATTGGTCGTGTTATGGAAATTTCTCATCCCTACGCCGATGACTCACCTTCCACTGATGAAGTGCGTATCGGTGATTTGCCTTTAAAAGAAGGAGATTCCATGAATTATATCTTTGATTTTGGCGATTGGTGGGAATTTAACATCCAGTTAGAAAAAATAGAAATTAAGGATTCACCCACCGATTATGGAGCAATTATCGAAAGTCACGGTAAATCTCCTGAGCAATATCCTGAGTGGGATGAAGAAGAAGATTATGAAGATGACGATGAAGAATAAAAGTGAAAAAAATTCATGAAAAAAATTAAAGCCATAGTTTCTGGTAAGGTGCAGGGAGTGGGATTTAGAATGTACACTCAGGCTGAAGCCAAAAAATTAGGTGTGAAAGGATATGTGCGAAATTTAAGAAATGGTGATGTAGAAATTGTGGCAGAGGGAGAAGCGGAAAAAGTTGAAGCTCTGATGAAATGGGCAGAATCTGGCCCACCTTCAGCTATAGTTAACAATCTACAAATAGAAACTATAAGCGAGCATAAGCATAGTGAAAAGTTTGATGATTTTGAAATTCGCTATTAAAAAATCACAATATCGTTAGCTATTAGAGGTGGGTTTTTGTTCTTCCGTAATTGCGGATATAATAAAATCTTATATATTTGTGTAGGGTATGTTAGCCGAAGGCGTAACGCACCGAATATATTCAAAATATGAGATTAAAGAGGTTTAAGAGCTATTTACGTAGCGATTTTTCCGTTTACCTTGGGGGTGCGTTACATTTACATTAACGAACCATACGAGAGGGCGATCGAGCTTGCGGATATAATAAAATCTTATATATTTGTGTAGAGTTAGCCGAAGGCGCAACGCACCAAATATATTCAAAAAAGGAGGTTAAAGAATAATTTACGTGGCGATTTTTCCGTTTATCTTGGCATTGCGTTACATTTACATTAACGCACCCTACGAGAGGGCGATCGAGCTAAGCATAACGGGGTCCTTTGGTGATCGTTCCATCTCTACTGATAGTATTGTGGAAAAAAGCACCCTCCATCGCAGCCCATCCTTTAGTACTTCTGAGAGAAGCGTTTTCCAGATTGACACCCAACATTTCAACAGCTTCCAAATTAGCTCCGCTCAAGTTAGCTCCACTCAAATTAGCTCCACCCAAGTCAGTCCAATCAGTCAAAATAGTTTTACTCAGGTTAGCCCCACTCAGATTGGTACGATGCAAATTAACTCTACTCAATTTCGCTCTACTCAGGTTAATTCCACTAAGGTCAGTAAAACTGAGGTTAACTCCACTCAACTCAACTCCAGTAAAATCTCTTTCACCAGCAGCGTAGCGTTCGAGCAATTCTTCAGCAGTCATAATTTAACCTCTCAAATAATTGACAACATCCAGTTTAGCGGAACCCAAATCTGGCAAAACTTCCTCAACCACTCAACATCAATGGATATAACTTTCCAAATTCCAGAAGCTCAAAAAATAATTTAATCTTATTAGTACAATTAATCAAAATATTTAAACTGACTTGATATTAAGGTTATATTAGATTTTTATGAAGAAAATAAAATCCCATAAATCAACCCATCCTTTGATCCGTTTGATGAGTTATGGCAAAGGATACCGCACCCCAATCTGGCAAGCAACCACCTGCTCTGTTCTCAATAAACTCTTTGATTTAGCGCCACCCGCTTTAATTGGTGCAGCAGTGGATGTAGTAGTACAAAAACAAGACTCTCTCATTGCTCGTTTTGGCATAACTGATATTTTTTGGCAACTGCTAATCATAGTTATTCTCTCAGCAATTATTTGGGGGTTAGAATCTGCTTTTGAATATGCTTATGAAAGACTCTGGCGCAATATAGCTCAGAATATGCAACATGATTTGCGTTTAGATGCTTATAGTCATATCCAAGAACTAGAATTAGCCTATTTTGAAGAACGCAGCACAGGCTCACTCCTCGCAATTCTTAACGATGACGTTAATCAATTAGAACGTTTTTTGGATGTAGGAGCAAATGAAATCCTTCAAGTAATTACCACAGTAATAATTATCGGCGGAGCTTTTATAATTCTGACTCCTACAGTTGCGTGGATGGCAATTTTACCCATTCCTTTTATTTTATGGGGTTCGATCGCATTTCAAGATTTACTCGCTCCTCGTTATGCTACAGTTCGAGAAAAAGTTAGTTTACTCAGTAGTCGTCTTACCAACAATTTAAGCGGTATTACTACCATTAAAAGTTTTACCACCGAAGCCTATGAAGTGGAAAGATTAAGAGCAGAAAGTGAAGCTTACCGTCAGAGTAACTCTAAAGCGATCGCCTTAAGTGCTGCTTTTATTCCCATGATTAGGATTATAATCTTACTGGGATTTTCAGCAATTCTGCTATTTGGCGGTATGGAAGTAGTAGCAGGTAACTTGGCAGTAGGTACTTATAGCGTTTTAGTATTTCTCACCCAAAGATTATTATGGCCTCTCACTCGTTTAGGACAAACCCTAGATTTATATCAACGAGCAATGGCTTCCACTAATCGGGTAATGAATTTATTAGATACACCCATCGCCATTCATTCTGGAGATTTACATCTTCCCATTGATAAGATACAAGGGAAAATTATTCTCGATCGCATCACCTTCGCCTATAAAGATAGACACTCAGTAGTCGAAAATCTTTCCCTAATTATTCCGGCGGGTAAAACCATTGCCATTGTTGGCTCTACAGGCTCAGGAAAAAGCACCATTGTTAAATTGTTACTGCGCTTTTATGAAATACAGCAAGGGAAAATTACCCTTGATGACATTGATATAAAAAATATTTATTTAGCAGACTTACGTCGAGCCATAGGTTTAGTAAGTCAAGATGTATTTCTGTTTCATGGTTCAGTCAGAGAAAATATCGCCTATGGTAGTTCTAATGCCACATTTAATGATGTTATGAGTGCAGCCAAAGTCGCAGAAGCCCACGAATTTATCGAATGCTTACCCCAAGGATATGACACCATTGTCGGAGAAAGGGGACAAAAGTTATCCGGTGGACAAAGACAGAGAATTGCCATCGCCCGTGCTGTTTTGAAAAATCCACCAATTTTAATATTAGATGAGGCTACCTCTGCGGTGGATAACGAAACCGAAGCTGCTATTGCTCGTTCTTTACAAATCATTACTCAAAATCGTACCACCATTGCGATCGCTCACCGTCTTTCTACCATCCGCCATGCAGATTGTATTTACGTGATGGAATATGGGCGCATTGTGGAAAAAGGAACTCACGAAGAGTTAATTGCTCTTTCTGGTATTTACGCTAATCTCTGGCAAGTACAGACGGGAAATTATGTTAGTTCGTAGTTAGCTTTTAGCAGTTAGCGATTAGCTTTTAGCTAACAACCAATAATCAAGAACTAACTACGAACTACGAACTGACGTTAATTAAGCCTTGGGTTCAAGGCGAGCATAAAAAGTTCCGCGAACTTTTACATCTTCTGGATCTTCAGCACCTAAATCTGTAGCTGAAGGTTGTTCGCTTTCAAAACTTCCAGCAATTTCTCCTGTTGAACTGTCAATTTTATCAATTTGCAGAGAAATTGAGCCTTCACCACCAACATATTGCTTGATATTTGCCCGTGTTAGCTCATCCTCATCAGCTTGAGATGGTAAAGCAACAGCATTATCATAACCACTAGCTACACCACGACCTTTAGGATCGAGGAATACTGCACCACGATAAGAAGGTACTTTGAATGAACCTTCAAAATCAGTAGAAGTATTAATGCTATCAAAACCAGGCCCTGTTTTGGCAACTAAATTTTTAATGGTAAATAGGAAAGGTACTTGATCTCCACCAGGAAGAAGAACGGTAATAGGTTGGAAATCCATGCCATCTTCTTCAGCAAAAGTTAGAGAACCATCGTTATTTGCGGTAATTGTACCAGTAATCTGTTCTAGGGTAGAAGTATATCTAGTTAAAACTTTGCCCTCAATAAATTCAGCTTCTTGACGTTTGTTAATGGGTTCTTCTTTAACAAAATATTCTTTTGGCTCAATACACAAGTCAGATACGGTATAACTTTCCCCAGGTGAAATGGGAAAAGAACCCCGTCTTGTTGTTGAAATTTCAGGACAAGAATTAGCTAAACCAGTATTTAAAATTTGATCGTATGTTAATTGATCTACGCGAGTAGCGTTGGCTGGCCCTTCACTACAAGCTGTTAAAACGCCCAAGCATAATGCTAAAAAAGCAATGATTAGTGTACGATACCTCATGGTCAACCTCTTAAATAATCAATCTCTACAGATTTTTTTAATTTGAAATAGAATTCAAAAAACAGCGTCTCATTAAGACTCCCACAGACTCTGTGGAATTTTGCTTCATTAATCAGGTTTTGTCTTAACTAGAACCTTGCTTGAGCTTGCGCTGAGAAAATGGTTCTTAGTTTGTGCCTGATTTTCCTCTATAAGCATTTTTTTACATTAACTGGCAAGTCCAACAGCAGACAATCAGACCAGTTTTTGTTGTTTTTGATAGATGGATTTTCTGATACACAGAAATTATGGTTAGGTTATTTCTAACTCTCCTCAACTAACTCACAGAGTTTAACCTCTTTCAGAGAAGTTATTGCTTTTAGGATTTAATAGATTATTAGAGGATGATAATCTATTTATGTCAATATAAAGCAGTAAAAACTTGTGACTACAATACTCTACCAAATAGAGCCTACCTATAGCGCAATAGTTTTCAAATCCTAAATTCTTCTTTCTAAAATTCTATGAATTCTGATTCATCTCTCGATCCCAAAAAACTAGCGCAAGAACTTCAACAAATTAGTACATCTATTTTAGAGTTAGCTAATAGATGTGAGGGGAACGATAAACTTCTACTATCTATCTTACGTAATCTAGAATTTGTACATAGACAAATTCGTGTGAGCTTATTTCAAGATTCTTTACCAGATAATCGTCAAAAATTATATTTTTTACTTAGAGATATTGAAGAACAAGGAGGTTGGCCTTATATTGAACGGATGAAAATCAAAGACCTATTGACTAAGCTCGCAGAAGATGAACTCATAGCAGAAAATACTGCTACACCAGATGAAGAGACTCTCTAATTTGTGGTAATATGACCTAATTAACAGAAGATAATTAAAATCAAAGTTTTTCCATGGCTTTTACCTTAAACCCGATTAAGTTTGGGACAGATGGTTGGCGGGGTGTAATCGCTGCTGATTTTACTTTCGAGCGTGTCGCTAAATTAGCTCCCTTAGCTGCTCAAGTTTTAGCTGATAATTACGGTTCAACGACAAATTCCCGCCAAATAATTGTTGGTTATGACCGTCGGTTTATGGCCGAAGACTTTGCCAAAATCACCGCAGAATCTGTCCAAGAAGCTGGTTTTGATGTGCTTGTTGCTGATGGTTATGCTCCTACTCCTTCTTTTAGTTGGGCAGCAGTTGAACAAAAAGCTCTGGGAGCTTTGGTGTTAACGGCCAGTCATAATCCTGCTAAATATTTAGGTTTAAAGGTAAAAGGTGCTTTTGGTGGTTCGGTTTCTCCTGAAATAACTAAGCAAATTGAGGATTTATTACCCACTTTTAAACCAACAGCTAGTTCTCCGGGTAAGTTAGAATTATTCGATCCTTGGCAGGGTTATTGTCAAGGACTTCGCTCTAAAGTTAATGTGGGTGCAATTGCTTCTGCGATTAGTTCGGGAAAACTGATAGTTTATGCGGATGTGATGAATGGTGCGGCAGCTACTGGACTTGAACGTCTTTTAGGATGCGACATTGAAGAATTAAGAAGCGAAAGAGATCCTTTGTTTGGAGGCGGTGCTCCTGAACCAATCGCTCGTTATTTAGGTACAAGTATTGATATTATTAAAAAAGCAGGACAAGATAACCCAGATAAATTAATCGTCGGTTTAGTTTTTGATGGAGATAGCGATCGCATTGCTGCTATAGATAGTAAAGGAAATTATCTTAGTTCTCAAGTTTTAATCCCAATTTTAATCGAACATTTAGCCCATCGTCGGGGTTATCGAGGGGAAGTTGTCAAAACAATCAGTGGTTCTGATCTCATTCCTCGTTTAGCTCAACTCTACAATTTACCTCTGTTTGAGACTCCCATTGGTTATAAATATATTGCCGATAGAATGTTGTCCAACGAGGTTTTATTAGGTGGTGAAGAATCTGGAGGTATTGGCTATGGTCATCATATACCCGAAAGAGATGCTTTGTTATCTGCTCTTTATGTCTTAGAAACTATTGTTGATACTGGTCAAGATTTAAGTAGTATTTATGCACAATTACAGGCTAAAACAGGCTTTAATTCCACTTACGATCGCATTGATTTTCCCTTAGCTAGTATGGCGGTACGGGATAAATTATTGGAAGGTTTATTAACAGCAACGCCTCAAATCATAGCGGATAAATCTGTGGTTAATGTTTTAACTATTGATGGTTATAAATTTAGTTTGGATGATGGCAGTTGGCTATTAATTAGATTTAGTGGTACAGAGCCTGTATTACGTTTATATTGCGAAGCCAGTAACGAGCAAGAAGTTCAAAAAACTTTAGCTTGGGCTAAACATTGGGCAGAAAATATTTAAGCGGTTAGCTGTTAGCTTTTAGCCAATAAGGAATTAACCAATAACCAAATTTAATTAAACAAATGAAAAAATTAATTTTAGCGACAGGAAATCCGGGTAAACTGCGGGAAATTCAAGAATATCTTAATGAAGAAATTTGGGATTTACAGTTAAAACCGGAAGATTTAGAGATAGAAGAAACTGGCACAACTTTTAGGGAAAATGCTGCGATTAAAGCCAGTCAAATTGCTCAAGCGATAGGAGAATGGGCAATTGCTGATGATTCGGGTTTGGCAGTGGATGCTTTAAATGGCGCTCCGGGGCTATATTCGGCTCGTTATGGAAAAACAGACGCAGAAAGAATTGCTCGCTTGTTACGGGAATTGGGAGACAGTAAAAATCGCTCTGCTCAGTTTATTTGTGCGATCGCCATAGCTTCTGGTGACGGTACAATAATAGTGGAAACTGAGGGTATTTGTCATGGAGAAATTTTAACAAAGGCTCAGGGTAACAACGGTTTTGGTTACGATCCTATTTTTTATGTACCCGAATTAAAACAAACTTTTGCTCAAATGAGTCCTGAAGTTAAAAATAAAATTTCTCATCGTGGTCAAGCTTTTAAGCATTTATTACCTCAATTGAATAAAATATAAACCCATAATAGATAATGAAATTATCATAGAAATATCTAAAAAATTTGATTTTTCCACAAAAAATATGAAGCCAAAATAAGATAATGAATGGAAAAAAATATTTTTGGTGTGTATTACTTAGTACGCTAATTCTTGGCTGTAATCATCTAAAAACAGAAGAAAAAATAACGTCTTTTCTGGAATCACAAAATAAAAATATTAATCATAAAGCAATTGTTTTAGCTGATATTTCTGATAGTCCTCAAAAAATTATTCGTAATACACAACCTTTAGCAGATTATCTTGAACAAAACTTACATGAATTTGATATTAGTATTGGCAAAGTTAAAGTTGCACCAGATGTAAATTTAATAGTTCAATGGTTTAAATCAGGGGAAATTGATTTATATTTTGATAGTCCTTATCCAGTAATATTAGTACAAGAAAAAACAGGTGCTAAACCAATTTTACGTCGTTGGAAAGGAGGAGATGCCGAATATTATGGCGTTATTTTTAGCTTAGTTGATAATAATATAAAGTCTCTTCAAGATTTATCAGGAAAAATGGTTGCTTTCGACCATCATTTTTCTACTTCGGGTTATATGCTGCCGCTAACAGTTTTAGATGAAGCTAAGTTAAATCCAGTGAAAAAAACTAATGCTATGGCTAGGGTTAATAAAAATGAAGTGGGTTATGTCTTTAGTCAAGAAGACGAAAATAGTATTGCTTGGGTGCTAAATGGTAAGGTTGATGCTGCCGCCGTTGATATTCAAACCTTTAACAAAGTTCCTGAAGATGTCAAAGCTAAGTTTGTTATTTTGCAACAGACAGAGAAACTAGCTCGTCATATTGTCTTAGTGAGGCCAGACTTAGATCCTGAATTAATAGCAAAGATTAAGATATTATTATTAGATTTAGATAAAACGGAGGAAGGTAAAAAAATCTTAGAAAATTTTTCTAACACTGCTAAATTTGATGATTTTCCTACTACCCATAGTTTGGACAGAATGTATCAGATGTATCAAAAAATTCAAGAAAAAAACGATTCTCAAGCAAAGTGATTTTTACGAAGTATTGGAAAACTTCATTGGCAACTAAGCTAACAATGACAATGAGTATGTTAGTTATATTTTCTGTTGTCAGTGTAACTTTCATATCCGTAAAAAGAGAAGAACATAATTTTCGCAAAGAATTAGAGCAACAGGCAGAAACTCTATTAAATACTCTAAGTGCAGCTACAGCAGATCAACTTTATATTAGCGATGTTGAATTTGTGGAAAATGTCATAGATGAGTTAGCCAATGATAGGATTTTAATTTCAGGTAAAATCTATGATAGGGATGGACGAGTTATTGCTGATGCGAGTATTTTAGATATTCAAATTTATAGTTTAAAAAAAGATCCTTTTGGTCTAGAAATTTTACAAAGCAAAACTACCATATTTCATTGGCAAAAGGATGTTCTTATTGCAGGGAAACCTATTATTCTTAGTTATGAGCCAATAGGAGCAATTAGTATTGGTTTATCAACTATGAGTCTGCAAGAAAAAATAACTGCTATGACTCGTCAAAGTATTTATTTTGCAGTTTTAGCTACTATTGCAGGAGCTTTTATTGCTCGTTGGTTAAGCCGCTCAATTACTGAACCTTTAGAACAAATGACGAAGGTGACGAAACAGATTACAGAAGGAGATTTTAGTCAACAAATTGTCATAACCACTGAAGATGAATTGGCAGTTTTAGGTCACTCTTTTAATCAAATGAGCGAGCGATTACAAAATTTAATTAAAAATCTAGAAACTAAAGCAGAAGAATTACGCAAAAGTGAGGCAATCGCTTCAGCACATTCTCAACAACTGCAACATACACTAAAAGAATTACAAGAAGCCAAAGAAGTGGCAGAGGCAGCTAGTCAAGCAAAAAGTGAATTTTTAGCAACAGTAAGTCATGAAGTTAGAACTCCCATGAATGGGATTATTGGCATGACAGGATTGCTATTGGATACTGACTTAAATTCAGAACAAAATGATTATGTAGAGACTATTCGTCAGAGCGGAGATCATTTATTAAGGATAATTAATGATATTCTCGATTTTTCTAAAATTGAATCGGGAAAACTTAAATGTGAATTTTATCCTTTTAATCTTCGTGATTGTGTTAGGAATACTCTTGATTTATTTAATCATACAGCCACAGCCAAGGGAATTAAATTAACTCTTCATTGGCATTGTTCAAACTTAGAATATATTAAGGGGGATAGACAAAGAATTATTCAAATTTTAACTAATCTTTTAAGTAATGCCATCAAGTTTACGGAAAAAGGCGAAGTTATTTTATCTGTATCAATTCGTCTTAATGATTTATCTTCTAACACAAATAATTATTGTCAAATAGAATTTTCTGTGAAAGATACAGGGATTGGTATTCCCGCTAATATGCAAGATCGTTTATTCAAGCCCTTTAGTCAAGTGGATAGTTCGAGGACTCGTAAATACGGCGGTACGGGTTTGGGATTAGTTATTTGTAAACGTTTAGTGGAGATGATGGGGGGAGAAATTTGGGTAGAAAGTCAAGAAAGGCAAGGTTCAACCTTCTTTTTTACCATCGCAGCAGAAATTGTTGAAAATCAAGATAAACTAACTCCGATTAAGGTACAAGAACAAGAAAACCTCATTAATCAAAATCCTTCTCTAGAAATCTTGTTAGCAGAAGATAACCGGGTTAATCAAAAAGTTGCTTTACTTGTTCTCAAAAAATTAGGTTATCAAGCAGATATTGCTGTTAATGGTTTAGAAGTGATTGAATCCGTTAGACATAAATCCTATGATGTGATTTTAATGGATGTACAAATGCCAGAAATGGATGGCTTAGAAGCAACTCGTTGGATTTGTCACCATTTAAACACAGAACAAAAACCCTGGATTATTGCTTTAACTGCTAATACCATGAAAAACGATCGCGAAATTTGTTTAAATGCAGGTATGAATGATTTTATTAGTAAGCCAATTAATCCTAAATTATTGCAACAAGCTTTAAGAGCAAGAATGAAGTGAAAGGAATTTAGAAGTTTAAAAAAAGATTGAAATCAAATCAAAACTTACTTCTAAATTTTGCTACTATACGGGCAGAATACCCATCTGCCCCTACTGACTACTGACTACTCTCTCAATCATTAATTTAAAGGCGTGAGAGCTTATATATTCCCAAACTTCTTCAATTAAATTGATATTATTAATATCAAACCATTTTATCTCAGGATAAGCTCGAAACCATGTTCTTTGGCGTTTAGCAAATTGTCTGGTGTGTAACCCAGTTAAATCTATTGCTTCGCTTAAAGAAATATCTCCTTTTATATACTGTTTGATTTCTGCATATCCCAATGTATTTAATAAAGGTAAATCTTCACCATATTTAGTAACTAAATTTTCCACCTCAGTTACTAAACCCATTTCAATCATTGTATGTGTACGCTGTTTAATTCGTGAGTCTAATATTTCCGTATCTGCATCTAAACCAACTTGTATAATGGGATAATTTGGTGGATTTTCTCCCTGTTGTTTTGATATGGGTTTTCCTGTGACGTAAAATACTTCTAAAGCTCGTAAAGTCCGTATTAAATCGTTACCATGAATTTTTTGAGCGGCTAAAATATCTATTTGAGTTAACATTTGATATAGTTGCTTTTGGCCTAAATTAGTTAATTGCGATCGCAATTCTGGTTGAGGTGAAACCCTGGGAATTTTTAAACCTTTAGTAATAGATTTAATATATAAACCCGTACCTCCAACTAATAAAGCAGGAGCTAAATTACTGTCTCTGTTATTAATAATTTTTTGAGCATATTCTTGATATTCAGCTAAAGTTAAAACCTCCTTTGGATCGCAAATATCAATTAAATAATGAGGTACTATTTTTTGTTCCGTAATTGTTGGTTTAGCTGTACCAATATCAAACTCTCGATAAACTTGACGAGAATCAGCACTGATAATAATAGAATTAAGACGTTTTGCTAACTCTAAAGCTAAACCAGATTTACCCGAAGCAGTGCAACCACAAATAACTATTAAACCTTTGGGCATAAGTTAAAATTTATATATAAATTTATTAAAAATATTGTTAATTATGGTAACTCTAAGTTCGCCAATTATTAATCTTCCTACTCAAGATGATTTACCATGTGATGATGGGATACCTATGGAAACACAACGACATAAGCTACAAATGGATATTCTTTTAGATACCCTTTATCCTTGGTTAGAAAATCGTAGCGATGGTTATATAAGCGGTAATATGTTTGTCTATTTTAGTATCGCTCAATTAAAAAACCAAGACTTTAAGGGGCCAGATTTTTTTGTAGTGTTGGGAGTAGAAAAAAAAGAGCGTAAAAGTTGGGTTGTTTGGGAAGAAGGAAAAGCACCGGATTTAATCATTGAATTATTATCAGAAAGTACCGCCCAAGAAGATAAAACCCATAAAAAACAGATTTATCAAGAAAAAATGAGAGTACCAGAGTATTTTTGGTACGATCCCTTTAATCCCGATGACTTTACTGGTTTTAGTTTGCAAAATGGAGAATATCAACCTCTAACCTTTGACGATAATCAACATTTATATAGTGCTAGACTCAATCTGAAATTAGTCAGGTGGCAAGGTGAATATAAAGGAGTAGAAACAATCTGGTTAAGATGGGCAACTCCTCAAGGAGATTTATTGCCCACCGAGAGAGAATTATCTCAAAAAGCTCAACAAGAAGTTCAATTGCAAAAAGCTAAAGCTGACAGATTAGCAGCAAAACTTAAAGCTTTGGGAATTAATCCCGAAGAAGATGATTAGATTTAATCTTTTGTAACTGATACCATCAAATCTTTATCTAATTTAATATCTAAATCCGTATTAGGATCGATTACTAATAACTCAGCTTCATTTAAGCCTAAATAAGCTTGAATTAAACTAGCAATATTTTGAGTAGAAGTATTTTTTAACAGATTTTGACTCAGAATATTTTGATCGCCAGTAACAGTAGAAATAGCAGCAGCAGCAGCAGTGCTTACGGCAGCTTGTTGAATTATTTCATTTGTATCAGCACCTTTTTTCACGACTTCGGTGGCTGTAACCACAGAAGACGTGCCTTCAATTGACATAGTTTTTCCATTTTTTAAGGTTAAACTTTCAGCAACAAATTGAGTTCCATTCTCAGTGGGTGTTAATTTACCAACTACTTCCGTGCCAGCAGGAATTAATACTTCTCCTGTACTACTATTAACATTAGAGGCGATTTTTAAAACAATATTTACTATTTCGTCATCAGCGACTAAAATCTTATCTTTTTCATAAGCCATTGGTAATATACTTCCGGCAGGAATTGTATAGGTAGTTGCTACCTGAGCATCGGTAACACTGACAACATAAGTAGAGCTAATTCTACCTGCGGTGTTTTCACTGACTAAAGCTTGATAAATCATCGCTGCGACTTCAGCACGGGTAGCATTTTTCTTCGGATTCAAGTTTCTCAGATTCGGATAATTAACTACTAAATTTTGCTCTGTTGCTGCGGCGATGGGAGAAACAGCAAAATCAGCAATTTTGTCTTCATCGCTGTAATAACTAATAACTTCTTCAGGTTTTCCCGTAGCTTTATAATTTAAACCATTGGCTAAAGCCACTAAAACTTGTTCTTTAGGAATATTTTGATTAGGTTGAAAAACATTATTAGGATAACCGGACAAAAATCCCATACGATAAGCTCTTCTTATGGGTTGATTAGCCCAATAATCAGCAGCAACATCATTAAAATCAACTTTCTCACGCATATTTTGTTTTTGAAAAGCTTTGGTTAACATTGCTGCAAATTGAGCACGGGTAACAGGTTCATCGGGTTTGAAGGTATTATCAGGAAAACCAGCTACAATCTCTCTTTCTACTAATGCTTTAATAAAAGGAGCAGCCCAATAATCTTGAGAAACATCTTTAAAGTTTGCTGTTGTATTTGTTTGAGCTATTGCTGATAAGGGTTTGATTTCTGGAAATAATGAGGAAACTAATAAAGTCTCTCCCACAACTAAACTGAGTAATAAAGTTGTAGTTAATTGGATTTGCTTAATTTTTAAGATCATGACAGTTATTTCGATTATTTTATCTAAACCATTGTGCAAATTATAAACAATTTCAAAATTAGTAATAACTGTCTTTAGATATATTTTTGACATTCGCCCCTGCCTAAATGCGAGGGGATTCTTAAGAAGTTAATTTAAACTTACATTTAAGTCACTTATTCTTAAAGGACTAGTCAAAAGCCCACTAGACACTTGGGAAAAACCCCTCATGCTTACTTTGCCGTTCTATCCCTCTTCTGTCACTCTCCGATATTTACTAATAATAAATAAGAGAGATTATCCAGAAAAATAAAATGATTGATATTGATTTATACTAGCAATTCAATTGGCCTATCTATCTTTCATCTACTTGATAATCCTTACGATCGCTATAATAGTTCATTCCCCGATTTTGCAATAAATTGCTTCGGTCAATCCAAACCCGTCATTGAAAGGGATGTGTCTTGAAAACTAACAAAACCGAGTCCTCTAAGCATGACTCACAACATTATCGAAGAGCTTAAAATGATATAGTCACTCTCGTGAGTTATTAAGGTCGATGAAACAAGTCTTAACCCTAGTAGTAAAGCTTCAACCTACGTCAGAGCAAAGTCAATTATTAGACGATACTGCTCAGGGGTTTGCTGATGCTTGTAACTACATTAATAATACTGTTAAACCTAATTTGACCAACAGAAATTCAATTCAAGCTGTATGCTATCAAGATGTTAAAGAACGTTTTGGATTAACAGCTAATCATGTTGTTAGAGCTTGTGCTAGAGTAGCAGCTAATCGTTTAACAGCTAAACAAAAAGGTCAAGCAGTTTAAACCTACAAGTTTTGACTGTGATGCTCGTACTTTTCGGTTTATTGAAACTGGTTATTGGGCTAGTGTTAGTACAACTGGAAAACGAACTAAAATTCCTATGAGAGTAAGTAATTACCATATAGGAAAACTATCAGGACAAAACCCAACATCAGCACAGGTTTGTCAACACAAGGATGGTAGTTGGTATGTGCATATTCAGTTGAAATCTGATGCTCCTAAACCGATCAAAACAGATAAGGTAATTGGGGTTGATTTTGGCAGGAGAGATATAGCAGTTACCACTACAAATAAGTCATGGTCAGGAAAGGAGATTCAAGAAAAACGAGATAAATTTAATCGTGTCAGAGCTTCTTTGCAGAAAACAGCAACTCAAGGCACAAGATCAACACGGCGTAGATGTCGTCAGATTTTGAAACGGCTATCGGGTAGAGAAAGAAGATATCAAGCATCGATTAACCATAATATTTCTAAAGCTATTATTGACGAAGCTAAACAAACTCAATCCTTTGTATCTATTGAAGATTTAACAGGCATTCGAGAAAGAACTAACCAAAAACCTAGAAATAAAACTGAACGAAGACGCTCTAATTCTTGGGCTTTTTATCAGTTAAGAATGTTTCTCGAATATAAAGGAATTAAAGAAGGGATTGAGGTAATAGCAATTAATCCAAGATATACATCCAAAACTTGTCATTGTTGTTTGCATATAGGACTTAGAAATAATAAGTCTTTTAAGTGTAGTAATAAGACTTGTGGATGGGTTGGGGATGCTGATCTAAATGGATCGTTGATGATAGCTCTAGTGGGGCTGAGTGTAAGGCAGCCTGGAGGCAACCATTTATTGTCTTGTGCAATAGATGGAGGGCTACAGAAAGCCCATGACTTTAGCGTAGCGTAGTCATGGGAACCTTACCGCATCTACTTCTAAAATTTTGTATTCTAAATGTCTAAAAAAATATCAGGAGAGCTAATAATAAAATAAATTTGGAGGAAATTAGGGCAGAAGCTATGATAATTAAGCAAAATCTCTTATCTAATTCTTTAAGAGCTAATTTACTCAGACATAAAGCAATCCATCGTCGTTATCAATCTAGATGTCAAATTTTGCGTTCTCAATTAGGATTTGAGAAGGTTGAATCCTCCTGTCCCTCTGCTTGTCAAGGTTGTAGTCGCTATCATGGTAAAGCTTATGGTCAAACTCAGTCTAATCGTACTCGTCTAATTTGTGCCATACATCCTTATGGTTGGTTGTCAGAACTTCCTTGTCCTGACTGGGAAGCAATTAAAGAATAAATAATATGTATCAAGACCTATATTCCTTTTGTAATAAGGCTTGTAATCCTGTTCGGCAAGAGTCAGAAATAAAGTTAACAGTATTCATATTTCTTTTTTATTTTTTGTTATTTAAACAACATTAATATTGTTTAAATATTGAATTGAAAAATATTTGTGTTAGAAGTTGATAACAAATTTATAAAGATTTAAGATAACTCTTATTTTAGTTATATAATAATATTGAAGAGTATAAAGTTTTGATTCTCTCTAAGAAAAAAATGAGATAATAGAAATAGAAAAAAGAAAATAAGGTAAATAGATATTCTGTAGTCCTTTAGTTAAGGTAATATTGTCAAGTTAGATATGTTTACATTATTTTCTAAATTAGATTTGGGATATTCAAGCCAATCGAGATAGCTATAAATTTCACTGTCATTTTTGTAGCTGTTACTAACTTTGAGGACAACAAAGAAGGCATTGTAAATCAAAGAATATTCCGAACTAAGTAAAATTGGTAACAATATTTTGTTTGCCATTATTATTTTCTATGTCATTATCAAAAAATAAAATTTCTATCCCAAGGAGTTAACAGTCAAACTGAAAAGCCAAGCCAAGAATATAGTTAAAGTTATTATTAGCTAGAATCAAAACTTCAGACCTAGTTACCCAATTTTTTTGGGCAAAGGAGTAATTATAATGATCAGTACAACTGCTGAAAATCTTGAACAATCTAAACTTAATAACGATCGCCGTTTGAAAACCATAAATATTGTTCTAAAACGCAGTCATTACAGTCAAGACAGTCTAATCGAAGTTTTACATAAAGCTCAAGAATCTTTTGGATATTTAGAACCAGAAGTTTTAGATTATGTAGCCCGACAATTAAAATTGCCCCTCAGTCGTGTTTATGGTGTTGCCACCTTCTATCATCTTTTTAGCCTCAAACCCAGTGGCGTGCATAACTGCACTATTTGCTTGGGAACAGCTTGTTACGTTAAAGGAGGAGGGAAAATAATGGAAGCTCTTCAAACAAAATTAAATATTAAGAATGGAGAAACGACTCCAGATGGTCAAATTTCCCTAACTAGCGCCCGTTGTATCGGTACTTGTGGCATTGCTCCCGCCGTAGTTTTTGACGGAGAAATTCTTGGTAAACAAACCATTGAAACCGTATCAAAGCAAATTAGTGCTTGGCAGAAAACATTGAACATGGAAAATTAAACATTGAACATTATGGATATAGCAGAATTACTTAACATAGCTCAACAAGAACGAGATCGCCAGAAAAAAATTCAGATTCGTTGTTGTACTGCTGCCGGTTGTGCCTCTTCTGGGGCAATAGCAGTGAAAAAAAGTTTAGAAAAAGCGATCGCAGATGCAAATTTAACCGAAGAAGCAGAAGTGTGTAGCGTTGGTTGTTTAAAATTTTGTGGTCGCGGGCCTTTAGTAGAGATTGATCCCGAAGATTTACTCTACGAACAGGTTACGGCCGAGAATGCACCCTCAATTATTACTGCTTTACAGGGAGGAGAAGCTACCGCTACCAAAGGCAATAAACAACATCCCTTTTTAACGCGACAAATGTCCATTGTTTTAGAAAATAGCGGTAAAATTGATCCCGAACGTATTGAAGCCTATATAGCCGTAGGTGGCTATCAATCCTTACATCGTGTTCTTTTAGAAATGACCCCCGATGGAGTAATTGAAGAAATTAGTGAAAGTGGCTTGCGGGGTAGGGGAGGAGGTGGTTATCCCACCGGATTAAAATGGGCAACCGTTGCCAAAATGCCCCCCGGACAAAAATACGTCATCTGTAACGCCGATGAAGGAGATCCCGGAGCTTTCATGGATCGCAGTGTCTTAGAAAGCGATCCCCATCGAATTTTAGAAGGCATGGCCATTGCTGCCTATGCCGTTGGTGCAAATCACGGCTATATCTACGTTCGCGCCGAATATCCTTTGGCCATTGCCCACCTGCAAAAAGCAATTCAACAAGCCAAGCGTTATGGTTTACTCGGTTCGCAAATTTTTGGCTCTGCTTTTGATTTCAAAATTGATATTCGGGTAGGTGCAGGGGCGTTTGTATGTGGCGAGGAAACCGCCTTAATTGCCTCTGTAGAAGGAAAAAGAGGTACTCCCCGTCCCCGCCCGCCTTATCCTGCGGCATCAGGTTTATGGGGCTATCCTACCCTAATTAACAATGTCGAAACCTATGCCAATGTTCCTGCTATTATCCGGGAAGGAGCCCAATGGTATGCCAGTATAGGCACAGAAAAGAGTAAAGGAACTAAAGTTTTTGCCCTTACCGGCAAGATTGAAAATACGGGACTAATTGAAGTGCCAATGGGTACAACCATAGAAGAAATTGTGATGGACATGGGTGGAGGCGTACCCGGTGGACTTGAAGTCAAAGCCGTACAAACAGGAGGACCTTCAGGGGGTTGTATTCCGGCCGAAGCTTTTAAAACCCCTGTCTCCTACGAATCCTTACAGGAACTAGGGACAATGATGGGTTCTGGCGGTATGATCGTTATGGATATAGAAACCAACATGGTAGATGTAGCTCAGTTTTACATGGAATTTTGTCGAGAAGAATCCTGTGGTAAATGTGTCCCCTGTCGTGCAGGAACAGTACAATTACATGAGCTACTCACCAAGATTTTAAATCAAGAAGCGACTTCCCAAGACATAGAACAATTAGAAGGATTGTGCTACATGGTCAAAGAAACCAGTCTTTGTGGACTCGGACAAAGCGCACCTAATCCAGTATTAAGCACCTTGCGCTATTTCCGTAATGAATATTTGGATTTACTCAAAAAATGAAGTGGGGATAATGGCTAAAATTAGAGTTTTAAAGGCCAAAACAATCGAGCAATAGCTTATGAAATTATCATTAATTTTGTCAATGGTTGCCATAGGATTAATCGCCTCTAGCGATCCGGGATCGTCCAATCAAGGAGAGGAAATCAAGACTAATCCTTGTGAAAAGGAGCAAGTACCATCTAATCAAGTACAAACTCCCCTTGAAACACCTCTTGAAACCCTATTGAGAACTAGAAAATGCCGAGGCTGTAATTTAGAGCAAGCAAATTTAGCAGGGATGAATCTGGAGAGCGTAGATTTAGGGGGAGCTAAATTAGAGTCAGCAAATTTAATGGGAACCAACTTAATTAATGCTAATTTAACACTTACTAATTTGCAAAAAGCAGATTTAACTGGAGCAAATTTAACCGGAGCTAATTTATCTCGTGCTAATCTCTACTGGAGTAATTTAACCGATGCTAATTTCATAAAAGCCAATCTTCAAGAAGCTCGTTTGAGTAATTTCTATACTCAAGAAATTATAGTTAAAGGAACTAATTTTCAAGAAGCTAACTTAGCTAAAGCAGAATTAGTTGGTATTAATATGGAGGGCATTAATTTAGAAAAAGCCAATCTTAATGGTGCAACCTTTGCTTATTTCTGGAACGCAGCATCCCTTCCCATAGATCACCATTTGATAGTTGCCAATCTCAGTGGAGCTAATCTCAAACAAGCTACCTTAGTTGGAGCAGACTTAAGGGGAATCAACCTAGAAAATGCCAATCTTGAAGGAGCTAATTTAACAGATACTACCCTAAACTACACCTTAGATTTATCAGATTGGAATTATGAAAATAAAGTGTATCAAGCTAATTTCAAAGGAGCTAATTTAACAGGTGCAATTATGCCAAAAGAAACACCTAATCGTTAGACCTTGTAAAGAAGTGAGGGGATTATCATTTGACATTAAACATTTACCATTTATCAGTTAACTGTTCAATGTATGCGGTTTATTCAAATCGATAACTTTAGTGTCCTAACTATTAACTATTAATAAAAATTATGTCAGTCAGAACTTTAACCATTGATGGAATACCAGTTGCAATGCCCGAAGGTGCAACTATTTTAGAAGCAGCACAATCAGCCAAGATTACCATTCCTACCCTTTGCCATTTAGATGGGGTATCTGATGTGGGTGCTTGTCGCTTGTGTCTAGTCGAAATTGAAGGTAACAGTAAAATGTTACCTGCCTGTGTTACCGAAGTAAGCGAAGAAATGGTAGTGCATACTAATACCCCCAAACTGCAAAATTATCGGCGTATGGCAGTGGAATTAATTTTTGCAGAAGGTAATCATGTTTGTGCTATTTGCGTAGCTAACGGTAATTGCGAACTTCAAGATATGGCTATCGCCGTAGGCATGGATCATAGTCGTTATCCCTATCGTTTCCCCAAACGGGAGGTGGATCTTTCCCATCCTTTATTTGGCATCGATCATAATCGTTGTATTCTTTGTACCCGTTGTGTTCGAGTTTGCGATGAGATTGAAGGCGCTCACGTTTGGGATGTCGAACAAAGAGGAGAAAAATGTAAGATTATCTCCGGGTTAAATCAACCTTGGGGAGAAGTAGAAGCTTGTACATCCTGCGGTAAATGCGTAGATGCTTGTCCCACAGGCACAATTTTCCGCAAAGGAACTACCACATCAGAAAAAGAAGGCGATCGCAATAAGTTAGAATTTCTTGCCACGGCAAGGGAGAAAGGACAATGGACAAGATAATTAGTAGGAGCAAATGACAGGAAAGCCCCTACAGTAGTTATTTCAATTAAAAAGTAATGAGGAATTATTAACGAATATGGATAAAATTAAATTAGCTACGGTTTGGTTGGCAGGTTGTTCAGGATGCCATATGTCGTTTTTGGATTTAGATGAATGGCTAATCGAACTAGCCAAATATGTTGATATTGTGTATAGTCCAGTAGCCTCAGATGTGAAGGAATATCCAGAAAATGTGGATGTCTGCTTAGTTGAAGGAGGAGTAGCCAATGAAGATAATTTGGAAATCATTAAATTAGTCCGAAAACGCACAAAAATCCTGATTTCTTTCGGTGATTGTGCCGTTACTGCCAATGTTCCCGCCATGCGTAATTTATTGGATGGTGCTGAACCCGTATTAACAAGAGGCTACTTAGAATTAGCCGATCTTACTCCTCAATTACCCAATGAACCCGGTATAGTTCCCCCACTGCTCGATCGTGTTTTACCCGTGCATCAAGTTGTCGATGTAGATATTTTCATGCCCGGATGTCCACCTTCGGCTTCTCGCATCCATGACACCATCGAACCTTTACTCAGAGGCGAAAGACCTAAAATGGAAGGCCGAGAGATGATTAAGTTTGGCTAAAAACGACTTAAAACCAGTAATTAGTAACCAACTACGAACTAAAAAAGATTATGTCTAAAACAATTGTTATTGATCCAGTTACACGCATTGAAGGTCATGCCAAGATTTCCATTTACTTAGACGATGCCGGCCAAGTAGAAGATGCACGTTTTCATGTAGTCGAATATCGAGGATTTGAAAAATTCTGTGAAGGCAGGCCTTTTACTGAAATGGCAGGAATTACCGCCCGCATTTGTGGTATTTGTCCTGTTAGTCATCTCCTTGCTGCGGCCAAAACAGGGGATAAAATCTTAGCGGTAAAAGTACCCCGCGCAGGGGAAAAATTAAGACGGTTAATGAATTTAGCCCAATTAGTTCAATCCCATGCTCTTTCTTTCTTCCATCTGAGTAGCCCCGATTTTCTTTTAGGTTGGGAAAGCGATCTCACTAAACGCAATGTTTTCGGCTTAATTGCAGCTAATCCCGATTTAGCCCGTGCTGGCATTCGTTTAAGACAGTTCGGACAAACAGTAATTGAACTTTTAGGCGCAAGAAAAATTCATTCCGCTTGGGCAGTACCGGGGGGGGTGCGATCGCCTTTATCTGAAGAAGGTAGGCAATGGATTTGCGATCGCCTGCCAGAATCCTTTGAGACAATTAACTTGGCTTTATCCCTATTTAAAAACCTTCTAGATGAGCATTTAAAGACCGAAATAGAGGTATTTGGTACATTTTCTAGTCTTTTTATGGGTTTAGTGGGTAAACATGGAGAATGGGAGCATTATGGCGGGCATATCCGCTTTACCGATAGTGAAGGCAATATTGTGGCCGATCATCTTAGTGAAGATGATTATCTTGATTATTTAGGAGAAGCTGTTGAAAAATGGTCTTATCTTAAATTTCCCTATTACAAACCTTTTGGTTATCCCAAGGGAATTTATCGAGTTGGGCCTTTAGCACGGTTAAATATCTGCGATCGCATTGGCACAGAAGCAGCAGACAGGGAATTACAGGAATATCGGCAGCGTGCTGGTGGTGTAGCTACTTCTTCTTTCTTTTATCATTATGCTCGTTTAATTGAAATTCTTGCCTGTCTAGAACACATTACCCTACTTATGGACGATCCTGATATTATCAGTGATAGGGTACGAGCCACTGCCGGAATTAACGAACTCGAAGCCATTGGCGTGAGTGAAGCTCCTCGTGGTACATTATTTCATCATTACAAAGTCGATGAAAACGGCTTAATTCAAAAAGTTAATCTGATTATTGCCACAGGACAAAATAACTTAGCAATGAACCAAACCGTTACTCAAATTGCCAAGCATTATATTAACGGTACAGAAATTCCCGAACCAATGCTAAATCGAGTTGAAGCAGGGATTCGTTGTTTCGATCCTTGTTTGAGTTGTTCTACCCATGCTGCGGGACAAATGCCCTTGCATATTCAATTACTTAAAGGAGATGGTACTGTAGTTAATGAAGTTTGGAAAGATTAGTTTCAACTAGGGTAAAAGAAGAGATATAATTCTGAAAACTAAGAAACTTGTTGAATAGTTGGTATTTTTCCTAAAATAAGGGTGTAATATATTTTTATGTAATAATGGCATTAGAACCTTGTAAAGTCTGTGGTTCATTAAATAGTAGCGAAGCCGACATTTGTCTAAGTTGCGGCTATCCCACAAAAGGTAGAAAAAGAGCGACGATTTTTCAGTGGGTGGCGGTGGCACTTGTTATCGCTTTTAGTTTGCCATTATTAGCATTTACCATCGATCTTATCAAAGAAAAAATTAATCCCAAACCACCAACTTCCCTATTGAGCCAAGACAAAGGATAAAGGTTTTCAACTATGCTTTTTATCGAATTGGTTGAGATATTGTATTTTGAAATTACAACTCCAAATTCTGAACTAAAATTAGTTAGAGGTTATGGGAATACCTTAAGAAGTGATAATAGTGTAGGTTAATGGGTAGCAGAAAAATCAAAAATAAATAGGAATTTCATGGAAAGTGTAGTCATTCTTGTTGATGTTCAGAATATATATTACACGACCAAGCAAGCTTACAATTGCAATTTTGACTACAATGAGTTTTGGAAGCAGGTTACTTCAAAAAGAAAAGTTGTAAAAGCTATTGCCTATGCCATCGATCGTGGTGATGAAAAACAAAGACAGTTTCAGCATATTCTTAAGGCCATCGGCTTTGAAATAAAATTGAAGCAGTTTATTCAACGATCTGATGGTACAGCAAAAGGTGATTGGGATGTTGGGATTACCCTCGATGCAATGGAATATGGCAAAATGGCAGATATTGTTGTCTTGGCATCCGGTGATGGTGATTTTGATTTGTTGGTAACTAAAATTCAAAAGGATTATGGTGCAAAAGTTGAGGTGTATGGTGTTTCTCAGCTTACATCTATGTCACTTGTAAATTCAGCGTCCAAATATATACCGATTGACGGCGCATTTTTATTAAAAAAAGATAACTGATAGCGTCGAATGCTTAATCGTTAGATTGACCAATCATTGAACATTGATAAATGAAATGATAAGATCGCAGATTTTTTTAGGTTGATATAAAATCTTAAAAAAAATTATAAGCATGAGGTCTAAAAAACTGATTATTGGCTATGGTAATACCTTACGGAGTGATGATGGTGTTGGTCAATGGGTAGCAGAACAAGTAGAAATGTGGAAATTACCTAATGTGCGATCGCTTTGTGTATTTCAATTAACACCAGAACTCGCTGAGGAAATTAGTAATGCTAAATTAGTTATTTTTGTTGATGCCATAGCTAATTTAGACCAAACCGAATCAAATATACAAATAAAACCTATTCAACCTGAAAATATAAATATTAGCTTAGGACATAAAAGCGATCCCCGATCGCTCCTTTATCTTACCCAAACACTTTACGGTTATGTACCTACTTCATATTGGCTTTTAATTCCCGCTATTAATTTCGATTTTGGCGAATCCCTATCCCCTATCACCCAACAAGCAAGTTTTATTGCCTTAGAAAAAATCAGAGCATTGTGTTCAGAATAGTCCTATAAAAATTAACACTCATAGCTTATGCACGAACTCAGTATTATGGAACAAACCTTAGCCATAGCCTTAGAAAATGCCAAAAGGCAAAATGCTCAACAAATCCATCAATTAACCATGAAAATTGGGGCAATGTCAGGAATTGTACCTGAAGCTTTAGAATTTGCTTTTGATGTCGTCACTACAAAAACAATTGCCGAAAACGCTAAACTAAAAATAGAAACTGTGCCGGTAACTTGTTATTGTCTTAATTGCGATCGCTCATTTCAACCTGCGGATCTTTTTTACACCTGTCCTCAGTGTGGCAATCTCAGTCACCATCTTCTTTCAGGACGGGAAATCGAACTTACATCATTGGAGGTATCTTAAATATGTGTGGTAACTGTGGCTGTGGTATTACTGAGGAAGTTAAAATTGAGGGTGCTAATTTAGAACATGAACACCATGAACATGATGTTCATAACCATAATCATCATTCCCTGACTTTAAATCAATCCATTCTCCATAAAAATGACCATATAGCAGCACACAACCGTGAATATTTTGCCCATCGCAATTTACTTGTGCTGAATGTCTTATCTAGTCCGGGTTCTGGGAAAACAGCTTTTCTGGCCCGAACTATTTCCGATCTACAAAATAAACTAAAAATAGGAGTTGTTGTTGGTGACTTAGAAACAGATAGGGATGCTCAACGCCTCCGTAATAGTGGTGGTAATGCGGTACAAATCACCACTGGAACTCTGTGTCACCTTGAAGCTAATATGGTGATGCAAGCAGCACAACAACTCAATCTCGATGATTTAGATGTTTTAGTAATTGAAAATGTGGGTAACTTGGTTTGTCCTGCAGCTTACGATTTAGGAGAAAATCTGAGGATAGTTTTGCATTCAGTAACCGAAGGAGAAGATAAACCCCTCAAATATCCCACTACTTTTAAATCTGCGGATGTAGTAATTATTAATAAAATTGATATTGCTGAGGCGATCGATTTTAACCGAGAAGAAGCACTGAAGAATATTCAGGGTGTTGCTCCTCAAGCCCAGATTTTTGAAGTCTCGGCACGCACCGGTGTAGGGATGGAACTTTGGTATGAGTATTTATTGAATATTTTACAGCGATCGAAACAACTTATTGATAATAAAAATGTAGAAAGTACCTTGATAAATTGTTAGAGAATGAGAGTAAACCTGATAAACTACCAGTTTGCCCTATTGGAGTAGTTAAATAAGTGAACTGGTTTAGTAATATAACAACAATTTCTTTCCTCTTACTTATCTTTCAAGGAATTCCTGCTTTAATTTTTCTCTCTCGTTTATTAAAAGGAGCAACCCGTCGCCCTCCTTTAACTGCGAAACCAACAACACCAGAACTTTTTGGCCAAGTTAGCGTTGTTGTACCGACTTTGAATGAAGTTGCAAGAATTGAACCTTGTTTACAGGGTTTAACTCGTCAAAGTTATGAAGTTAGAGAAATAATTATAGTTGATAGTTATTCTACAGATGGCACGCCAGAAAAAGTTAAAGAATATGCTCAAGTTGACCCTCGTTTCAAACTAATTAACGATCCTCCTCTGCCTCAAAATTGGATAGGAAGACCTTGGGCGTTGCATAATGGTTTTTTATTTAGTTCCGAGAAAAGTCAATGGATTTTAGGAATTGATGCGGATACTCAACCTCAACCCGGTTTAGTAGCCAGTGCCATTCAAGCGGCTAACGAGGAAGGCTATGATATTTTATCCCTTTCTCCCCAGTTTATTCTTGAATATCCGGGGGAATGGTGGCTACAACCTGCCTTGTTAATGACTTTGTTATACCGTTTTGATTCTGCTGGAGTAAGGCATCAAAGCCCAGAGCGAGTTATGGCTAATGGTCAATGTTTTTTAGTACGTCGCCAAGTTTTAGAAAAATTAGAGGGTTATAGTAGTGCTGCTAGTTCTTTCTGCGATGATGTAACTTTAGCTCGACTTGCTGCCCAAAAGGGGTTTAAAGTCGGCTTTTTAGACGGAGCTAAAATAATTAAAGTACGAATGTATCAGGGCTTGGCAGAAACTTGGCGAGAATGGGGGCGCTCTCTCGATTTAAAAGACGCTTCATCAGTAGGTCAATTGTGGTTGGATTTGTGGGTTTTACTAGCAGTACAAGGCTTTCCTTTATTTATGAGTTTAATTTTATTAGATTTTATAACTCTAGGGTATAATTCCCCTTTAATAATTGCTGCTTGTGGTTTAAATTTATTTTTGCTTTTAATTCGTTTTGCTTTACTAGGAGCAATAGTCTTTTCTTATCAAGCTCCTATTTCTCTTTTATTTTGGTTATCTCCTTTAGCAGATATATTGGCAGTAGCAAGAATTTTTCTCTCCGCACAAAGACAACCTAAAGTTTGGCGAGGTAGAAATTATTTGATTTAATAACTGGTGTTACGCAAATCAGTATTCAGTATTCAGTATTCGGCTAAAAGCTAACCGCTAAAACCTAATAGTAAATCAATTATTTCAATTTTGCGTAACATCAGCTAATAATTTAAGAGAATCTTCTATTAATTTATCGCCCCAAAAAAATTTTGATAAAAATTTCTTATCTGTAAAACGCTGGTCTATTTCTAAATCAGAGACTATTTTTAATGCTTGTTCTTGCTTTCCTTGTTGATAATAAGCTACAGCTAAAGCTAATTTTACTTCAGTTAGATTAGTATCAATATTTAAGGCTTTTTGCCATTGTTGCATCCCCTGCTCTATTTCTCCCATTTCATATTTTATTAATCCTATATTAATAATTACTGATGCTGTATTGGGATATTCTTTTATATATAGTTCATAATCAGCTAAAGCTTGAAGATATTGTTTTTCTTTGTGATAGACAAAACCACGATTAAGATAGCAATTAATATCTTTAGGATCAAGTTCAATAGCTTTAGTATAATCGGCGATCGCTTCGGAATATTTTTCTAAATTATAATAGGCAATTCCTCGATTATAATAAGCTTGAGCTAAATGTACATCAATTTTAATAGCTTTAGTATAATCGGCAATGGCTTCGGAATATTTTTCTAAATTACTATAAATTATACCTCGATTATAGTATGCTTGTAATAAATCAGGATTAATTTTAATAGCTTTAGTGTAATCGGCAATGGCTTCGGAATATTTTTCTAAATTGCGAAAAGCTGCCCCTCGGTTATTATAGGCATCAGCATAACTCGGATTAATTTCAATGGCTTTAGTATAATCGGCAATGGCTTCGGAATATTTTTCTAAATTACGAAAAGCTGCCCCTCGATTATTATAAGCAAAAGCATAACTCGGATTAATTTCAATGGCTTTAGTATAATCAGCAATGGCTTCTGGGTATTTTTTTAAAATATCATAAATTATACCCCGATTGTTATAAGCTAAAGCATAATCAGGATTAATTTCAATAGCTTTAGTATAATCTGCGATCGCTTCTGGATACTTTCCTAAATTTTCGTAAGCTATACCCCGATTATTATAGGCCCAAGAATTATCCCTTACCTCTAAAGCCTTACCATAGGATTTTACTGCTTCTTCATAGCGTTTTAACTCAGCCAAAGCAAAACCACGCCACATATAAGCAGAAAATTGTTGTTCTGGTTTAGTTTTACTTAGCTCAATTGCCTTATTAAAAGCTAAAATTGCTTCTTCATATTGCTCTAATGAATTTAAAATTCGTCCTTTTAAATTCCAAGCTACGGCAAATCCTTCTTTTTCTTTTCGGGAAGAATTGGAATTAGGTTGATCTTGGCTTGATAATGGGGCGATGGCTTTTTCTATAGATTCTAAAGCTAGATTGTATTGGCTATTATTAAAATAAGCTTGTGCTTTAGCATACCATGCTAAGTATAAATCAGGCTCTAAATTTAGGGCTTTATTAAAAGCATTAATTGCATCTTGATAATTATTTTGTCGCCATAATTGATTGCCATAATTTAACCAGTCTATGGGATTATTTTTATTAGTTGGTTCTATAGGTTGAGGGATAGTATTAAGAATTTTTTTTCTTTCTTGAGAAGTTATTTCTGGTAAAGGTAATCTATATAATTGTAAAGAATTTTCCGATAAAGAAGTCTTCTTAAACTTAGTACATTCATCAGTTGTTAACTTAGTTTGGGAAGGAGTTAATGTAGCGAAAAAGGATGAAAAATTATTGGGTAAACATACTTGTAAACGACTGATAAAAACATTTATAGGTATGCCAAAACTATAACCTAAAAAAACTTTTTCTTTTTGTCCAGTAGCTTGTTGAATTAGCTCTTCTCCTTCCACCCTACCATGTATTCCCACCAGATGACCTCTTACATCTAAAACAGGCCCTCCACTCATGCCACCGGTGGTTATATTGGTATATACCATATCAAAACTACGGGTAAGATTAGCAGTATCTCCTACCTTATTGGCTTCAGCTTCTTCCTCTTCAAAAATACTACCAGCACTAAAATTAAATTGTTCTGGATTATCTGCCGGAAAACCGGCTACAAAAGTGAAATTACCATCTTTTTTATTAGCTTGATGAGTAGCAATAGTTGCTATTTCATATTGATTATCACTATTAAATTCAACTAAAGCTAAATCTGCTCCCTTAAATCTAATTATATTTTGATTATTAGCAGAGTGTCCTTTACCATCAGAAGTAACTATTTCTAAATCTCTTAATGCGGTTATTTCTTCTACCACATGATAAGCGGTAAGTACATAATAAGTATTATTATTTTGAGCAACAATTACCCCTGATCCCCTTGTGCCTTCCGAGCGCAATTCTAATCGTACTGTAATTTGTTTTGCTTCTATTTTGATTTCATCATATACTAGTAACTCTGTTTTTTCTAGTGAATTTATCGCTCTTACATTAATATTTAAACTAAGATAATCTGGAATATTTTCCGCAACACTCGTAATAGGAATACCCCAGTTATAACGGCTATATCTATCTATTTGTAACTGAGTAGGTTGAGTGCCATCTTGATAAATAAAAGGATTATATAAAATAGTAACAGCGTTGGCATGAATCCCATTAATACCGATTAGTTTACCTTCATTGGTTAAAATAGGGCCTCCACTCATACCCTTTTCAATTTCTTGTCGATAATCTAAATCGTAACCTAATTGATAACCATCCTTAAATGCTCGATCTGATAATAGTTGTAATTTTCCTGTTACGAAGGTAAATTGATTATTTTTGTAAGGAAAACCTGCTGCAAAAATAGTATCATTTTCAGTTAATTTATTATAATTATCTAACTCAGCAACTTGATAATTCTTATTAGAATTAAATTGTAATAAAGCTACGTCTAAACCACTAACATTAAGACCAGTTATTAGAGTAGCTGTATTTTCTTTACCATCAACAGTTTCTATACTAATAGGTTGATTTTCAATTAAAACATGACGATTAGTTAAAACCGTATATAAATTACCTTTTTTTCCGATAATAACTCCAGAGCCTTGTTTATAGCCAGATTTTATTTTTATAGTAATATCACGAGCAATTTTTTCTATATTTTTGATTTTGCTTTGCGAATTTTCAGTTAAAAATATATTGTTACTTTTTACTAATTTTATATTTGAGTTTAGATCAATTATAGAAATTGAACAAGTTAATATAGTAGTTATAATAATTTTATTAATAAATTGCAAAGACATATATTTGTATTAATTAAATTCATTAATACTAATTTAATATAAATTTTAAAAAAATATAAATTTTAAAAATATAAATCCCTGTGATACAGGCATCTTGCCTGTATATGTATATTTTTTTTGTTTCAAGAAAATTTCAAATTAGGATTTAAAAAACAATAAATAGGTTGAGGTTAAATATGGGAATATTTGAGGAGTTGAAAAATTGAGGAGTGTAAAGACGAACTTAACCTAACCAAAAAACAAAATTACTGAGGTGAAAATTCACTTAGACTATAGTAATAGCGAGATTTACCGTTATTTTGAATTAAGGGACTACTAGAAAAAGAACCAGCTTGGAATAAATTTTCTATAGTAGTTTTGGGATCATCTTCTGGTCTAATAGTCAATAATAGTTTATCACAAGAACCACCATTTGAAGAAGTACCACAAATCACTGGAGAACCATTCATAAAGCCATGAGTTATATAGGCTAAATTTCCTTCTTCATGAGCTTCTTGCAATCTCTCAGATACGATTTGACAACGCTCTTCTGGAGAAAAGCCACCAATAGCATCTTTTTGCCAAGAAATTAGCTCAATAAACTTTCCAGTTGGACCAGTAATATAAGTAGTAGGAATCCCTTCAGAATTGGTTTTACAGAAAAATAAATTGTTTGATGGAGTTTGAGCAGTCACATTACCATTAGCTGTTAAACTAAGGACACTAAAACTCCCTAATACAGAAATAATTTGTTTGAGCCTATTTGTTTTTTTCATAATCTATAATGGTTATTCTTAATTCCTCCATATACTATCACTTCTAACTAAATTTTTGTTTTAGCTCAGAAAATAGAGTAAAAATCAAATATATGATTAAATAATTCTGAAAGAATACGTTATACCTAGGTAACTAGAATAAAACTATGTTTAATTGCCAATTTTTACTCAATATCGCTTATACTACCCTATTATTATTTCCTCAGACCTTATTACTAACATCACAACGAGTTCTTAGCAATATACATTTATCTAATAATACAGATGATAAATACTTATATTCTCAACTTATAGCTCCTGAAACTAAACCTACTTTAGCTGTTAAAAATCAGACTCAACAGAAAGAAAAACTTATTGCCTTAGTGATTGGTAATTCCGAATATGATGTTCGTCCTATAGATAATCCCGTTAATGATGCTAGTGATATAGCTGCAATTTTAGAAGAATTAGGTTTTGATGTGATTAGAGTTTTGGATGCAGATTTAAAGGAGATGAATAGAGCTATTGAGCGTTTTCATGAAAAATTAGAAGCAGGAGCTATAGGATTATTTTATTATGCTGGCCATGGAATGCAGGTTGATGGTGAAAATTATTTATTGCCGACAGATGCCAAACTAAAAGACAAAAATAAAATTGAGAATGAAACTATAGCTTTGGGCGAAGTATTAAAAAAGATGGAATCTGTTAATACTAAAATGAATATAATTATCCTTGATGCTTGTCGCAACGATCCTTTTCGCAGTGCTTGGAGAGGGGAAGAAAATCCTAATTTTGGTGTCGGAGGATTAGCTCCAGTTGATGCTAAGGCTGGTTCTTTTATTGCTTACTCTACTGCTCCGGGAGAATATTCTGCTGATGGTTATGGACGTAATAGCCCTTATACTGAGCAATTAAAAAAATATATAAAAACCCCAGATCTCGATATTGAAATTATGTTTAGAAAAGTAAGATCGGGGGTTTATGAAGAAACTAAAGGTTATCAAATTCCTTGGGTTTCTGTCTCTATTACAGATGGTTTTTCTTTTAATTCTACAGAAAATAATAATACTGCATCGATCACAACTTTATCTTCTGAAGAAGAAGAATTATCAGTAATTATGGCTGCCACTGCTGTTTCTACCTATAATATGTATCAAAGATTAGAATATTTTTTAAATATTCAAAAATGGCAAAAAGCAGATCAACAAACTTGGGAAATTATTAGACAAGTAGGTAATTATGGACGTACAATTTCCCTGACTCTTGAAGAAATAGATAAATTTTCTTGTACAGATTTACAAAAAATAGATGGGCTTTGGTTAAACTATTCTAACAATCGTTTTGGTTTAAGTATTCAAGAAGAAATTTATAAAAATAGTAATGCAAATAGCGAGACAAATTCTTTACAAGCATTAGCTAAACAAGTAGGTTGGAGAACATATAACAATCAAAGTAATCAAGAGGAATATATTGCTTATAACGATCTGAATTTCTCTTTAAACGCTCCATTAGGTCATTTCCCCACTACTGTTGGTATAGATGCTCTTTCTAGCGTAGCTCGACAATGGTCATTATATACGGCTGAATATGAAACATTTCTGGCTCATTTATTAGATAGAGTTGCTATTTGTAAACAAGAAAAATAATTAGGGTTTAGTGTTACAGCAAATAACCCTATTCTCTCGAAAAATTCTCTTTTCTCACATCTGTTGCAAAATCTTGCACCGCTTCACTAATTAATTGACGTAAATTCAGATAGGGTTTAGCAAAAGGAGGTTGTTTTTCGCTTAATCCCAACAAATCCGCAGTTACTAAAACTTGACCATCACAACCATTACCCGCACCAATACCAATGGTAGGAATAGGTAATTTATTGGTAATTTCTTGAGCTAATTGAGAAGGAATATGTTCTAAAACAATGGCAAAAGCTCCTGCTTGCCATAAATTAACAGCTTCAGTTAAAATGCGATCAGCTTCTGATTCGGTTTTTCCCTGTTGTCTATAACCGAGTTGATTGACTGATTGAGGTGTTAAGCCCACATGACCTAATACTGGAATACCAATTGTAGTTAGTCTCTCTACCGTTTCAGCGATAACGGCATTGCCCCCTTCTAATTTTACCGCATTTGCTCCTGTTTCTTTTAAAACACGACCAGCAGAATTGATAGCTTGGGAAATACTTTCTTGATAACTTAAAAAAGGCAAATCACATACTACCAAAGCCTGTTTTACCCCTCGACAAACTGCTGTTGCATGATGAATCATTTGTTCTAAAGTCACGGGTAGAGTAGTATGGTATCCCAACGCTACCATAGCTAAAGAATCCCCTACTAAAATAATGTCAACTCCGGCTTGGTCTAAAATTTGAGCGATGGGATAATCCCAAGCAGTTAAACTAATGATAGGCTTACCTTGTTGTTTCCATTTAATTACTTGTTGGGTAGTAACTGGCATAATTATTTTTTGGTTGGTTGTGCTAATTGTCCCATTAAAGTATCTACATTTTTCACTCCTTCTGAATTACTTTGGAGAACATATAATCGGCGAGCTTCTTCTAAATTTGTTTTTGCTTCATCTAGACGATTTCTTCCCAATAATGCCATACCAAGATTATGAAAAGCTGAGGCATTATTGGGATTAGTTGCAATTATTTGTTTATAGATAACAATCGCATTAATAAAATCCTTTTTTTTCATAAATATTCCGGCAATTTCTCCTTCTATTTGTGAATTAGGAGGAGCTAATTTAGAAGCTTTTTGATAATAGTTTAAAGCACTATCAAACTCTCCTTGTTGTTCTAATAATTGTCCAATGCGTAAGGGAATAATAAAATTATTAGGTTCTAATGTTTCTGCTTTTTCTAAATTTTCTCGCCCTTTTGCGATTTCTCCTTGACTGATTTGAGCTATAGCTAATTGTAGGCGTAAATTGCTATCTACTGGATAGGTTTGAGTAGCTTTTTCTAAAAAAAGAATTGCTTCTTGAGTACGTCCTTGTTTAAGTAAAGCTGAACCCAAAATATCATATACTTGTTTATTGGCAGGATCGATAGATAAAGCTTTTTGATAAGCTTGAATCGCTCCGTTATATTCGCCTTCTCTTAACAAAACTGTCCCTAAACCTAAATAATTATTAATATTATTAGGACTAAGTTGTCCTGCACGATAATAGGCAGTTGCTGCACCAATATTATCTCCAGAATTAGCTAAACTGTAAGCGAGGGCATAATAAAATTCACCATTGTTAGGGTCTAAGGCTACTGCTTGTTGATAATTTTTAGCTGCTTCTATAAAGTTACCTTGACGAGTATATAAATAACCTAAGCCAGAAAAAATTCGGGGATTTTGTCTATCTATATTTACTGCTTGCTGATATGTATAAATAGCTTTATTGTAGTCTCCATCATCAACATATTTTTGCCCTTGGCGTAATAATCTATCAAGTTCCTGTTGACTATTACTTGCTTGACTAATAATTAGGGGAGATTTTATTTGGGCATTTACTGGCAAACTGCCTACAGATAAGCTAACTAAGAAGGAAAGAGTTATTGGTTTCAAGATTTTTTTCATCAACTTTAAATTAAATCTAGTTAACAGTTTATTCATTGATTATTAATACTAATATTTAGTTAATTTAGACTGTATTTTTAATATTATGGTTCAATTTTTAATCGAATTCTCTTCTGCCTTCTAATGCTCTAGCTAATGTTATCTCATCAGCATATTCTAAATCTCCTCCCATCGGCAATCCAAAGGCTATTCTGGTAACTTTTGTGGATGGTTTTAAGAGTTTGCCGAGATACATGGTAGTAGCTTCGCCCTCAATTGTGGGGCTTATGGCCAAAATTACCTCTTTGATTTTATCTTGACTTACTCGTTGAATTAAAGGTTTAATATATAATTGTTCTGGCCCTATGCCATCCATTGGTGATATTACTCCCCCTAAAACATGATATTTACCCTGATATTCTCTAGTTTTTTCTAGGGCAATTACATCTCTTGAATCTGCCACTACACAGATTGTGTTATTATCTCGCTTAGGATTACTACAAATACTACATACAGGTTCAGCAGATAAATGAAAGCAAACTTTACACAAGCCTACTTGTTTTTTTGCTTCGATTAAAGCTGTTGCTAAATCTTCTACTTCCTTATCAGGGCGTTTCAGAATATGTAAAGCTAATCTTTGAGCGTTTTTTGGCCCTACTCCGGGTAAACGTTGTAACTGTTCAATCAAACGGGCTAAAGGTGCAGTATAAATGGTCTTTTCTCCAAAAAAATAGTTAATAATTAATTATATTATTTTTATAATTAGGGTTAAATTATAATTATAATCCTGTTAATCGTGAAAATCATGTTAATCCTGATTAAGTCTTGGTTATGAAATGGCAATTATTCCCATCAGCATCCATAACAGATAAATTTTTAAATTTAGTTAAAACATATACTGGTTTAGCCAATGGATATTATTTAGCACAATTATTGTGGCAACGTAATATTAGAACTGAAGAAAAATTAAAATATTTCTTAAATTATCAAGACTATCAAGCTAGTAGTTATGCAGAATTTGGTGAAGAAATTTTCTTAGCCAAAAATCGTTTAGAAAAAGCTCTGATTAACCAAGAAAAAATTGCTATTTGGGGGGATTTTGATGCTGATGGAGTTACTGCTACCAGTATTTTATGGGAAGGCTTAGGATATTTTTTTCAGCAAGAAAAATATTTATTATATTATATTCCCAATCGTTTAACAGAATCTCATGGTTTAAATAAAGAAGGTATTAATAAATTAGTAATTCAAGGGGTTACATTAATTATAACTTGCGATACAGGTAGCACTAATATTGATGAAATTAATTATGCAGTTGAACTAGGAATAGATATTATTGTAACTGACCATCATACCTTACCAGAAAAACGTCCCCATGTTGTTGCTATTATTAATCCTCGTTATTTAGATAATACTCATCCATTATATCATCTTTCGGGGGTAGCTGTTGCTTATAAATTAATTGAATGTTTAGCAGATAATTGGCAAAAATATAAACAATATAATCCTGAAGAATTATTAGATTTAGTTGCCATTGGTTTGATTGCAGATTTAGTCGAGTTAAAAGATGATTGTCGTTATTTAGCCCAAATCGGGATTAAAAAATTAGAAAAAACTAAAAGATATGGTTTAAAAAGATTATTAACTATATGTAAAACAAATGGCGATCGCCCGACAGATATTTCCTATGGTATTGGGCCTCGTATTAATGCAATTAGTCGTATTCATGGAGATGCTAATTTCTGCATAGATTTGCTAACAAGTAAAAATGAAAAAAATTGTAATAAATTAGCTTTTAAAGCCGAATTAGCTAATAGTCGTCGTAAAAGTTTACAGGAAGATATTATTAAAGATGCCAAAAAACATCTAAAAAAAATAGATTTATCTACCACAAGTGTTATCGTTTTAGCTAGTAATCAATGGGAATTAGGGGTACTCGGATTAGTAGCCGGAAAAATTGCTGAAGAATATGGGAGGCCAGCTATTTTGTTAAGTATAATAGAGACTAAAAATAATTTACAAATTGCTAGAGGTTCAGCACGTTCAACTAATAAAATTGATTTATATAATTTAGTTGCCTCGCAATCTGATTTATTATTAAGTTTTGGCGGACATCCTTATGCCGCAGGATTAAGTTTGTTGGCAGAAAATATTGAGATTTTTAAAAATAATATTAATCAGAAATTAAGGCAACAAAATCTAAATTTTGAACCATCTATTAAAATAGATATGATAGTTACAGTAAAAGATTTAGCGGAAAATGTTTTAGATGAAATCAATTATTTAGAGCCATTTGGTATGGGGAATAAAGCTCCAGTTTTTTTAGTGAGAAACTGTTGGCTTGAAAATTGTTACTCTCAACAAATATCAGACTTAAGTCAACAGAAACAAGGTTATTATAAAACAACTTTTATTTTAAGAGATGATTCTTCAGAGAAATATATATCAGGAATTTGGTGGGGACATAGAAAAGAAGAATTACCAGAAAATAATAGACTCGATTTACTTATAAATATAGGTGATTTTAATAATGAGCCACAAGTCACATTAATTGATATAAGAATATTTTTAGATAATTTAGAATTAGTTTTTCAAGAAAGTGAGCCTAATTTAATTTTAGATTATAGAGCAAAAGAATTTAAACAAGATACATCAGAAATAATGGTAATAACAAAACCGCCTCTTAATTGGCAGCAGTTAGAAAAATATTATCAACTAGCAAAACAATCAAAGAAAAGATTAGCTTTAAATTATAATTCAGAACAACAATTGAATCCTTTAGAAATTTGGGAGGAGTTATTAACAATAGCTCAAAATTTAGTTAACAATCATCAGATAATCAATCAACAAGAATTATTGAATAACTTAAAATTGAGCGAAGATAGTTTAAAATTAGGCTTAATTAGTCTTGAGAAAAATGGCTTATTGGCTAAACTCGAAGACAACAAATTAAAATTTATTACAATTGAACCAGACACCAGTCAATTTGAAGCCACATTAAATAAATTTTTAGATATAGTAGAAGAAGAGCAGTTTAAAAAAGACTATTTTACTAAAGTCAAATTAGAAACTATTCAAGAAATGTTAGTTAAATAAAAACCAATGTCAACATTACATTATGGTGGAGATATTATTGATAACCGCTATCAAATTGTTACTTTATTAGGTGAAGGAGGAACAGGGAAAACTTATTCTGCCATAGATTTAAACAGTAAACAAACTGTAGCTATTAAAGCCGTATTTTTAAGCCAAATTAATGATTGGAAAATCCTTGATTTATTTGAAAGAGAGGCAAAAGTATTAGCGACATTAAATCATTCTTTTATTCCAAAATATCTTGACTATTTTTATCTTGATACAGAAGGAGATAGAAAATTTTATTTAGTCCAAGAATTAGTAGCGGGAGAATCATTATATGATTTGGTAAAAAATGGTTGGCATACTAATGAAGAAGAAGTTAAAAATATCGCAATTGACCTATTAGAAATTCTTAATTATATTCATCAATTATCACCTCCAGTTATTCATCGAGATATTAAGCCACAAAATATTATTCGTCGTGAAGATGGCAAGATTTATTTGGTAGATTTTGGAGCAGTACAAGACCTTTATCGTAATACTTTAAGTTTAAGTGGTACGATTGTAGGTACTTTTGGTTATATGCCCCCAGAACAATTTCGAGGTAGAACTTTTTTTGCTTCTGATTTATATAGTTTAGGTGCAACTTTAATCTTTTTATTGACCCATAGATCTCCCGCAGAATTACCTCATCAACGCTTAAAAATTGATTTTAGAAATAAAGTTAGTTTATCAGAAGATTTTGCCCATTGGTTAGATAAAATGACTGCACCTTCTTTTGAAGAAAGGTATCATTCGGCAGAAGAAGCCCTGCAAGTATTACAAAAAAAGCGCAATCTTATCAGACTTACTGAGATTAAACCAGCTTTAGTTTTACATCGTCCACCTAAAGGTAGTGCTATTTTTTTAGACTGGAAAAATGATGAATTTTTTGTTTCAATACCTCCCGCAGGTTGGAGAGGAGAAACTTTTAATATGTTGTTATTTTCTATGATTTGGAATCTATTTTTTTGGGGAACAATAACAATCATGGTACTTGTTTTGCTTTTTCTCAATACAGGTTTTTATCTATCATTTATTTTGTTTTTATTCTTAAGTGGAATTGGCGTATTATCTTTAGGCTTATTCCTATGGAAGATTCGAGGTATTGTCGAACTTAAAATTAATCGTGATTTTTTTACAATTACTAGAAAAATATTTAATTTGCGTTATGATAAAAGTGGTAATACTAAAGATATTATGAATATATCTGTAATAGAAAATACTAATCCCCAAGGAAAAACATTTTCCCATTGCCTTCTTGAATATCAAAATAAAAATTTTAGTTGGTATGAACATCAGATTAGTAATTATTTTTGGTATAAATTTGGCGACAATCTAACAACTGTTGAACAAGATTGGTTAGTAAAAGAAATTAGAGATTTTATAGTACAAGTTAGAATAGAACAATAATATTTTTTATAAAAATTCCCAACAGTTAAGAGTTGACATATAAATTAAATTAATTTTGCTTGATGAGCAGCAACTAGATAACGAAATAAATATTCAGCAATTTCCACATAGTTTTTTGCTTTTTCACAACTATCAGCCCAAACAGTTACACCATGATTGAGGATTAGTAAAGCTGGTATTTCTGGTTTGACTTTAGTAAATCTTTCTTTAATTTCTGTGGCAATTTTTGGTACTTCTAAATAATTAGCAAATACTGGCATATTTATATGAGGATTTTCGTACCAAATACCTAATCCTTTTAACATTTCAATATTAGGTAAGGGGAGATTATTTTTTTGAGCTAATTGAGAAACTAAATTAGCTTCTACTGAATGGACATGATAGCAAGCTTGAGTTTCTGGGAATAATTGATAAATAACTTGATGAATACTGGTTTCTGCTGAAGGGCGATTTTCAGAAGAAGGAGATTCTAAAATATCACCTGCTAAATTAACTCGCACAAAATCTGATTCTGTCAGTTTTCCTTTGCTTTTGCCACTAGCAGTAATCCAGAAGCTATTTTCTTCTACTCTAGCGGAAAGATTACCGGCTGTACCAACCATCCATCCAAGTTGATAAAATTGATGTGCTGTTGTTATTAATTGATTTCGTATCATTTAATTTATTAATTATTAATATTAGTTTTTGGATTTATAGGAATAATATTTTCTTGGTAAATATTAACATTTTTTTATAAACCGCAGAGCGGTGGAAGCCCCCGTCGGCGAAAGACGCAAGAGAATGTCCACCAAGAGAGAGAAAAGTTTATAAATCATTTAGCAGGATTACTATATGTTATTAATATATAATCAAAATTATATTTTAAATGAGATTATTAAATTTTAAGTTTATGTCTAAGTTTTTTTCTTTAAATTCTAAAAGTAAATCAAAATATTGGTTCATTGGATTGATTAGTGCTAGTAGTGTTTTTCTTTCAACAATTTTTCTGTTTAATCCTGTTGTTAAGGCTCAAGTTGGTGTATCTCCTTTAGTCATTCAAGTTCAATCGGAGCGTGGACAAGCCCAAGGAATTATTACTATTAGAAATACTACAACTAAACCTAGTCGGGTTCGTATTTATACAGAGCCATTTACCTATAATAGAGAGGAAGGTTTCACTATTTTAAGCGAAAGTAAGGATGATTTAAGTCCTTATTTGCGTTTTTCTCCCCGTGAAATGACTATTCCTCCTGATAGCGAACGTAGAGTTCGTTTATTGGCACAACTTCTGCCTAGTTTACCCGATGGAGAATATCGTACTACTGTGTTTGCGGAAACCCTGATAGAAGCTTTGGATAATCAACAGAATACGGTAGGTATAATTGCTCGTATAGGCGTTACTGTTTATGTGGCTAAAGGAAATCTTAGTCCTAATTTAAAAGTAGAAAATATTACCTACGAAAAAACTAATAATACTCTTAAATTATTAGTTAGTAATTCAGGCGAAGCTTCTGTGTTACCTAAATTAGTTTGGAAACTATCTCAAAATGGTCAATTGATTAGTGAAGGAGAATTACCAGAAACAACTGTGATTGCAGGAGGCGATCGCAATTTTAATATTACACCAACAACTAAAGATACTACAGGAGAAGAAAAACCCTTATCCTTAGCATCAGGTGATTATCAGTTAAGCGGTGAATTAATTTGGCAAATAGATGAAAAAACTAATCCCAATACTGTACCTTTTGAGATGAATGTATCTATTTAGTGGTTAGTTATTTGTTATTCGTTATTTGTTAACCACTAACAGCTAATTGCTAACAGCTAACAGCTAATCGCTAAAAACTAACAGTAATGTTTTTTTTAAAAATCTTCTGTTTAATTTTTTTTATAACTTTTAATTTTATTTGTTTGCAAGCAATTGCTGATGAAGCAGAAACTACTCCCCCAATAACTCCAACAGAACAGGATAACTCAATTAATGAAGAATTTATGGTTCTTCCTGTGGGTTTAAATGTTGGTACACGCAATGTTATTCCTTCCGGGTTAGTCAAAGGATTAGAAGATGGTACTCAAGCCATTGATTTTGAAAACTGGCTGATTCCTTTCTCTGATGTAGTTACCGCTTTAAAACTTCAAGTTAATAAACAAGAAGACGGTTTTTGGCAAATTACAGCCCCCGGATTAGTTACTCGCATTGATTCTGGAGAGCTAATTACTGATGCTGAATTAGGACTCACAATTTCTGTTCAACAAATTCAAACATGGTTTCAAGTACCCACAGAATTTGATGTACTCGAATATGCAGTTGTTTTTAATCCTCCTTGGTCTAATATACAACAAACTAACATTGCTGAAGAAATTCCCATTATTACTGAAGGATTACCTACTGTTTTTCCTGCTCCTTTTACTTTTACTGCCATAGGTAATGATGTCAATATTAATGGTACTAAAAGAAAAAATTCTCTAAATAACGAGCCTCCTAGATACCAAGGAGAATTGCTCGGCACAGGTACTTTACTCGGTGGCAGTTGGTTTGTGCGTACCAGACAAGGTGATTTATTCGATACCACAAGCTGGAATCTTCAAGAAGCTCAATGGTGGCATCAAGGGCAATCTACAGATTATATTATTGGCTCTCAACCTACTTTTTGGCCTAGGGATAATGGTGGAGATTATTGGGGTTTAACTACCATTAAACGTTGGGATGTAGAACCAAGAGAAAATAGTTTTAGTGGTTTTGATCCTAGACAAAGATTTCAACCAGAACAAATACAACGAACTATTACCGGACAAACAGCACCGGGGACTTTAGTGCGCTTAGTCAAGGAATTTAGCGATCGCATTGTTGCTGAAACTTTAGTCGATGGATCAGGAGTTTATACTTTCAAAGTCCCTGTTAAAAGGGAAAGATACCAAGTTTTCCTCTATCGTGATGGACTTTTATTTACTGAACCAGAAATCAGAGATGTGAATTTTACTGATTTACCAGAATTACTCACAGCAGGAACATCGGTTTTAAATATTTCTGGTGGATTCAAGCGAGATATTCAAGCTCAGAATTTTATTGGCGAGTTTAATCAACTTGAAGCGGGAATAGCTTATCGTCATGGTGTTTCAGAAGACTTAACTGTTGGTACAGGAGTTTATTATGATGGCTCATCACTGCGCCCTTTAGGAGAAATTTTTTATCAACCTAAAAAAGTACCTTTTCAACTAGCCATATCAGCACTTACCCCTGATTTTGATGATTCAGATTGGTCCATAGAATCTCGAATGTACTTCAATCCTACCCCTGACTTTAGTTTAAATTTCAACGGTAACTATAATAGTCAAAAACTGGATTTGAATTGGCGCATATCGCCTAATTTTAATTTTGTTGGTAGTGCAAACCAAAGTAATTCAGATTCCTATTTAGCCGCAGCCTTACAGTTCAACCATAGCAAAGGTTTAAATTCAACCTATGCCAGAGTAGAAGTTAACAGTAATAGTCGTTTAACTTGGAACTTAAGTCAAACCTTTGGTAATTTGAGATTAGAGCATCGTCGAGGTAGAAATGAGACTGAATCACAAATCACCTATAACCTTTCCAACAAAACTTCCTTTTTAGAAGGACATTCTCTAATTTTTGATTACGATACCACTACTCAAAATGGTCAAGATGATTATCTCGCTGCCTTGGGTTGGCGTTATCGTTCAGATCGAAAATTAAATGATGGTTTTCCTGTATGGGAATTTAATTTAGGTTATAGCATTGGTTCTCGTGGTAGCGGTGTGCTTTCTTCCGTTTCTACGGCTATTATCCCCGGAGTTATTGTTAGATTAGGTTATCAACAAGTTTCTTTATATTCCCCTGATGCTCAATTTAGGATCGAATTTTCCCCTAAACTTAATGTACAAAACGGCATTAGATCAGGCCCTAGTCCCCAAGATTTTAACCGTTTACGCAGTAATGGCGGTATCTGGATTAAACCTTTTTACGATCGCAATAATAACGGTAAATTAGACAAAAATGAAGATATTTTTACTGAAGATGCTAACTTAATGTTAATTCTTAATAATCAAACGATTAATTATTCCTATCCAGAAATTAAACCTGATGGTGTCTTTCTCTCTACCCCACCCGGAGTTTATCGACTAGATCTCGATCCTGCGGGTTTTCCTTTAGACTGGACATCAGGGATTTCAGCTTTAGCTGTTAAAGTAGCTCCCGGTAGCTACACAGAAGTTTTAATTCCTTTTAGTGCTTCCTATACTGTTAGCGGTGTAGTTACTAATGCTGAAGGTAAGGCTCTCAATGGTATCAGAGTAGAAGCTATTTCCCAAAATAAAGATGAAACTATCTTTTCTTTAACTAATGGGGCAGGAGTCTTTTATTTAGAAGGTATGAAACAAGGTATCTACAATTTAAAACTTAATGGAGAACCCGCTCAACCTGAACAAATAATCATTCAAGAAGATTCAGAAACTTTCCAAGAAATTAATCTATTGAAAAATTAAACTTTATTTGCGTAAATGCGCATACCGATTTTTGCTTACGTAAATCTACGAATTTTCAAATCTAATTAATTTTCCTATAGTGATAGACATAGACATAGGGAATGAGTTAAGTTCCTATTCTTAATTAATAAATTGTTCTACGATCAAATCAGGAGAAAATCATGTTTAATACTAAAGTAACTTCTAAATTAATTGCTTCTTCTTTACTTCTCGTTGGTATCGTCGGTGTTGCGCCTAAAGCAATGGCAGATGACTTTATCTTTAATGGTACAGTTCCTACAACCTGTGCATTTGCTACAACACCTACCACAACTTTAACTGTCAATCAAGCTGCCAGAACATTCTCCGGTACAGCAGCTACAGCTACAGTTAACTGCAATAAAAGTACAGCAACTTTACAAATCACCTCAGTTACAGAAGGCGGTTCTAATCCTGCAACTGCCGATCAAGATACAGACATCGTTGCTACAGCTAATTTAACAGGTGTTACTACTGCTAGTCTTACTGCTAACAGAGGTGTAACTGGAAGCACTACTCAAACTTTAGGACTTGGTGCTACTTCAGTTGATTTATCTTTAAATGCAGATTTAAGCAACAATACTGTTTTACCTGCGGGTAGTTATGCATATACCGTAACTATGACAATCACTCCATAATTACAGCAGTTTTTGTTCCCTCGTCCCCAATTCATCGATCGTTTATTGTTCAATGTTTACTGGTTTATTAGCCATGTTTAGAATTCAACCCAAACTTATTCAAGTAACAATGTTTCTGTCAAGCTTAATAGGTTTGGGTTTTGTTTATGGTAATGTAGCTAATGCTCAAAGTGCGGGGTTTATATTCCAAACTACTGTAAATGGGCGTTGTGATTTTACTAATGTTGTAGCTGGCAATCTTGGTTTAAGTGCCGATGGTAAAACATTTAGTAGCACCGCCAATGGAGGCTCGCAAGCATCAGCAACTTTAGATTGTAATTTAGGTAACATAAAATTAGAGGTAGAAGCTCCTAAATTGGCGAGTTGGTCTGATTCTTTTACCATAGATTCATCCAGCGCAGAAGTAACCTACGATCATAATCTTGGTATAGGTGGACAACAAAACATATCTGCTACCAATCTAAATCCTAGTGTTTCGGTTCAATATTCTGGTGTCGGGTCTTTTTTATTATGGGGAAGTCGTAATATAGATATAAATATGAGTGTTACCAGTCCTACACAAATAAGTGCTGGTAATTATTCATTTACAGTACGTTTTACCGCAGCAGCTCCTTAAATTTCTCAATTAATTAAACAAATGTTAAAGTTAAAATTTAAGATATTTCATACAGAATAACCAACCAATTTAATTTTTATTAATCATGTTTACCTTAAAACCCCGACTTATCAAAGGAATAGCTTTTTTCTCAACTTTAATAAGTTGGGATTTTTTTTATAGTAATGTAGTTCAAGCTCAAACAGCTATCATTCTCTTTCAAGCAACTATTGATGGTAGATGTGAATTTACCAATCTAATACCAGGCTCTTTAGGTCTTAGTAGCGATCAAACAACTTTAAGTAGTGAACAGACAGGGGGTAATAGTGGCAGTGCGACTTTTATCTGCAATCAACCTGCTAAAGTTAGACTGGAAATACCTCAAGAAGTGTTTGTTTCTTCTCCTTTAAGCAATCCTACCCATGAATCAAAATTATTCATCAACGGCAATAGTTGTGCTACTGGAAATAATCCTAAATTATTTACTGAAACTCTCACCGCTAACGATTCTTTAACTGTAGCCGAAGCTGAAGGAAATATTGGCAATGGTCAATGGAAAGGTTGTCATGAACTTACCCTTGATATGAATATTACTAGTCAATCACAGATAAGTGCAGGTAGTTATATTTTTGGTGTGCGTGTTTCAGCAACTAAAAATTAATATCTTTTAGAAATTTAAAAGTTTAGGGTGCGTCAGCTTTTTGAGGTAATTGAAAATTGGAAACCGAGTTTCTGTAGGGGCTGAATAATATTCAGCCCCTACAATAATATTATACCATGAACATTTTTACCCTCTGTTAAGGTTAAAATTGATTGTTCTATTTGGTAAGCTATTTAACTAAATTCAAAAGAAATATTATTAACTTTTATCTAAGAAACATAAAGTTATTGTAAAGACTAGATGAAATTACTTAAATAATCATGTAAACTTTATTAATTTCCGTTCAGTAATTATACGGATCAAAGACAGAGCAATATTTAGACCTAATTGTAGATTCTAAACTTGAGAGAGCTAGAAGTCAATCCCCTCTTAAGTTTAAATGGATACTGAGATAATTTCTAGATACTAAAACTAAAACTAATTCTATTTTAAATTTTTTGAACTTTTTAAAAAACACTTGTGTCTAAATCTATAAGCATTAAACAAAAATGGAGCAAATGACCAAAGTGTTAGCTGATGATACTGGTATAAATGAACAGCAACTGGTTAAATTAAGCCAGCAAGGGGATGCATCCTCTTTTCGTCACTTATATCAGCGTTATCAGCACCGTGTAAGAAGTACCTTATATAAACTCTGTGGTCAGCAATTTTTAGATGATTTGGTGCAAGAAGTATTTTTGAAAGTGTGGAAAGGCATACCAAAACTGAAAAATCCCTCTTACTTTGGTACGTGGATTTATCGCATAACTTGGAATGTGGCACAAGATCAAAGAAAACAATATGGTCAAATTTCCCACAATCAGGCTCAAATTGAAACTGAGCAAAGTATGAAATATACTTCTTCACAAATCACAGAAACACCAAATTTATTGAAATTGCATTACCAAGATTTAGTAAAAAGGGGATTACAATCTCTTAGTTTAGAGCATCGTGCCGTTGTAGTATTACACGATCTTGAAGATTTACCACAAAAGGAGGTGGCAGAAATTCTTAATATTCCTTTAGGCACAGTAAAATCTCGTTTATTTCATGGCCGTCAAGCAATGAGAACTTTTCTCCAACAAGAAGGAGAAACCCTATGAAACAATTTCCTAACCATAAAGATGATCTTAAATTAATCGAATTTTTACAGCAATATTCCCCAGTTGCACCATCTCCAGAAAATAATTTTGAGGATAATTTATTTAATTTATTAGCAAAAGAACCTCAAATTCATTCTCAAATTCATTCTCGAAAATGGCTATTACCTAGTGCAATTGCTGCTAGTTTAATTTTAATTTCTGGAGGTTATTATTTCCTGAAACCTTCTCCCCAAATGGCTAATCAAAATGAAGAAATTGAAGAGTTTTTAGTTAATAGTTGGGATGGCACAATTCAAGGAAATTATATCAATAATGAAAACACTCCTGAAGGGGAATGGTTAATATTAACTAATTTTGAAAATAATCAGAGGTAATTATGATGTTATTACGCAATCTTTCCTTAATCGCTACTATTTCTATTTTATCTTTTGTCAGTGCTCCTGTTTTATCTGAACCAGTGTTGGCAGATAATTTAGATAATTTAGAAATGGCTCAAAATCCTCCTGGAAAAAGAGGTGAAGGTTGGAATAGAGACCGTTTTATGGAAAATCTAAATCTAACTGATACTCAAAAAAATCAGATTGAAGCTATCAAAAACGATCAAGAAGATGAAATGCAACAATTAAAAGAACAACTTCGCTCCAAAGAAAATGAGTTCAGAAATCTCATGGCTAGTAATAGTTCTGATACTCAATTACGTAACAAACACAGAGAAATATTAGATTTACGTCAAAAATTAGGTAATTTACATTTTGAAAGTATGTTAAAAATTAGGGCAGTTTTAACACCAGCACAACGTAGTAACTTGGCCCAAATGAAACCTCTTAATGACGATGCTCGTCCTGGCTTCGGTAGAAAAAATTGGCGATAGATTTAGAGATTTTGGCAACTAAAGAATAAAGAGAGTAGAGAGTATTTTTTCTCAATAATTACCCCAACTATAACGCTATAGTTGGGGTGATTCACGACGCAATCTTTTCAACTGAGAATTATGGAATACTAGCCAAAAATTAACGTTTTGCTAACTTTTTCGTTTTCATTTTACGCAAACGCACAGATTGGGGAGTAACTTCCACTAACTCATCAGAACCAATATATTCTAAAGCACGCTCTAAACTCATATCTATGGGAGCTTGTAATTGTACTAATTCATCCCCACCTGCTGCACGATGATTGGTTAATTGCTTAGTTTTGCAGACATTCAAATCAATATCCTGTGAGCGGTTATGTTCGCCAACAATCATACCTTTATAGACTTTAGTTCCAGGAGTAATAAAGAATACACCCCTATCCTCAGCATTTTTCATGGCGTAGAAAGTAGCAACACCTTCTTCAAAAGCAATCATCACACCATTAAAACGAGTTTCCAATTCGCCAGAGAAAGAACGATAATCAAGGAAACTATGGTTCATAATACCTTCACCACGAGTAATGCGAATAAATTCACCTCGGAAACCGATTAAACCACGAGCAGGAATTACAAATTCTAACTGAGTACGTCCACCGGCTCCGGGTTGCATATCCTGCATCTCCCCTTTGCGTTGTCCTAAACGCTCAATACAACCTCCCACTGCTTCTTCAGGTACGTCCAAAACCAAATATTCATAAGGCTCATAGGGTTGTCCGTTTACTTCGCGGTAAATAACTTGAGGTTGAGATACCTGAAACTCAAAACCTTCCCGACGCATGGTTTCAATTAAAATACCTAAATGAAGTTCGCCCCTTCCTGAAACTAGGAATTTATCAGTAGTTTCTCCATCTTCCACTCTTAAAGCTACGTTAGTCTCTAATTCTCGCATTAAGCGATCGCGTATTTGTCGAGATGTAACGAATTTACCTTCTTGGCCTGCAAAAGGTGAATCGTTAACACTAAAGGTCATTTGTAAAGTAGGTTCATCTACTTTAATTAATGGTAAAGCTTGAGGTTCATCAGGACAAGTAATAGTTTCACCAATATTAGCATCGGCAAAACCAGCTACTGCAACAATGTTACCCGCAGAAGCTTCAGGAAGTTCAACTCTGTTTAAGCCGTCAAAGCCCATTAATTTGCTAATTTTACCTTTAGCAACACTGCCATCTTCTTTGACAATTGCCGCTTGTTGACCAGCTTTGATTAAACCATTATGAATTTTACCAATAACTATTCTTCCTAAATAGTCAGAATAATCTAAAGTTGTCACTTGTAACTGTAGAGGTTTGTTCACATCTCCTGCTGGTGGTGGCACATGGCATAAAATTGCTTCAAATAAGGGCTTCATATCTTGCCCTTCTTCTTCCACAGTGTCTTTGGCAAAACCAGCTAAACCAGAAGCATAGAGAGTGGTGAAGTCACATTGATCGTCATCTGCACCTAATTCGACAAACAGGTCAAAAACTTTATCTACTGCTCTATCGGGATGTACATTAGGGCGATCGATTTTGTTAACTACTACAATTGGACGCAAGCCTTTTTCTAAAGCCTTTTTTAGCACAAATCGAGTTTGAGGCATAGGCCCTTCATTGGCATCTACAATAAGGATACAACCGTCAACCATCCCTAAAACTCGCTCAACTTCACCACCGAAGTCAGCGTGTCCGGGAGTATCAACAATATTAATTAAGGTATCTTGATAATGTACTGCTGTATTTTTGGATAAGATAGTAATGCCTCTTTCTCTTTCGAGATCGTTGGAATCCATGACGCAATCAGGTACATCTTCCCCTTCGCGGAAAATTCCTGATTGTTTAAGAAGGGCATCAACTAAGGTTGTTTTACCATGATCGACGTGGGCGATAATAGCAACGTTGCGAATGGGAAGAGACATAATGATTTAATTGTCTAGAGACTATCTAATAAGTTAAAGTTTTGTAAACAATTATAGCTTATAAAGAGTCCTAAATCAATGATTTGCCAGTCATTTATGATATTAAAAGCTGTAGCACAGTGTAATGGTTGGATGGTATGGGATCGTTGCAAAAATTAAATTTTTTCTAACAAGTTAAAGATTAAGTGTTCCCTCAAATTTCTATATCAATTTTTCCTGTGGTAAACCCTTGATAACCGAAAGAAAAAGAAACAAGAGTTATAAAGAATTGCCATAACGTAGTTGGACTAAGAATTGCTCTACTACTCAAAAATACTAAAGTTATTCCTATAATTACTAAGCCTCAACCTATACGTTTATGTTTTTTTTTACGCAACATAAACAAAGAAAATATACCTCCAGTTAAACACAAAATTGAAGCATCAGCCGAAATACCTCGCCACCAGTAAGGATAAACATTCGTGGTGAACATTATATTTTGCCCTAGATAATAAATCCCGAAAAGCATTAAACCTAGTCCAATTAATTTAATAATAATTGTATTCATGGTAATATCAGGATATAAAAAAACATATAGAACATATAGATGTTGTTTACTGTTAATCTATTTTGCCCTTGAAGTTAATAAATCCTGTCATAGCTGCAAATAATTTTTTTATGTTTTTATGAAGTGATAAAAAAGATTATGAGACTTTTGTAAAAGTAAATAATTAATAACCCATAATTGATAAATAATAATGAAAATATTAATTGTAACTATAGTCACACTTTTCTGGTCTCAAAATAGCATAGCTTTACCACCACCAGAGGATATACCAGAAGAAATATTAAGAACAGAAATTATCACCGAAGCGCGATCGCCTTTAGATGGGAAACCTCTCGATGCTGCTGAATACGCCAAACTACAAGAAGAATTAGCAACCGCTAAATTACCTGCGGCAGTTAGCCCAAATGTGCGAGAATTAGTCTTTTTGCTGAATATTCGGAAATTATTTAGAATCATTACTCCTTTTTGATTCCAAAAAAAAATTCAGATATGTGTAAAACTTGGAATAATCTTAAGGTAATAGCCTTGTAATTTACTTTATTGTTAATATTGGTAGTTTAATAAATGCAAACACTGCTCACCCCTGAACAAGTTAATCAAATAGTTAATAACCTGCATCACGATCCTTTTGAGATTCTTGGTTGTCACCCGATCAAGAAAAAAGGTAAAGTTAAACAGTGGGTAGTAAGAGCCTATCTTCCTAAAGCGCAAGCAGTATCAGTATTTTTTCCTGAAGAAAAACAAGAATATGCGATGGAGTCTATCCATCATCCCAATTTTTTTGAATGTGCGATCGAAACGACTGAATTAGCTAATTATCAACTAAAAGTTAAAGAGGGAGAACACGAAAAAGTAATTTACGATCCCTATGCTTTTAATTCCGTTAAATTAACCGATTTAGATGCACATCTTTTTGCCGAAGGTAATCACCATCGGATTTATGAAAAATTAGGCGCACATCTTACGGACATAGATGGAGTTAAAGGAGTTTATTTTGCTCTTTGGGCACCTAATGCGCGCAACGTTTCCATTATTGGTGATTTTAATCAATGGGATGGTAGAGAACATCAAATGCGGAAAAGATTTAACAGCATTTGGGAATTATTTATCCCCGGATTAGGAATTGGCGCAGCCTATAAATATGAAGTCAAAAACTGGGAAGGCCATATATATGAAAAATCAGATCCCTATGGTTTTCAACAAGAGCCTCGGCCTAAAACAGCTTCTATTGTGGCAGATTTAGATTGTTATCAATGGAATGATGAGAAATGGCTAGAAAAACGTCGTAACAGCGATCCTCTCAAAGAACCAATTTCTGTTTATGAGGTGCATTTAGGTTCTTGGTTACACACTTCTATGGATGAAAAACCCCGTTTTTATCAAGGAGACGGCGAACCAGTACAAGTTTCTGAATTTAAGCCAGAAGGTAGATTTTTAACCTATTATGAACTAGCGGAAAAACTAATTCCCTACGTTAAAGAACTAGGATACACTCATGTTGAATTATTACCCATTGCTGAACATCCCTTTGATGGTTCTTGGGGATACCAAGTTACGGGTTATTATGCTCCCACTTCCCGTTTTGGCAGTCCTGAAGATTTTATGTATTTTGTGGATAAATGTCATCAATATGGTATCGGAGTCTTAGTTGACTGGGTACCGGGGCATTTTCCCAAGGATGGTCATGGTTTAGCCTTTTTTGATGGAACTCATCTTTACGAACACGCCGATCCTCGTAAAGGCGAACATAAGGAATGGGGTACGTTAATATTTAATTATGGTCGCAATGAAGTCCGTAATTTCCTCGTGGCTAATGCTCTGTTTTGGTTTGACAAATATCACATTGATGGCATTAGGGTGGATGCGGTTGCCTCCATGCTCTATTTAGATTATTGCCGTAAAGAAGGGGAATGGGTAACTAATGAATATGGTGGTCGAGAAAATCTACAGGCGGCAGACTTTTTACGTCAGGTAAATAGTTTAATGTTTAATTATTTTCCCGGTACCTTGTCTATTGCTGAAGAATCCACTTCTTGGCCGATGGTGTCTTGGCCTACCTATGTGGGTGGTTTAGGCTTTAATCTCAAGTGGAATATGGGTTGGATGCACGATATGTTGGATTATTTCAACATGGATCCTTGGTTTCGTCAATTCCACCAAAACAACATTACTTTCAGTATGTGGTATCACCACTCAGAAAACTATATGTTAGCTCTTTCCCATGATGAGGTGGTACACGGTAAGAGTAATATTATTGGCAAAATGCCGGGGGATGAGTGGCAGAAATTTGCTAATGTGAGAGCTTTATTTTCTTATATGTTCTCTCATCCGGGTAAGAAAACCATGTTTATGAGCATGGAATTTGCCCAGTGGAGTGAGTGGAATGTTTGGACGGATTTAGAATGGCACTTGTTGCAATATGAAAAACACCAACAATTAAAACAGTTTTTTACCGATTTAAACACAGTTTATAAGAGTGAGCCTGCTCTTTATGAGCGAGATTTTGACCAAGAAGGCTTTCAATGGATTGATTGTAGCGATAATCGCCATAGTGTAGTAGCTTTTATTCGCCGTGCTGAAGATCCCAATGATTTTCTCATTGTAGTTTGTAATTTCACTCCTCAACCCCATAGTCATTATCGCATTGGTGTACCAGAGGAAGGTTTTTATACGGAAGTATTTAACAGTGATGCCAAAACCTATGGTGGCGCAAACATGGGCAATTTAGGTGGTAAATGGACTGATGAATGGTGGTTCCATAATTATCCTAATTCCCTTGATTTATGTTTGCCACCTTTAGGGGTATTAATTCTCAAATTAGATCGGGAAAAAACAACTCAAGCAATTGAGCAAACTAGGTAAAATTAGTTCGTGGTTCGTAGTTAGTAGTTCGTGGTTATTAGTTAAAGGCTAACAGCTAAAAGCTAATTGCTAACAGCTAAAAGCTAACCACGAACTGATTTCACTCTTCTCCTTCCACTTGCGCTCTATACTCATCTGAAGACAAAGTGTCTTCTAGCTCATCTTCAGGATTATTTACTCGTATTTTAATCAGCCAACCCTCTCCATAGGGATCATCAGCAATCAATTCAGGTGATTTAATCAACATTTCATTGCGATCGATAACTGTACCGGAAATAGGAGGGTATAAATCTTCTACAGCTTTAACAGACTCAATACTACCAAAAGTCTCTTCAACTTCTACAGCATCACCAATTTCGGGTAATTCTAAAAAAACTATATCACCAAGTTGATCGATCGCAAAAGCACTGATGCCAATAGTGGCAATTTCACCGTCTAAACGCACATATTCATGGGTGTCTAAATATCTCAAACCATCAGGATATTCTAAATCCATATTAAATCCTCAATAGATAGTAAATAAAGTTAAGTTTTTGTTTACGTTACGCACAAGTAATTACTGTATCATTCATTAAGTGAAAATTCGATCTAGTTTTTGTATATTTTGATTACATTCTGATGTTACGCAGAATCGAAATAATTGATTTAGTAGTAGTCAGTATTCAGTATTCGGCTAATCGCTAACTGCTAATCGCTAACACCTAACACCTAATACATTTTGCGTAACGTCAGTTACATTAATCCAATTTAGCATCGGTTAAATCTGCTCCGGTTAAATCTGCATTATCTAAACTTGCACCTGTTAAATCAACTCCTCTAAGATTAGCATGAGAAATATTTGCACCCATTAGTTTAGCTTTTTTTAAACTTGCACCACTTAAATTAGCCCCTATTAAATCAGCAGATATTAATTTTACTCCATCTAATTGAGCATTAGTTAAATTCGCACCTTGTAAATTAGCTCCTATTAAATTAGCATTTTTAAGATTTACTCCAGTTAAGTCAACTTCTTTTAAATCAGCATTCTGAAAATTTTTACCACCCTTCGCTAATCTTATTAATAATTCTTCTTTTTCGGTAATACCAATTGTTCGTTTTAATGGTGGTTTTAACATAAAAGTAAAACTATCTTTACTGGCAATTACTTGTTTAAATTCCTCATACATGGGATAATCCTCAATTCCGCTCACTGTTACCCAAGCTCTCACTCTAGTTAAAGCGATAAATAATTGATTGCGTAAATAAATATTACTTTCTTCTTTAGCAATATTATCTAATCCAATCAGATAAACTTGATCCGCTTCTTGTCCTTTTACTCGATGAATCCGAGAAATTGTTACCGCTCCTTCACACCAAAATTTATTAGGTTCATAATTTTCTTCTTCCGATTTAATAATATTACAACCTTTACTTGTGGGAATATAAATATCAATTCCTTGTCTAATTAAAAAACTAGCTACATGGGTTTCTAATTTAATTGCTTCTAAATAATTACCTAAAATTATTATTAATATTTCTTGGCTAGGACGTAAACCATCACTCCTTAAATTATTTTTAATATTATTAGCTAATTCTGTCAATTCTTGTTGTCGATATTTATAAATATTAAAATCTATTACATTATCTTGACAGATTTTATCTATAGGATTAAAGACAGTTTCCTGAGAACGTTTAATAGTGATTTCCTGACCATAATCACAATCACCAATAACTTCATATCCAAGAGCTTCCCAATCTTTTCTATTACTAACTCCAGTTAAAATACCGTTTTTTCGTAATAATCCTAAAACCATAGCATGGGCTGCACTAATAATATAATGGGGCGTGCGATAACAATGATTTAATATTTCTGTTTTATTAATTCCTTCTTCATGTTTACCAGTAACTAAATTACCTAATTTTTCACCAAATAATTCACTAGCTGTGGGAATTTTTGCACTATCTAAACTTTGTAATTCGTCATAACACCAAATTAATCTTTTTTGTTGTAAATGAAGATTATTGGTTGATTTTAAGGCTTGGTAAGCTAACCAAAAAAATGGCTGTTTATCTTGATATTTCCATTGTTCAGAAATCAAATCTTGTGCTTCATCTATTAAAATTGCATCAAATACTTGTGGAATTATTTTTGATTCTAATAATCGCACGCATACTTCTGCTAAAGCTTCTGATGGTTCTTTACTAACCGCATGATTAACTGTTAAATATTTCACCCCTGTTGCTTGGCAAATTGTACTATATAAACCGGGCTGTTTATAATTACCCCAAGCATGAAGTATTAACAAATTTTTGTTATTTTGATTATATTCGATCTGATTATTACTAAAGTATTTTAACCATTTATTTACTTGATTAGTTATGGGTTGATAAAGGCTACGAGAAAAAAAGACTAAAGCAATTTTCCAGTGAGGATATTTTAAATGCATTAAGGCCGCTTTTTGACATAAAAGAACAGTTTTTCCTGAACCAGCAATTCCTCGAATACGTTGTAACCCCGGTGCTATTTGTTTAGCAATTTTTTCCTGTTGTAAATCACATTGAGATAATTGCGATCGCACCTGATTTAAAATAACTCCTTTACTAATTTTATTACTTAATACTCTTTTTTTCGGCTCTACAAATACGGGTGTTCCCGCAATAATAGATAAGAGTAATTGCCATGAAATATTATTAGATTTCTTTCCTTGTTTAACAGGAGCAACTTTTTTAATAAATTCAGCTAATAAAACAGGATTATCTAAAAAATCTTGAAAGATAATGGGAGGATTGCTTGGCAATAAATCAAATCCTTTTGCTTGCCATTGTTCTTGGGTAATATAAGGTAAAGCAATCATAACTTTACCCATGATTTTATCTTTTAAAGTTGGTTCTCTTGCAATAAATTCTAATAAAGAAAATAATTGATTTTCTGCTTGTTGATAGGGATTGCCAAATTTAGTATAAAAATTTTTATATTCCCAGCGATGTCCTTGAATATCAACTATTTGTTCAATGTGAATTGATTTAACTTCAATAATTATTATTCCTAAATGATAATCTAAAATCAAAATATCAGGTTCTTTCCGAAATTTACCTGATGGAAAAAAAATAGGATAACGCCAATAACCTAAACAATTTCTATTGTTAAATGCTGCCTTAATAGCCTCCCAAACTAATTTTTCTCCCCTTTTGCCTTGATTGGATAAAATCTCCGTAGTAATAAATTTATTTGAATTCACAAATATTAGTTGATAATAATTTACAGTAAATTGGGTAATCTCTAAAATAAGCCTACTGACAAGAGTTTCAGTGATTTACGTTCAGTTTATCATTGATGTTGTTCAGTCATCCTCTTAACAAAATATGTTGAAATAATCAAAATAAATAATTAAACATTAGTCAATGGAGATAAAAACAAATGGTTCAAATATTAGATAAAGATGTAGAAGAATTGAAGGGAATAATTAATTCCGTAGAGCCAGAATTTAAAAAACTTAAAGATATAGGCCATCGCTTTAATGAACAAATGAACAATACCTGCGATCGCCAAACCAAATCTGTTGCTGATTCAGCTAAAGAATATATCTTAAACTTAGGCAATACCTTTGAATCTGATTTTGTTCGTTATCAACCGGATTTAGGTTTTTTAGACTTTCTTCAAAGCAATAAACGGGAAGAATTTAATGCCGCCTTTCAAAAAGCATTTATCCGCTACCTTAATGAAAAAATGTCTGAGTGGGAGCGTGGTGCAGAAAAGCAACTCAAAGAGACTTTTGCTCAATTAGCTCAAAGTGCGGCTGAATATGGAGAAGTTTATAATCAGGTGGTAGTTGAGATTGAAGAAAAATTAACTGGTAATAAAATCAATATCAATAAATACCTTGACAATAACGAAGATTCTCCCGGATGGGCCAAATGGGCAATGGGTTTTTTCTCCCTAGCAACAGGTAATGTGGGAGGTATTGCTCTGGCTGCAGCAGGTTTTGATTGGAAAAATATTTTAGTTAACTGGTTAGCTGTAGTGGGTATCAGTAGCTTTTTATTGATATTTACTGGAGTTACGGGAGTGTTTGTTTACTCCACTGGGAATTGCCTTAATGAGTTTAGGAATTGGTGCTTTACAAGCCACCCAAGCGCGTCAACAATTCCTTAAAGCAACGAAAAAAGAATTTGTTAAACATTTATCGGAAATAGCCGAACAACAAAAGCAAAAAATTGAGGAAGCAGTGAGAGAATGTTTTGCTAAATACGAACAACAAGTAAGCAAAAAAATTGATGAAGATATTAAATCTCGTCAAGCTGAATTAGATAATTTATTAGAGCAAAAACAATCCCGTGAAATCAATCGTCAAGAAGAAATTAAACGTTTAGAAACCCTTGATGCAGATATACTTAAACAATGCGATCGTCTTGAGAGTATTTACAGTAGTTTTTAAATAAGACTTCCTGCGTTCCCTTACCTAATATTTATTTTAATTTAACAGGCAAGATGCCTGTTTCTAATTAATAAAATAAATAAAAATTTTACCCCCTTATTTCTTTTACTAAAATATAGGGGGTTTTAACTTTAATTATTATGAATCTAATTTTTTACTTAATAATTGATTAGTTAATTTTGGATCTGCTCTACCGCTAGTTTTCTTCATTATCTGACCAACAAAAAAGCCTTTTAACTTAGTTTTACCACCTCGATATTTTTCTAACTCATCAGGATGAGCCGCTAAAACTTCATCAATTATTGTTTCTAATTCTCCCGTATCAGAAATAGAAATTAAACCTTTTTTCTCCACTAATTCTTTAGCTGAACCACCATTAGTAAGTAATTCGGGGAGAATTTCTTTAGCAATTTTTCCACTAATTGTATTATCTTCAATTAAATTAACTAATTCTGCTAAACTTTCAGGAGTTAAAGCAATATCGGTAATATTGAGGTTATTTTTATTACGGTAAGCAGCAATATCACCCATAACCCAGTTAGCTACAAGTTTAGGATTAGCACCAGCAGCAATAGCTCCCTCAAAATATTCAGCAACTTCGCGATCGTCAGTTAATACCCTAGCATCATAAGGAGATAAATCCAACTCCGTTTCATAACGAAGGCGTTTATTGGCTGGAAGTTCAGGTAATGTTAACTGCAACTCCTCTAACTGTTTTGTAGAAATTTCCATGGGAGGTAAATCTGGTTCGGGAAAATAGCGATAATCGCTCGATCCCTCTTTCATACGCATACTAATAGTACATTGATTGCCTTCTTCCCAAAGACGAGTTTCTTGGTAAATCGGTTCGTCATTTTCTAAACATTCAATTTGACGTTCAATTTCATAATCAATTGCCTTTTGAATTGCACTAAAAGAGTTCATATTTTTAATCTCAACCTTAGTGCCAAATTCTTCTTGACCTACAGGTCGAACAGAAATATTAACATCACAACGTAGAGAGCCTTCTTGCATATTGCCATCACCAATGCCCAAATAACGCACAATACGGCGCAATTCTTGGGCATATTCAGCCGCTTCCTCTCCAGAGCGCAAATCAGGCTCAGAAACTATTTCTAATAGAGGCACACCAGTACGGTTAAAATCCACTAGGGAATGGGTTGAGCCAGATAACCTATCACTACCAACATGAACCAACTTACCAGCATCTTCCTCCATGTGCAGACGAGTGACACCGATTTTTTTACGAGTTACTTCTTTAGTTTTTTTATCTGTCAGTTCAATTTCTAACTCTCCATGTTCGACAATGGGTAAATCGTACTGAGAAATTTGGTAATTTTTCGGTAAATCAGGGTAAAAATACTGTTTTCGGTCAAATTTACTATAAGGTGCAATTTTAGCATTCAAAGCCAAACCCATTTTAACTGCCGCTTCTAATACCTTTTCATTTAAAACAGGTAAAACCCCCGGATAACCGAGACAAATAGGGCAAACCTTACTATTAGGATGATCGGGATCGAATTCTGTGGAGCAATTACAGAAAATTTTAGTTTGAGTATTTAATTGACAATGGGTTTCTAAACCTATAACTGCCTCATAGTCAGTTTTAGTTGCTACTGTTGTGGTCATAACCTTACTAAAATAAATTAAAATTATATTCTATTTTTATCATAATTGAAATTATATCAATAGTTCCTAAAATAACAAGAAAAAAACTATCAATAACTATAGCAATTCCTAATAAATCAAAAAAAATCTCTCTCTTTTCTCTCTTTCTTCTCTCTGCGTTCTGGTGTGGTTAATTAAAAAATATCACGACCCGCAACCAAAGATACTTATTATATAATAAATCTTATCTTTCCATTATAACTTAAACATTTATGAATATAAATAAACAAACAAAAATATTAGCCATTGATTTCGACGGAGTCATTTGCGACGGATTAGCCGAATATTTTGAAACAACCAAGAAAACATATCAACAAATATGGAAAACCAATAATCAAATCAACCTAGAAGATTTTAGAAACCAATTTTATCATTTAAGACCGGTAATTGAAACAGGTTGGGAAATGCCTATTTTACTAAGAGCTTTAATTCTCCAAACTCCAGAAAAAAACATTTTAGAAAATTGGTCACAAATAGTTGAAAATATTATTAAATCAGATAACTTAGAGCGAAAAGAAATAGCAGTTAAATTAGATACTGTCAGAGATAATTGGATCAAAACAGACTTAAATAATTGGTTAAAACTACACCGCTTTTATCCAAATATTAGTCAAGGAATTCAAAAAATAATTAATCAAAATATTAAAATATATATAGTAAGCACCAAAGAAGGTCGTTTTATAGAAAAAATTTTAAAACAAGAAAATATAACCTTACCAAAAAATCAGATTATTGGCAAAGAATCACAACGATCAAAACAGGAAACACTAAAAATAATTCTGCAAGAAAATAGAGAAAAACCTGAAAATATGTCCTTTATTGAAGATAGAATAGAACCTTTGCTAAAAGTACATCAAGAATCAGAGCTACAGGGTGTTAAACTATACTTGGCATCATGGGGATACAACACAGAAAAAACCAGAAAAAAAGCCCAAGAAATAGGCTATATTAACTTATTGAATTTAGATAATTTTAGTTAATTGCTTTCAAACTAAAAACTAATCGCTATATTTTTAGGGTGCTAGGGAAATGGTCTGCAAATCTTGTAAAGTTTCGGCTCGATAATCTATATTTGCTTCACCTTTTCCCTGATAGGCATCATATTTAAGCATATCAGCTAGTTCCTGTAATTGACTGATAGCTTCTGCCCCTTCTAATTTCATTAATTCTCTATCGTCCCGCATTTCTGTCCAAGTTATGCCATAATCGGACACCAAAAAACGGATTAGGTGGCTATCACCAAAACTAACCATAAAAGAAGCACTGTGCATTTCCTTGCCACAGGTATAGCAGGATGCTAAATAACCTCTTTTTTCTAGAACAATTGCTAAGGCTTGAAGATTCAATACCAAGTCTTGAACAAAAGCACGGTGTTGTTGCGCAAGTCTTTTAAACAAAATTTTCCTCCAACCAACACTAAATAAATAATAAGCTTTTTAATATTGTTTTAAGATTTCCTCCTATATTTTTTTACCACAATATGATAACAGATGACATAATCTTATTTACCATAGTTCCCATTTTTTTTAAATAAATCTCATTTTGCTGTTAAATTAATAAATTTAACGGTGGGATTTAAAAGAACTAGAAGTGTGTAAATTCGGAAAAGTCAAATCTGGCCTTAGGTTTTGTGCTTTACGTAAATAAGGATGAATCATAGCTTCTTGGGGTTTTAGGGTATTAACATAAATTAATACTCTAATGCAACGCTCTAAACTCCCCTTTACATACATCTGTTGTATATCCAATAAGGGTATATTATCCCAACCCGAACGTTCTCTGGCGATGGCTGCTGGAAAAATAGCATCTAAATCGGGGGTAGCTGTAAATACTACACTGACTACTTCCTCAAAGTCAAATTGATTGCGAGTTTCGATCGCATCTAGAAGTTCCATAACTGCTTCTCGCATAGCTTCTACCGTATTTGCCGAAGCCGTCGTTGCTCCTCGAATCCCTCGCACTTTCCACATTAGATGCCAATTCCTCCGCCAATAATCTTGGGATTTTACATTTACTAATTTATTTTTACAGATGAGTTGCCCGTACTAAGGTCTATATAACCATAAAGGTTGACCACTGGTAGCTAGATCGAATTCTAGCCAGTCGATTGCCATACCGATAGCCGTTTTAGATTGAGTACGGCCTGGCAAAAGTCGAGTCAGGAATGATTTAGGCTCTTCAAGAGTATCACACTTAGTTTTTAGTGGATCGAGTCCAACTAATTTTGCCAACCAACGACGAGCATCTTCTTCTGTACCCAAACGATCTACTATACCTAATTCTAAAGCCTGTTGACCAGTAAAAATTCTACCATCGGCAAAGCTTTTAACTTTTTCTACGGAAATTTTACGACCTTCAGCTACGGTTGCCACAAATTGTTGATAACTTGTATCAATCAAATCCTGCAAAATGTGTTCTTCTTCTGGAGTTAGCTGACGATCAAAAGCCAGAATATCTTTATAAGGGCCAGACTTAACTACTTTAAAAGATACACCAATTTTTTCGAGTAAACGCTCCAGATTATTACCGCGCAAAATTACGCCAATACTACCAGTAATTGTCCCCGGATTAGCGACAATATGCTCTGCCCCCATGCCAATATAAACGCCCCCTGAAGCGGAAATATTGCCAAAACTAGCCACAATTTTGACTTTTTCCCTTAATTTTTTCAGTGCATAGTAAATTTCTTGGGAATCCCCTACTGTACCTCCGGGGGAATCAATTCTTAATAAAAGGCCAGGGTATTTTCTTTCTTCTACAGTTTCTAAAGCTTTCAGAACTTCTTTACGAGTATTTGAGGCGATTGCCCCGGTAATTTCTATTCTAGCTATTTGTTTTTTTTTGTTTGCTTTAAAAGGCCAAATCATCGCAACTTAAAATATATGGATAAATTTATAAAAGCCTTAACATAACTACACAATTGGCAAAAATTAAATTAGAGTTAAGTTAAGTAAAGCAATCATTATAGCAATAATATTCAATCAGTTTTATGCAATTAAACCTTAATAAATCGAATTTAGCAGCATTTCCCTTGCTATTAATCGCACCTTTTTTTCTCTGGGGTACAGCAATGGTAGCGATGAAAGGGGTTATGCCCCTGACGACACCACTGTTTATGGCAGGAATACGTTTGCTTCCTGCGGGAATCCTCGTTTTAATCGCAGCAGCCGTTTTAGGAAAATCTCAACCAAAAACTCTCAAGGCTTGGTTATGGATTGGTTTTTTTGCTTTAATTGACGGAACAATGTTTCAAGGATTTTTAGCACAAGGCCTTTTGAGAACTAATGCTGGTTTAGGCTCAGTGATTATTGATTCCCAACCCTTAGCGGTTGCTTTATTGTCTAGTTTATTATTTGGTGAAATTATTGGTATTTGGGGTTTTGTGGGTTTAAGTTTGGGAATTTTAGGCATTAGTTTAATTGGTCTTCCCGATGAATTTATTTTCAATCTTTTTCAAGGAAATTTCACCATTACATCTGTAGCTTGGCCAGATATTTTTAACAGTGGTGAATTATTAATGTTACTCGCATCTTTATCTATGGCTGTGGGTACAGTTTCCATCGCCTATGTCAGCCGTCATGTGGATGCGGTGGTTGCCACAGGTTGGCACATGATTTTAGGCGGGATTCCTTTGTTTATTGGTTCTGCCCTCTGGGAAAATCAACAATGGGTAAATATTGATGTTTCAGGTTGGATGGCTTTGAGTTATTCAACTATTTTCGGAAGTGCGATCGCCTATGGTATATTTTTCTATCTAGCCTCTAATGGTAATCTCACCAGTTTAAGTGCCTTAACTTTTCTGACACCAGTTTTTGCCCTATTTTTTGCTCACTTATTTTTAGCTGAAAATTTGACCAGTTTACAATGGTTTGGTGTAGGTTTAACTTTAGTGAGTATCTATCTAATTAATCAAAGAGAAAAAATCACTAAATTTTCTCAACAATTATTTACAGGAAAACTAGCAATAACTGAAATTGCCGAAGATATGGGTTTTCTACCTTATGTGATAACTATTAAATCAGATAATGAAACAAATCCTTCCAAGTAACAGTTAATATATAAGCGACGACATTAATTTAATAAAATGAAGGCTCTATACTTTATAGTTAAAGCCTTCAAAATATATGGTATATGATTTATCATCGTTTTTTTGTAGTTATTACAGTCTGGTTAACATTTGTAGGTATTAGTGCTAACTATTACACTAAGTCAGTTTTAGCTGGGACACAAACCAATTCAAGTCAAATATTATTGGCTGATAATAATCCAAATCAATCAACCATAACTTCCCTTAAATTGGGAGATAAGGGAGAAAAAGTTAAATTATTACAAAATAACTTAAAAAGTCTAGGTTATTTTAAGGGTGAAGCTAATGGTAATTACACAGAAGATACAAAAAAGGCAATATTAGAATTTCAAAAGCAGCAAGGTTTAACAGCCGATGGTGTTGCTACTATTATGACTCAACAAGTTATGGAGGATATTTTATTCGATCGATACATGAACCAAGGATACGATGCCACAGAAAACAAAGATTATACTTTAGCGAAAACAAAATTTGAACAAGCACTAAAAATTAAACCTAATAATTTCTATGCTCAGAAAGCCAAGAATAATATTCAAAAATTTATTACTAGAGTTGAGGAAAATAAAGCAAAAGAAGCTGAACAAAAGAAAAAACAACGTGAAGATTTAATTTGGTTAATTGCCTTTTCTATTTCAGGATTAATTATTATTCTTGTCGGATTACTTTTATTCAATAAACTAATTAAAAAAAATCAAGATGATATAGAAGAATTAGATTTCAATCATAAAAAAAATAATTATCAAGAGAAACAAGTTAGATTTGAAGAAGATGATCTTAAACCGATAAAAACAGAACAATCAAATAATAATAATAAAGATTTATTAGTTGAAAATTCTTTATCTGTTCAGCAGGAAACTCTTCAGCAAATTCAAATAATAGAAACTCCAACAAGCAATGATAGTCAATTACCAGTTCAAGAATCCTTATCCATTCATAAAGAAAATTCTCGTTTAAATCGAGTTGATGGAGTTGAAGAATTAATTAAAGATTTGCAAATATCTAGCGGTACAACTAGGAGAAAAGCCATTTGGGAATTGGCACAAAGAGCAGATTCTAGAGCTATGGAACCCTTAGTCGAGCTAATGATGAAAGCGGATTCCCAAGAATGTAGTTTAATTTTAGAAGCGATTTCTCAAATTAGCACTCGAACTTTAAAACCTTTAAATCGCGCTTTTAGTATTTCTTTAAACAATGAAAATGCTCAAGTGCGTCTTAATGCAATTCGAGATTTAACGGCAATTTATCAATTGATTTTTGAAGTAAACCAATACTTATATCAGGCTATTAATGATGAAGATAAAGAAGTAAGAGAAACTGCTCAATGGGCACTTAAAAAATTCAATCAAATTCAAGGTGTTCATAATCAAGATACTTTACCAAGTAATGACATATAATTATTAATAATGCTTAAATTATTATTGCTCTCTACTCCTGTAGGGTATCTTAGTTCTGGACAAGGTGGAGGTGTAGAGCTAACTGTTTTAAATTTAGCCCAGGAATTGCAAAAGAAAAACCATCAAATCACAATTATTGCTCCTAAAAAATCCTATATCCCTAATATAAATATTATCGAAATAGATGGGAACTTACAAATACCAGTACAAACACAAAGCCGAGATATTCCTATTACTATGCCAGCTAATTCTGTATTAGCAAATATGTGGGAATATACTAGAGTTGTACAGCAAGAATACGATCTAATTATTAATTTTGCTTTTGATTGGTTACCTTTTTATTTAACCCCATTTTTTCAGACTAAAATTGCCCATTTTATTAGTATGGGTTCAATGACTGATAGTTTAGATAAGATAATGAATCAAGTTGCCCTTAATTTCCCGGGTACAATTGGAGTTTATACTCAAGCACAAGCTGATACTTTTCCCTTTACTGATAGCTGTGAAATTTTAAGTAGTGCCATAGATTTATCTTTATATGAATATAATCCAAATCCCGAAAAAAGTTTGGCTTGGTTAGGCAGAATTTCCCCAGAAAAAGCTTTGGAAGATGCAGTAGAAGCAGCACAAATTACGGGAATTAAATTACGTATTTTTGGCAAAATTCAAGATGAAAATTATTGGAAAAAAATACTTCAAAAATTTTCAGATGCTCCCATAGAATATGGCGGTTTTTTGGGTACAAAAGATTTACAACAAGAATTAGGCAAATGTCAAGCTTTGCTGATGACTCCCCGTTGGATTGAGGCTTTTGGGAATGTAGCCATAGAAGCCTTAGCTTGTGGTGTACCCATTATATCTTACCGCCGAGGAGGCCCCCAAGAAATAATTAAAGAGGGAAAAACAGGATTTTTAGTTAAACCGGATAGTGTGATAGAATTAGTCAAAGCTATTAGGACAATAGACACCATTAATCGTTATGATTGTCGTCAACAAGCAGAAAAAGAATATTCTTTGGAAGCATTAGGTGAGCGTTTTGAAAACTGGTTTAAAAATATTCTAAAAATTGTCTAAATTTCGCTTATTATTTAATCGCACTAATATTATTGCTGTCATTATTTTACTTTTATCTTTATTAGTTTATTGGCAGCTATCTCATAATGCTGAAATTAATCCTTTAACTCCCGATGGATTAACAAAAATTATTGAAGAATCTGGAATTACAGCAGTTTTAGTATATATTGGTGTTATTGCTTTAGCAGTAGTTTTAAGCCCTATTCCGGGAAGCACTTTAACGGTAGCGGCTGGGGCAATTTGGGGTGCTATTCCGGCGGCTATTTATAGCGTTATTGGTGGTTTTTTAGGGGGATTAGTTGCTTATTTTATTGGCAAAACTTTAGGACGCTCTGCGGTTAAGTTATTAACTGGTAAAATAATTTATTTTTCTCCAGATAAAGGAGAATTATATTTAGGATTTATCATTTTTTTAACTCGTTTACTGCCATTTTTTTCCTTTGATTTAATTAGTTATGCTGCGGGAATATCTGGAGTATCTTTGCCCATTTTTATCTTAGGAACTTTACTCGGTATGATTCCCTCTACTTTAGTTTTGACATCTATTGGTTTTTTCTTAACTATAAATATTCAAGTTATTATCTTATTTTCTATCTTTTTGGGATTTATGCTATTGGTTGTACCTTTAATGATTAAACGTTATAAATTATTTAATTTGGAAGATTTTGGTATCAAAATTTTAGATGATAAATCTAATTAGGGTTTGCTGAAAAAGTTAACTGGTTGGGGTGAGTATTCACTATTCAGGAGGGGTTTTTATGCTAATTCCTTGATAAATATCTATCTGTTTCTCTCAATCTTTTACTTAAAAACTTACACATTTCTAAAATAATATGAGGACGTTGAGCAATTAAACTAATAAATCTTTTCTTTTCTAATTGTAACGACCTGCAAACAAGATCGCCTCGACCTGCAAACAAGGGATTTTTGGGACCAGATTAATTGCAAATAAGACCCCCTTCAGACCCACATTATCTGCAAATAGACCCACATCATTTGCAAACAGCCCACAAACAAGAATTTGAAACCACATTATTTGCAAATAAACTTTCAGTCAAATTAACTCGCCAACAGAGGAATCCCCAACTTCAACATTTGCTCTTTCAGCTCTTGACTTTGCCCCGGCGGTAATTGACCATATAAAAAAGAACGCACCTGGCGAGAAGGAAGATTCAACAATTCTGACAATCGAACCTGCTTCACCTCGATTTTTAATTAATTGTGCAAAAGCTGGGATAGTAAGAAGTTTTTCACGTATTTGAGATAAGGTAAACTTGCCATCAAGAAGATCCCATTTACTAATCACAAAGTGAACTAGAACTGTGAGATTTTGCATACGGTTGAGAATACTAGGTAAATCGGTGCTTAAAAAGACATCGGCTCGTTGCCTATTACTACCATTGAGCCAAGCATAAATTTTCTGACCATCTAGTAAGCCTAATACTACATCAGCTTGTTGTACGATTTGTTCAAAATGCGAATCTAGTTCTATGTCAGTTAACGCCCACCAGCGTAATCAAAATAAGTAAATTGACAAGCACTATAATTATCAAGATTTTCTGTCTGAACTTGACAAGTAAAAGTCCATTCAGCGACATCTTTTGTTCCGGGTGGCCAACTATCTCCAGTAAGTATCTGAGTGTAGGTTGAGTTTAGTAATTTTCTTTGCTGTGGCTCTTTAGTCTCTAACTTAAAACCGGAATTTTTCTGAATTGATAATGCTTTAAACATACTGGCAAGAAAAATAGTTTTTCCTGCACCTGATGCTCCTAGTGTCATAATTTTGAAGTTTTTCATAATACTATTTCTCTATGCTGATGAAGAGATTTTAATTAATTTCTAGTATAATAGTGTCAAATTCTTTAGCAATTTGACACTATATGATTAAGTAAAAACTTAAATATTGTCTAATAAATTAGTTAAACTTAATGGATTTCCTGTCTTGAAAGCATTAACAATTGTTGAAAAAATATTGAAAGCTTTTGCCAAAATACCAGTAAAATCATTAACGGCTTTTAACTGGTCAATTTTTGTCTTCAGAGTATTTGTAGCAGTTATTATTTGTTCACCAGGATTTTTTAGATCGGTTTCAACAATTTTTTTTAAAAGCTGAGAATTTAACTCGTTAGCCAACTTTTTCAATGATTCTTCTTCTTTAGCAATCTCAAGAGACTCATGACGCTTTAGTAGATTTTTATCAACTAAATTAGCCCTTCGTGTTGATGATTTATCGATTAGAGAAAAAATGTTTTCTTGAATGATGATTAGTTGTTCTTTTGTAAGTTTAGTCATGATTTGCCTTCTTGATAATATTTAAACGATTTTGTTTACCAAACACTATGAATTAAAAAGCTCGATCTAATTTCTTAACCAGTGGTTTGATTTCATTGCTGTATTCCAGAACTATTTGATTAACTCTGTTAAGTTGTTTTGGAGTTAGTGAGCTAGTTGGATTCAATTGTTCCGGTGAATCTTTAGCAAAATAATCCTGACAAAAAACTTCTAGTTCTTGTAGAGTCATCCCTGACTGGTTAAATTCATCGAATAACTCTTGATGGGTTTTAGCTGTTGCTTGAAGAATTTGTATATAGGCATTAGCTGCTTTTTTTCTTTCATCAAGAGCATTAACTTCTGTGAGATAATCTTGCTCAAGAGTATATAAAGCTAAGAGTTGAGTTTTTTCTTCTGGAGTTGGAGCGTATTTACGATAATAGCTATCTATTGTTACTCCTTCACTTCGTAAAATCCCATTAATGTAAAAGTCTTGAGCAATTGAATTTAATCCGGGGGTATATTGTTGTAACGGTTGATTCGTACACAAGATAGCTTCTTTAAGATTTTGTTGGCGAAACTGAGTTGTCAATTGATTGAATATGAATCGAGCAATTTTAAGTCCCGCACTAACTTCTTCTTCTTTCAAACTTCCACCGGATAAAACTGAAGAAAGTGTGGTATTTAAGTTTTTCAGGGAAACTTCCAGAGCAGCTAAATTTTTGTCAAAAGAGACAGTATCATTACTCGCCAATTGTCCTAAGGCCACCATATAGCCAATTAAGACTGAGTTAACATTATTAACGATCTCAGCAGCTTCTCGATCTTTGCTACATTCTTTCCCTTGAGCTTCTATCTTTGGTATGCCTACAATATCTGGAAAAAATTCAGAGGTATTGTATTTAATTTGTCTTTGACAAGATTGATAAATATCTGTTGCCATTTTTGCTGATGAATCCTGAATAACTGCTGAAGTCAAGGCAAACTCTTCAATATTTTGGAAATTGTTTCCACAGCTACCAAGAAGTAATGCTAATGGCAGCATAGAGAAAATTTTGGGAATTTTAAAGGACTTAACTCGGCGATCGATTCTTGGCTCAGTCATATTTTGTCTCCTTTGAAATATTTAAGGGGAATTAATTTATTTGGCAGTTAGCTTTGAAGCAACACTAATTAAAGTCTTGTCACCTCGACTGTAGATATTACCAAGATACTCTATACCTCGATACTTCAGACAATGGCAAGATTGAGGAATTAGCACTTCTTTAACGTTTTTCCTAAACCAAACTTGGCTTCGATATTTACCACTTATTTCGCCTTCAACTACAGGAATGGTAGATGAATTTGCTTCGTAATGATTACCTAAAAAAGTAAGTTTCATAACCGATGTTCTCCTAGTTTATTGTTTGAACTTTCTATCTTTATCAAACTCCACTACTAACTGAGTTCAAACCTGAGATTGACTGACTTGTTTCTGACTTATAACTGACTTTTTTGATTAGTTAGAAATCCCTAAATGTTCATGAGATTGCCTGAAAATAAAAAGCAAATCCAATTCCCTGACTCAATCAGATGTTGTGCATTTAAAATGTAGGGTGCGTCAGACAGATAAACTATCAATAAATTCCCATTACTGAAAAATTTGACGCACCCTACTACGATTCAAATATATTTTTATTTCACTGATTATCCAAACTTGATATTACTCACCAATTGCACTTTTTTTTTAATATCTCAGTTTGTACAACTTAGGTGTTAGAAAAACTAACACCTTTTATGAGACTCTATTTTCAGCAAACTTTTGAACAGCTTTAGGAGCAAAAGCAGCAACTAAAAAACTATAGGTTAGTTGAACGCCTACATCTTTAATTTCTGGCTTAATTAGTGTCAATCCGCCAAAGGTTATCGCAGATATTAAAGCAATGAAGCTCATCAGTCGCATAGCAGAATTATGTCCGTGATTTTCTTGCAGAAAGCCCACTGAATTGGCTTGATTTGTAGTTTTCAAATTAGTATTTTGTTGGGAAGTATTAGTTAGAGTTGACATGATTAAAATCCTCCTGTTTCAGGATATTCGGTAAAAGTTGAATTGGTAAAAAATAAACAACCAAAGTTATTTTTAAACCTTATATACTTATAAAACTTCATTACTAATTGAGTTAAAACCTAAAATGTACTGACTTGTGCCTGAGTTTTATGTAAAATTAGTACAGTTTTTAGTAGTTAATCCATGCCCAGATCTCTCAAAATTAAAACTGATTGCATTGATAAAGTAAAACTTGCCGTTATCCGTAATGGCTTTCCTAGCCAACGTTCTTTAGCTGAAGATATAGGATTTGCTTTAGCTACAGTTAGTAACTTCTTGAGAGGTAAACCTGTTGACTATTTGACCTTTGAAGAACTTTGTCAAAGATTGGCATTGGACTGGAGAGAAATTGCTGATCTAAATTTTGAGGTTTCATCCCCAACTAAAAATAAAAATCCTGAAACTATTGAGCTGCTCAATACTAACCAAGATAAATCCCCACCTTATCCCAACGGCTCAGTACCTCTTGGTTCTCATTTTTACTTAGAACGTTTTCCCTTGGAAAAACAGATTAAAGAAGAAATCAACAAGCCGGGAGCATTAGTGCGGATTAAAGCTCCGAGGGAAATGGGTAAAACTTCTCTGTTGCTGAGAATTCTCGACTATGCCAAATCTCTGGGCTATTGCACCGTCAGCCTGAATCTAGAGCAAGTTGACCAATCAATCTTGAGCGATTTGAATCAATTTTTGCGCTGTCTTTGTGCCAACATCGCCCACCAACTTCAAATTAAACCAAGACTAGACGAATATTGGGATGAAGATTTAGGGAGCAAAATTAGCTGCACCTCATACTTTCAAGAATATCTCCTAGAGCAAATTGACACTCCCTTTGTCTTGGCTTTAGATGAACTGAATCATATTTTCGAGCATCCTCAAGTTGCCAAGGATTTTTTACCTCTACTACGCTCTTGGTACGAAGAAGCCAAAACCTTACCTATCTGGCAAAAGTTCCGCCTCATTGTGGTTCACTCCACAGAAATTTATGTTCCCCTTCAACTTAACCACTCGCCTTTCAATGTAGGGTTGCCAATTCAATTAAACTATTTCAATCTCGAAGAAGTGCAGCAGTTAGCCCAAAAGTACGAACTCAATTGGTCAGATGGTAAAGAAGCTCAACAACTAATGGATTTAGTTTGGGGACATCCCGCCTTGGTACATATCGCCATCTATCATCTCAGTCGTGGGGAAATAACCCTAGCACAACTGTTGCAAACTGCTGCTACAGCCACTGGAATTTATCATAATCACTTGCAGAGGCATTGGGTAATACTGCAAGAACAGCCAGAATTAGCTAAAGCCCTCAATCTTGTTATAAGTGCGCCTGAACCTATACAATTGGATTCTATTGTGGCTTACAAGTTAAGTAGTATGGGGATAATTAACCAATTAGGAGATAAAGTAAGTCCAAGTTGTGAGTTATATCGACAATATTTTAAAAAAAAGAGAGAGCAAGATTTTATTTAATGGTTATATTCCTTCTAAACTAGTCATTGGTGATTCATTTAGGACTTACGCACTTAACGTCTGGAAGCTTGATATTGCGTTAAGGCGATCTGCTTGCAGCAGCGCTTCGCTCCCGCCAAATTAGATAGACCAAACCCTTATTCTTTCATGACAGTGCGTAAGTTCTATCATTTTAAAAACACCCAAATATTTTTTAGAAAGAATTAAAATAATGCTTCATAAACCACAATTTAATCCATCTTACTCAATTAAAACGTTAGAACCAGACAAAATATTTTTCTTGTCTGAAAGAGAAAAAGTATGCCTGAGCGATCGTATTTCTTGTAGTTTGGCCGCTTTAATTGATGGTGATCGCAATATTGACGAAATTATTGATATTATTCAAAAGTCCTTATTGCAAGATCGACAATCTTTTCAAGAAGCTACAACATTCTTCCAAGAATTACTTGACCTGAGCGTTAAAGCCCAATATGCTTTATTTCAAATGGAACAAAAGGGTTATATTCTCGAACAGAATACCTCTGTCCCATCACAGTTAGAAATTTTCTGCCACCATCTTAAAATCCTTCCCACCTTAGCTCATCAGAGATTGGAAACGACTAAAATAGCAGTACAAGCATTAGGCTCTGTGGCGGCTGAAGATTTCATTGCCATACTTGAGTCTCTACAAATTCAAGTAGCAGACGAAGGGGATTTTACAATAGTTTTAATCGATGACTATCTCAATCCTGAGTTAGATAAGTTTAATCAAAAAGCTTTAAAATCTCAATCTCCCTGGATGCTGGTTAAACCATTAGGGACAATAGTCTGGATTGGTCCTTTATTTTATCCTCATAACAATGGTTGTTGGGAATGTTTAGCCAAACGTTTGCGAGATAATAGACCGATTGAAGGATTTATTCAGAGAAACAAAAACATTTGCGATCCTTTAGCTCCTCCTTTAGGATATTTGGCATCTACGGTACAAACTGCATTGGCAATGGCAGCCACAGAGGTGTTTAAGTGGATTGTCCAAGGAGAAAATACCAAATTAGAAAACTATTTAATTGCTCATGATACCATCACCTTGGAAACTCAAAATCATAGCTTCGTCAAGCGTCCTCAATGTTCTAGCTGTGGAGAGAGGCTAAATGAGTTAAGTAAAACCCCCCTACCTTTTGTTTTAGGACATCGTAAGAAAATCTTTATCACAGATGGAGGACACCGTTGCTGTTCGCCCCAAGAAACTCTTAGTAAATATCAACATCATATTAGCCCTATTACTGGAGTTGTAAGAGAATTAAATAAAATTCCGGGGAATAAATTAATTCATAACTGCATTGCCAAACATCATTTTCAAGGTCTTTTCGACGATTTAGCAAGTTTGCAGCAAAATTTAGCTGGTATAAGTGCAGGAAAAGGAAGGACTGACTTTCAAGCTATGGCCAGTGGTTTTTGTGAAGCAATTGAACGATATTCTGGGATGTTTCACGGGGATGAAATCAGAGAAAAAAACAGTTATCAACAAATGGGGGACAAAGTAATTCACCCCAATGCCTGCATGAATTTCAGTCAACAGCAATACCAGAATAGAGAGCGATGGAATCTTGAGTGTCAAGGCTGGTTTCAAAAAATTCCAGAACCCTTTGATGAAGAAAGAGAAATTAACTGGACTCCTGTTTGGTCTCTAACTCACCAAGAATTTAAGTATTTACCAACGGCTTATTGCTATTATGGCTATCGACCTTCTTATAAACCCGACTGTTGGGCTGATTACAATGGTTGTGCGGCGGGTAATACGATCGAAGAAGCTATTGTGCAAGGGTTTATGGAATTAGTAGAGCGAGATGCTGTGGCTTTATGGTGGTATAATCGCCTTCAAAAACCCCAAGTCGATTTAGACAGTTTTGATGATCCTTATTTTCGTAGTCTAAAGAAATATTATCAAGAATTAAGTAGAGAACTTTGGGTATTAGATCTTACCAGCGATCTCAATATTCCTGTTTTTGCCGCCATTAGTCGGAGAAGCGATCGCGAAGTAGAAGATATTGTTTTGGGTTATGGCGCTCATTTCGATCCTAAGATTGCCCTAAGCCGAGCCTTAACCGAATTAAATCAAATGCTACCTAGTGTTTTATTAGCTAATGCTGATGGTACTACTCAATACCCTAAATATGCAGATCCTTTAGCTATCAAATGGTGGAAAATGGCAACTTTAGCCGAGCAACCATATCTAATTCCCGAACCAAAACTAACAGCTAAAATAGCTACTGACTATCCTCAAATTGTTAGTAACGATTTGTTAGATGATATAAAGTTTTGTCAAAAAATTGTTGAAAGAAAAAATATGGAAATGTTAGTTCTCGATCAAACTCGTTCCGATATAGGATTAAGAGTCATAAAAGTAATTATTCCGGGGATGCGTCATATGTGGCAACGTCTTGGTTCGGGAAGGCTGTATGAAATACCAGTTCAAATGGGATGGTTATCACAGTCCCTAAAGGAAAATCAACTTAATTCTTTTCCCATGTGGATGTAAGCTAATTTAGTTTATTTTATCAGCATTTTTTCAATGATGCAGATTCCCAAAAGATAAGGTAGGATGAATGCCATCAGATCATAATTAAGGAGAAATTATGTCACAACTATCATACGAGGAATTCGTTGATATATCAAACCAAAGAGATAAAGGAGACAGATTAGCTCCGGTTGACCAAGAGAAAAAGGTTAAGACATTACAGCTAATGACTAAAGAAATCTCCAAGCTTTTTGCAAAGTCTTGGCTTCCAGAAGGAAAAGAAATCAGAAAAATCTTATTATCTGGAGACGATCAAAAAATATTGCAACTATTTAAAGATAACGGTATTGAGATAGAAATTTTAGGAAATATAGACATTGAGTTAGATACGGATAGCTTTCTAGGTAGTCTTGAAGACACAAGAGATAATTCTACCCCCTTAAAATTAAAACTGGCATATCCTCCAAAACCTAGCGATTTCAATTTGTCAGATTCTGAGCTAGAGGAATGGGTTAACAATGAAAATCCCGAACAAATAATTCCTCCTAATCCTTATATTCCCGTTACTTGGTGATACTGCGATATAAAAAAATTAAGAATAGACATCTCTAGAATTTTGCTAATTTCATCTTGAGCAGAATACCCATCTACCCCTACTGTACGGGTGAACGGCCGTTCACCCCTACGACTACTCCCGGATCGCAGTACTTAAATGCGTGATAGCTTAAATCAAGACCTAAATACCCATCTAACGAGATGTCTAATATTGAAGATTGACATATATATTACAAGCTTTTCAAGAGTAATATTATAAATTTCAGAACTAATGATAAGGTTTTTATATGCTTAATGGATATCAAATTATTGATGCAGATGCTCATACTATTGAGCCAATAAATATTTGGGAACAGTATCTAAATCCAGAATTTAAAAGCTTTGCTCCTTTGCAAGATCTAACAATTAAAGGCGAGAAAATTTACCACAATATTTCTACTCAAGTTAAAAGTAAAATATCCTTAGCCAATAACTTTGATGCAGAATCTCAAGTCAAAGCAATGAAGCAAATGGGAATCGATCAATCATTAATCTATCCCAGTTATGGTTTATGGCTTTTAGCAATTGATAAAATGACTCCCCGATTAGCTCAGGAATTTGTCTTAGCCTACAATAATTGGTTGCGAGATTTTTGTAGCTATAACCCGCAAATCCTTAGAGGAGTAGGACTTGTAAATCTTCATAATCCTGAAGATATGGTCCCAGAATTAAATCGGATAGTCAAGTTTGGCTGGCTCGGTGTCTGTTTATTGCCTAACCCAGTTAAGGGCAGATTATTAAATAACCCGGCCTATGAGCCTTTTTGGGCAGAGTGTGAAAAACTAGGAATTGCAGTTGGCATTCATACTGTTGCCCATTGTCGTCTGCCAACTACTGGGGCAAATCGCTTTGATACCCATTTTTCAATGCACGCTTGCGCCCATCCGATGGAGCAAATGATGGCATTTTTAGCATTGGTTGAGGGAGGGGTTTTAGAACGCTATCCAAAACTTAGGGTGGGTTTCCTAGAATCAGGCTGTGGCTGGCTACCCTATTGGTTATGGCGACTAGATAAGGAGTATGAAGAACTTTACTGGGAGGTTAAAGATAACGTAAAGATAAAACCTTCTGAATATTTTCGTCGCCAATGCTTTATTGAGATAGAACCTTCTGAACCCTATATTTCTGAAATGATCGCTTATATTGGTGAAGATAGTCTAATTTTTGGTTCTGATTATCCTCATCTCGATCACGATCCCAATGTTGTCAAGAAAGCTGTAGCACTCGATAAACAACTTTCCCCAGAAATCGTAAGAAAAATCCTTTGGGATAATCCTGTTCGTTTCTATGGTATGGACAAATGAGTAATTTTAATATTCACTACCAAATTCTTAATAAGATTTACGAAAGTGATAATTCAATAGTTTATCGAGCTATTTTAAAAGGAAATAATCAACCTATTATTCTTAAAATTCTCAAAAAAAACTATCCTACTGCTTCTGAACTAACTCGCTATAAACACGAATATGAAATTACTCGTTCTTTAAATATAGAGAGTATTGTTAAAGCTTATGACTTACAACGATATGAAAATAGTTTAGTCATGCTTTTAGAAGATTTTGGGGGTCAATCTTTAAAATTATTACTATCTCAAGGTAAATTTAGCTTAGAAGAATTTCTGACTATTGCCATTAAGATAACTGAGAGTTTAGCAGAAATTCATAGGGCTAACATTATTCATAAAGACATTAACCCCTCTAACATTGTCTATAATCATCAAACCGAACAACTCAAAATCATTGACTTTGGGATTTCTACTCGTTTAGCTCAAGAATTCTCAATAGCTTGTCCTCCTAATCAATTAGAAGGAACTTTAGCTTATATTGCCCCTGAACAAACAGGTAGAATGAACCGAGGAGTAGATTATCGCAGTGATTTTTATTCCCTTGGCGTAACTTTCTATGAACTTTTAACCAGTAAACTTCCTTTTGAAACCACTAATTTAATGGAATTAGTTCATTGTCATATCGCACAAGAACCATTAGCCGTTCATGAAATTATTTCTGATATTCCCTTAAGTGTCTCTAATATTATCAAAAAATTATTAGCAAAAAACCCAGAAAAAAGATACAAAACTGCTTGGGGAATTAAAGCTGATTTAGAAACCTGTCTTCATCAATTAAAAACTTTAGGACAAATTTCTCAGTTTACTTTAGCTCGTCAGGATATTGCTGAGAAACTTCATATTCCCCAAAAACTCTATGGTCGAGAGGAGGAAGTCGCTCAACTTTTAACAGCATTTGAAAAAGTTAGCCAAGGGGCAACTGAAATGATTCTCATTTCAGGTTATTCAGGTATTGGCAAATCAGCTTTAGTTAACGAAATTTACCAATCCATTACACTGCAACAGGGAAAGTTTATTAGGGGAAAATTTGATCAATTACAACGAAATATTCCTTATTCGGCTATATCTCAGGCTTTTCAATACTTAATCCTTCAACTGCTAAGTGAACCAGAAATAATCCTACAGACTTGGAAAAATAAAATTTTAGAAGCGATCGCAAATAATGCTCAAATTATTATCGATGTGATTCCTGAACTCGAAAAAATTATCGGGCAACAGCCACCAGTTGAACAGCTAGGGAGAACTGAAAGTGAAAATCGATTTAATTTATTTTTCAAAAGATTTCTGGGTGTTTTTTGTCAAAAAGAACATTCCTTAGTTATCTTTATTGATGATTTACAATGGGCAGATTTACCCTCTCTGAAATTAATTGAGCAATTAATTTTAGATCCCGACAAACAATATTTTCTCATGATAGGGGCATATCGAGATAATGAAGTTAGTCCTACTCATCCTCTAATAAACACCTTAAACAAAATTAGTCAAGCCAAAGTAGCAGTCAATGAGATTACTCTTTACCCCTTACAAATTAACCAAATTAATCACTTAATTTCTGATAGCCTCAGTTGCGAGCCAGAATTTTCAAAACCTTTGGCTGAATTAGTTGCAAAAAAAACCGGTGGTAATCCTTTTTTCCTCACCCAACTCCTCTATTCTTTATACCAAGAAAATTTATTACGATTTAATCTAGAAGACAATCAACAAGGTTATTGGCAATGGGATATAGAGCAAATTGAAAGCGTGACTATCACTGATAATGTAGTTGATTTGATGGTTAGAAAAATTGAAAAGCTAGATCAAAAAACTCAACAGGTTCTCAAATTAGCGTCTTGTATTGGGAATTATTTTAATTTAGAAATTCTTTATATCGTCAATAATAAATCTCCCATAGTCACAGCTAAAGAATTACAGTCAGCACTAGATGAAGGCTTGATAATTCCTTTAGATAATAACTATAAAATTCCTCTACTTTGGAAACTAGAAGAATTATCAAACAAAAAAGACGAAATCTCTTCTGAGTATTCGACCTATATTCCCTACAAATTTTTACATGACCGTGTACAACAAGCTGCTTATTCTTTAATTCCCAAAGCAGAAAAAAAGCAGGTTCATTTACAAATAGGTCGTTTACTCCTGAAAAATATTAAAGAGGATGAGTTAAAGAATAAGATTTTTGATATTGTTAATCACCTCAATGAAGGTTCTTCCTTCATTAATGAACGATTAGAAAAGGATGAGTTAGCTAAATTAAATCTTCAAGCAGGGAAAAAAGCAAAAGCATCAAATGCTTATCAATCAGCTCTTAAATACTTAGAACTAGGATTAGAGCTATTACCTATAAATAGCTGGAAAAGTTGCTATCAATTAAGTCTAGAGCTTCATTTAGAAACCTTAGAAGTTTTTTATTTTATTGGACGATTGGAACAAGCAAAAAAACTAACTAATCTTGTTATTAAAAATGCAAAAAATAGCTTAGATAAAGTCAAAGTATATGAACTAAATATTCTATTTTATAGATCGCAACTTCAATTAGATTTAGCGATAAATGATGGACTAGAAATTCTACGAATGTTAGGATTATTCTTGCCTAAAAAACAAAACAAATTCAATATTTTAGTTAAAGAACTTCAAATAAAATTACTTTTAAGACAAAAAGAATTTGAAAATTTAATAAATTTACCAGAAATAAAAGATACCGATCAACTTGCAATTATAAAAATCTTGTCCACTCTTATTTCTCCTACTTATTCAACAAATCGAAATCTCTATCATTTGGTAATTCTTAATTTATTTTATATTCATCTTAAATATGGAAACTCTGCGTTAGCTTCTATAGCATATGTTTATTATGGCTGTTACTTAGTTGAGATAGTTGAGGATATTAACTTAGGCTATAAGTTTGGTCAATTATCTCTAAAACTATTAGATAAATTTTATGTTTCACAATTTAAACCCATAGTCCTGCATACATTTTATGGTTTTATTAAACATTGGAAAGATAATGCTAAGAACAAACTAGAATCCTTAGCTGATGTAATTCAAACTGGGATTGAATCTGGAGAGATAGTATTTAGTAGCTATTGTGCTTCAAACTATTGCTGTCACTTACTATTGTTTGCTAGAGAAAATTTAGAAATTATTAAAATAGAAGTTGATAAATATCTAAATTTATTTTCAAAATATAATGATAAATATGGTGAAGATTTTTTGGAATTTTGTGGAAATTTTTGTTTAAGTTTAATAGATATAGATTCTAATAAAAGCATTTCTAATAATGATATTTGCCAAAAACAAGATGATAAAATAAGTTATTACATAAAGAATGAATCATATATTTTTGTCTTTTTTGCTACATTTTTTTACCATGTTCAGTGGTATCTATTGAAATCTTATTTTAAAGCTATTAAGTATAGTGATTTATGTGAAAAAAATAAAGCTTTTGGAGGTACTACTTTCTTAATTTCTCAGCATAATTTTTATGAATCTCTTACTCTTTTAGCTATTGCTAACAATAATAACACCAAGAAAACAAAACAATTCTTACAAAAAGTATCCCGTAATCAGAAACAAATGAAAAAATGGGTAAGCCATGCCCCAACAAACTATCAAAATAAATATGACTTAGTAGAAGCTGAAAAAGCCAGAGTATTAGGACAAAATTGGCAAGCAGAAGAATTTTATGAAAAAGCAATTCAAGGTGCTAAAAAATCTGAATTTATCCATGAAGAAGCCATTGCTTACGAACGTGCAGCAGAATTTTATCTTTCTCTGGGTAGAGAAGAAATAGGACGAATATACTTGAGAAATGCCTATCATTGTTATAGTCGCTGGGGTGCAAAAGTTAAAGTTCAAGCTTTAGAATCAGAATATCCCCAATTTCTAATGGGTATAACTAACCCAAAAGAAGTCCCAAGCATGAAGACAATTGAATCTACTGGTGGTACAAATCCCCAAGCACTAGATATCATCACAGTCACTAAAGCTTCGCAAACTATTTCTGGGGAAATTGTACTGGAAAAACTGTTGGAAAAATTGATAAAAATCATGATTGAGAATGCAGGGGCTCAAACTGGTTTTCTCATCTTGGAAAAAGAAGGTCAGTTAGTTATTGAAGCCCAAGGTACTGTGGAAGAAAATCGAGTAATAGTTTGTCAGTCAATTCCAGTCAAAATCAGCCAACAGTTGCCTCTATCTATAATTAATTATGTAGAGAGAACCAGAGAGGATGTAGTTTTAAGCGATGCAACTACCCAGGGAATGTTTACCACAGATCCTTATATTATCCAAAACCAACTTAAGTCTATCTTATGTACTCCCATCATCCATCAAGGTAAATTTATTGGTCTGCTTTATTTAGAAAATAATCTCAGCATCGGGGCTTTTACTTCTGATCGTTTAGAAGTCCTTAAACTTTTATCCTCTCAGGCAGCTATTTCTCTGCAAAATGCCCAATTATATGTAGCCTTACATGAAAATGAAAGAAGGTTAACTCAATTTTTAGAAGCCATGCCAGTGGGGGTATTTGTCATTAATGCGAATGGTCAACCCTACTACGCTAATCAAACTGCTCAACAGATACTTGGCAAAGGAATTGTAACTGAAACCAGAGCAGAGCAATTGACAGAGATTTATCAAGCTTATTTAGCAGGAACACAACAATTATATCCTACCGAACAACAGCCTCTGATAAAAGCCTTAAACGGTCAAAGCACCACTATTGACGATCTTGAGATTCATCAAGCTGACAAGATAATTCCTTTAGAAGTATCAGCTACTCCAGTTTTTGATGAAAAAAATCAAATTGTCTATGCCATAGCTGCTTTTACTGACATAACACAACGCAAACAAGCCGAAGCCGAGCGGATTCAGTTTACCCAAGAACTAGCCGTCAATAATATTGCCCTACGACAAGCCAAAGATGAATTAGCTGAGTACAGCAGCACCCTAGAACAAAAAGTCACTGAGCGTACCGAAGAACTCTCACAAACCCTAGAAATTCTCAAAGCTACCCAAGCCGAATTACTTTTTGAAAACGAACTACTCAGGAGTACCGAAGAATCTACTACCTTTGACTATCAAGTTGGGGGAAGTTTACCCATGGATGCCCCCACTTATGTAGTGCGCTCCGCAGATCGTTATCTCTACAAAGCCTTGAAGCGTGGGGAGTTTTGCTATGTTCTCAATCCTCGGCAAATGGGCAAGTCGAGCCTGATGGTACGCATGATTAACCATCTTCAGCACGAGGGCGTTTGTTGTGCGCCCATTGACATGACTCGTATTGGCAGTGAAGATGTTACCCCTAATCAGTGGTATAAAGGATTTGCATTTGAGCTAGGGCGACGTTTCGGTTTGGGGAAAAAATTTAACTTAAAAACTTGGTGGCAAGAGCGAGAAGATATTTCTCCGGTTCAGCGATTGAGTCAATTTATTGAAGAAGTCCTTTTGGTTGAAGTTGGAGTAGAAGATGGCATTCCTTCAAAACAAATTGTGATTTTTATTGATGAAATTGATAGTGTTTTAGGTTTAAATTTTTCAGTTAATGACTTTTTTGCTCTAATTCGCTTTTGTTATAATCAGCGCAGTCTTAATCGAGAATATCAGCGTTTAACCTTTGCTCTATTTGGTGTTGCTACTCCTTCAGATTTAATTACTAACATCCAGACAACTCCTTTTAATATTGGTCAACCTATTCAACTAGAAGGCTTTAAGGAACACGAAGCCCAACCTTTACTACAAGGATTAGCAGAGAAAGTAAGCAATCCACAAACTGTGCTTAAAGAAGTTTTGGCTTGGACAAATGGACAGCCTTTTCTTACTCAAAAGCTCTGTAAGCTGATCCGTAATTCTTCTTCTATAATTCCTGCTAACGGTGAAGCCTTCTGGATTGAGAATTTAGTGCGGACAAATATCATAAATAATTGGCAATCTCAAGATGAGCCAGAACATTTGCGAACTATCTGCGATCGCATTCTCAAAAGTCAACAATCTGCTCGGCTACTAGAAATTTACCGACAACTTTTAAATCAAGAAGCAGATATAGCAACCGATAGTCTAGAAGCAAGGGAATTAATATTATCTGGGTTAGTGGTTAAGGAAAAGGGTTTTCTGAGAATCAATAATCCTATTTATGAATTGATTTTTAATCATGGCTGGGTTGAGCAGAATAATAGTAAGAATAAAAACAATTAAAAATGCTACAGATGGATTTACTCAACTTCAATAACTTAGATTTTTTAATATCATAATAAGGTGAGCAAAATATTGAGATTTAATTAAATAACAATATGATTAATAATTTGCCCACCCTACAGGATTATTTAGTAACCACAAAATTAACTAATTTACCCGGTACAACAATTACTTTTTTAATCTCTTTTCCTTGTAAATATCGTTGTCCTGGTTCTGAATTTTTAGCATAGTTTTCTAACTCCTCTTTAGTTGCACTTGCCGGTACTTCAATAGTGCCTCTGGTTTTACCCATAATTTGAATTACTAAAGTAATTTCATCTACTACTAAAGCTTCTTTATCTACTTGAGGCCAATTATGTTGATGTACTGATTCAGAATAACCTAATTTTTGCCATAATTCTTCGGCTAAATGGGGGGCAAAAGGAGATAAAAGAGTTATTAAAGTTTCGATTCCTTCTTTATAAACAGGGGAATTTTTACACTTCGCATCCTTAAGTGCATTACTTAATTTCATTAATTCAGAAACTGCGGTATTAAATTGATAATCTCCTTCTAAATCTTCAGAAACTTCTTTAATTGCAATATGAATTGCCCTTCTTAAATCTTTTTCTTCTTTTGATAAAGCTCCCCCTTTATTAAGGTGAGTTGGGGGGGATTGAAGATAATCATTAATTAATAACCATACTCGATTTAAAAAGCGAAATTGTCCTTCTACATCCGCATCATCCCATTCCAAATCTTTCTCTGGAGGTGCTTTAAATAAAATAAACATTCTCGCCGTATCTACACCGTATTTGGCAATAACATCTTCAGGTGCTACACCGTTGCCCTTTGATTTAGACATGGTAGCATAGCATAATTCTAATTTTTCACCCGTATCTGGATCGATGGGATTAGACGGATTGACTATTGCAGAAAAAATCCATTTATCCTTACCGCTCTTGTTAGGATTCATATAGGTTAATCCTTGTACCATTCCCTGAGTTAAAAGACGTTGAAAAGGCTCATCACAATTAACTAAACCTCTATCTCGCAAAACTTTTGTAAAGAAACGAGAATAAAGTAAGTGTAAAATGGCGTGTTCGATTCCCCCGACGTATTGATCTACTCCCATCCAGTCATTAACTTTATCGGGAGCAAAAGGTTGCTCTGAATTTTGGGCATCGGTATAACGTAAAAAATACCAAGATGAGTCAATGAATGTATCCATAGTATCGGTTTCCCTTGAAGCAGATTCGCCACAATTTGGACAAGGTACTTTGTTCCAATCTTGCAATTGTGCTAAAGAAGACACACCTCTGCCTGTAAATGCCACATTCTCAGGTAATTTTACAGGTAAATCTTGAGTTGGTACGGGTACTGTACCACAACTAGGACAATGAATCACAGGAATTGGACAACCCCAATAACGTTGGCGAGAAATTAACCAATCTCTCAGGCGATATTGTATTCTAGCTTTACCGTAACCGCAGTTTTCTGCATAGTTGATGATAGCCTCTTTTCCTTTATTGGAGTTCATGCCATCAAAGCCTTTAGAATTAACCATTGTACCAACTTCGGTATAGGCTTCTAATAAACAAATATCGGCATTATCCGCATCATCTGGCAAAATAACGACTTTAATGGGTAAATTATTCTCTTTAGCAAATTTAAAATCCCTGACATCGTGGGCAGGTACACCCATCACTGCACCTGTACCATATTCATAGAGTACATAATCAGCGATTAAAATGGGTATTTCTTCACCGTTAAAAGGATTAATAGCTTTTCCCCCAGTAGCCATACCCCGTTTTGGTTTATCTTCTGCTGTTCTTTCTAATTCGCTTTCCGAAGCCACTTCCTTAATAAAGGCGGATACTGCTGCTTTATTCTCTGGAGTCGTAACTTTTTCGGTTAAAGGATGCTCTGGAGCGAGTACCACATAGGTTACACCATAAACGGTATCGGGACGAGTGGTAAATACCCCGATTTTTTCAGCCATACCGACAATGGGAAATTCTAAATAAGCACCTGTGGATTTACCAATCCAGTTAGCTTGCATTAATTTTACTCTTTCTGGCCATCCTGTTAATTTATCTAAATCAACTAAAAGTTGTTCGGCATAATCGGTAATCTTCAAAAACCACTGACGCAACAATTTTCGCTCTACTTTTGCCCCAGAGCGCCAGGAATAGCCTTCGCTATCAACTTGCTCGTTAGCCAAGACTGTTTGGTCAACAGGATCCCAATTTACTGCCGCTTCTTTTTGATAAGCTAATCCTGCTTCATAAAACTGTAAAAATAACCATTGAGTCCATTTATAGTAATCTGGTGAGCAGGTGGTTACTTCCCGAGTCCAATCTAAAGATAACCCTAATTGTTTTAATTGATCCCTCATTTGGGCAATATTTTCGTAAGTCCACTTAGCGGGGGGAATACCTCTGTCAATGGCGGCATTTTCGGCAGGAAGTCCAAAAGCATCCCAACCCATCGGATGTAAAACTCGGTATCCTTGCATTCTTTTTAAACGGGCGATAACATCGGTAATTACATAGTTGCGTACATGACCCATGTGTAGTTTACCTGAAGGATAGGGAAACATAGATAAAGCATAAAATTTTGGCTTATTTTTATCTTCAGAAGTCTTATCTACTCCCGTTTCTGTCCATTTCGTTTGCCATTTAGACTCTATTTCCGTTGCGTTGTATCTATTTTCCACAAATATTTCTCCTTTAGGGTTAGTTTGCACTATATCTCCAGTTTAAGATTTTATCTAACCTTGGTGATTGTATATAATTTTACAAAACTAAGAACCACCCATAACAAACTATAAAATTTTTATGTATTTATCAACCTATTAGAAAAATCCCACATAACATGAAAAAATATATTCCAGTTGTCAAGACTGAAGGAGTAAATATGACAACTATTAAAGTAGGTATTAACGGTTTTGGACGTATTGGTCGTTTGGTTTTTAGGGCGGGCATCAGCAACCCTAACATTGAATTTGTTGGTATTAATGATTTAGTCGGTTCAGATGCGATTGCCTATTTATTGAAATATGATTCAACTCACGGACGTTTTCAAGGTACAGTGGAAGCAACGGAGGAAGGAATTGTAGTTAATGGTAAATTAATTCCCTGTGTCTCCATGAGAAATCCTGAAGAATTACCTTGGGGTAAATGGGGCGCAGAATATGTAGTGGAAGCAACGGGTTTGTTTACTACCCATGAAACGGCTTCTAAACACATAACCGCAGGAGCAAAACGGGTGGTTATTTCTGCACCTACTAAAGATCCTGAAAAGGTAGCTACTTTGTTAGTTGGTGTTAACCACGATAGTTACGATCCAAAAATCCATACTATTGTTTCTAATGCTAGTTGTACTACTAATTGTCTCGCACCTATCGCTAAGGTAATTAACGATAACTTTGGTCTAGCAGAAGGTTTAATGACTACTGTCCACGCTATGACAGCCACTCAACCCACCGTTGATGGGCCGAGTAAAAAGGATTTTCGAGGTGGTAGAAGTGCGGCTCAAAATATTATTCCGGCTTCTACGGGGGCAGCAAAAGCAGTTACTTTAGTTTTACCTGAATTAAAGGGTAAGTTAACAGGAATGGCTTTTAGAGTGCCTACTCCTGATGTTTCTGTCGTTGACTTGACTTTCCGTACTGAAAAATCCACCAGTTATAAGGAAATTTGTGCGGCAATGAAGGCTGCTTCTGAAGGCGAGCTTAAGGGTGTACTCGGCTATACTGAAGATGCTGTAGTTTCCACTGACTTTACTACCGATCCTCATTCTAGTATTTTTGATGCAGGTGCAGGTATTGAGTTAAATAGCAATTTCTTTAAGATAGTTTCTTGGTATGACAATGAGTGGGGCTATTCTCAACGCATGATTGATTTAATTTTATCAATGGCGGCTAAGGAAGCTTCTGTAATGGCTACAGTTTAATTTTAATTAGGTGGGCATTGCCCACCCTACTAATAAATTTAAACTTGTCCTTGACATATTTCTATTATGAATGGTTGATATTTATTCATACCAAGATTAAATTGTTTGGTTAACTCAACTTTTTCGTATGACCAGAAATTACCAAGAGGTATATCAACTTTGCTATTTAGATGATATTTCAGCGTACAGTTAAGTTGCTCCATGCGATCGTAATTATCATTTTTATGGTGAATTGAAAACTGCCATGTAAAATCCAAATAGAAAAATTTATCTTCTGTAATTAATTCTTCACCTACACCCCATTGAAATAAAAGATCATCATCCATAGGAGTACCAACTTTGACTTTAAGCTTGGCTAATTCCTTAAATACAGACCAAACAACTTGAGGGTTAGGATTATGAGCAATCCAGAAACCCCATTGATTCTGTGTAGTACATTCTTACTCCTCTTTCTGCTAGTAAATCTCGAAATTTTTTTTCAATTTGATTAATTTTTAAAGCCATTATCTGTATTCTATTAGAAAAGGTAAAAATTCACCAACTTTTACTCCCTTAAAATTATAAAATAAAGGTTCTATTATTAAAAATCTTTTCTTTCAATTATTTAAAAACAAAAAATCAAAAATTAGATAAAGTTTTTGAAAATTACACCATTTTCCTAAAATAATGAGATAGATAAATATCTCAATAAAATTAATTATTAGTTAATCTAAGTACATACACAAAATTAATTGTAGGGTGGGCAATCCCCATAATATTTTCTGAATAAGAATTTTAGACGAGTAGTGGGGTGGGGATTGCCCACCTTCAGATTTTTGTCTAATTAACTGATGTTACGCAGCTTAACGAGATTTCAAGAGTTTCAGCAACTGGTTTAGAACCAAATCTCAAGGGTTTCAGACCAAGAGTGCGTAACATCAGTAATTAATTTTGCCTAGGTACTTAATACTTAATTATAATAAGAAACTTTGGTAAAATTAAATTTTTAAAATCCTAAACCTTCCATATCAGATTGCACAACAATATTTTTAGTATATTCTTTAAATCTTTCTAAATCAGCTTGAATAGTTGACTCAACTATTTTTCCTAAAAACAAATTATCCATAATTTGCCCAATAATACCCGGAATAGAATAAGCAATAGATAACCTCACAATACTATATTCATGGCGATCGTAGAATCTCACTGCTCCACGATTAGGCAAGCCATCCACTGACTCCCATTGTATAATCTGATGAGGTATGAGCTTAGTAATGCGAGACATCCAAGTAAATGTAAAATTGCCACTTGCTAGTTTCCATTTAGATAAATCGGGATTATCTTCGGAAATATGTACTGAATCAATCCATTTCATCCAGCGAGGCATTTGTTCTAAATCTGACCATAAACTCCAGACTAGCTCAATGGGTGCATCTACTTCAACTTGTACGCTATGTTCTAACCAATTAGACATATTTTATTATTTGTTATTTATGATTTGTTAGCAATTAGCAATTAGCTTTTACCTATTCACTATTAACCACGAACTAATCCTTATTTTGTCATGGTTAATGATTGATTTTTGGCAATTAATTCTTGATTGTTTAAAATTGCTTGAGCTGCCTGATGCCCAGAAATAGTTGCTCCTTCCATACTATCAATATAATCCTGTTGAGTGTAACTACCTGCGAGGAAACAATTACTAATGGGAGTTTGTTGAGAAGGGCGATAAATATCCATGCCGGGAGCTTCTCGATATAAAGATTGAGCGAGTTTAACTACGCTACACCAAGTCATATTTAAGTCTCGACTCGAAGGAAACAATTTATGAACTTGTTTTAAAACATGGTTAGCTATATCCTCGTTTTTCTGCTTAATAAAAGGATCGCCCGGTGTTAATACTAATTGCAATAAAGAGCCTTGTCCTTGTCTATAATAATCTGCCGGACTGGTTAACGCTAAATCAGCAAAACAAGAAAAGTCGGCATCGGCGGTATATAACAAATTATCTATACCTTCTGCTCTTTCTAATTGTTTGCGTTTATTTTCGTCTTGTAATTCTGTTACCCAACCGTCAAACCTTAATTGTACTGTAGCCACAGGTACTGCTTCTAACTTAAAGATATTGTCAAATTCTGGCCATTTACGCCATTTGTCTGGGATTAAGCGATGAATACCGGGTATATCAAGGGCGAAAACATAAGCATCAGCAGTAATATTTTCTTGAGTATCTCCATTGGCTACAGCTATACCAGTGATTTTTTCTGATTCTTCGTTAAATAAAATTTCCCTAACTTGACGACGAGTATGAATTTTTGCACCTTTTGCTTCGAGGTAGTCAACTATGGGTTTATGGAGATATTCTAATGGTGATCCTTCCAACATTCTTAAAATACTGGCTTCGGTTTTAGAAGCAAAAAATTGGAAAATGGTTAACATACAACGGGCGGAGATATTTTCTGTGTCGATAAATCCTAAAGCGTAGGCGATGGGATTCCACATCCGTTTTAAACTGTTATTATTACCGCCATGTTTCCTAAACCAATCAGCAAAACTAATTGAGTCTAAACCTCGAATGGTTTTCATTGCACCTTCAAAGTCAATTAAGCCGCGTACAATGGGACTTGTACCTAAAGCTAAAGAGTTAAATAATTTATCAGCAGCAGAGAGTTGGGAAGTGGTAAAAAATGCTTTTAAACCGTGAAAAGGCGCACCAGTAATGAAACGAAAATCTAGTTCGCCGACTTTTCCGCCTTCGTTGATAAAGGTATGGGTATGTTCTTTGAGACGAAAGTTGTCTATTCCACCTACTTTTCTCATTAATTCAAATAGGTTATAGTAGCAGCCAAAAAAAACGTGCAACCCCATTTCAATATGATTACCGTCTCCGTCTATCCAACTGCCGACTTTTCCGCCTACAAATGGTCGAGATTCAAAAATTTCTACTTGACAACCAGCATCAACTAAATCTACAGCCGTTGTCATTCCTGCTAATCCTGCACCAACGATAGCTACCCTCATTCTGTCCCATTAAAATCTTAAAGTTTCTTTACATAATTCTAATACAAGGGGTGTTATTGTTGCGAATTGATTATAAATAATTTAGAAAATAGATCGAATAATTGACTTTTAAAAAATTTGCCAATCGTGACAACTAAGCATTTTTAACTGTTGCAAACGCTTATTAAAATAGCTGTGATCTAAAATACACCAATTATGAATCATGGCGTTATTTATACTAATTCCCCACATCCAAATATGAGCAGTTTGAGTTAAAGGTTGTAATGATTGTATTTCCTGTGAAGTAAGGGTTGAAATAGTTTGATAACCGTACATAAATGCGTCCCTAACTTTTCTGTGCATTCCTGTACTTATGCCCTTTTGTAAAAATTTAGCTATATCAAAAATACGCCAACCGTATCCACATTGATCGAAATCGAATAAAGTAAGTTGTTTATCTATGGTAAAGTGAGTATTTCCACTATGAGGATCGCCCCAACAAATAGTCCAAAAAGGAGATTCTTGGGGTAAGTTTTTCAGTTTATTTTTAATATTAATTATATTTTCTTTCAAGTATTTAAAATCCGAATATTCTTGTTCTAAAAAAGGAGAAATGATTTGTAAGGAATCATCTAATAAATAATCCAGTGTTAAAGGGTTACGTTGAGCTTTTGTTTGAAAATTTAAACCTATTTGATGAACTTTTGCTAGTATTTCTCCTAGTTTTTGACTTTGAGCTTCATTAAAATCTCCTAAAGGTATTTCTCCGGGAGCATAAATAAATAATGCTGCATAACGACTACCTTCTGGAGCATTAATTTCTATGGATAAATTACCATTTTTAGTTCGTAATGGATAAGCTACTGGTAGTTTATTTTGATGTAAAAAATCGAGTAATTCTAATTCAAAATCAATGTCTTCTTTAGTGCGCCAGTGAAAATGAGAAATCCTGAAAATGTATTTATTAGTTCTTGTTTCGATTAAATAAACATCACTTAAACCTCTATGCCACAAAAAACAATTAGTTATTATATCAAGGTCATATTGTCTGGAAATCATGACAATTAGAGCCTCTTTACCAAGGGTTGAATAAATTACTGGAAACAGTTCTCGACTAGTCATCATAACCATTGCGATCGCCTTTATTTAAGTTATACTTTCCTCTTCTTGTAATTTGGCCTATAGTGACTATTTTTTGATGTATCGAAAGTAACAAATTAAGATTTTTTTTATAAGTTTAGGAATTGATATATTTTCTCAACCAATTAATTATATTAACTGGCAATTTTGTTCTTTTTCTAGTATTAATATTAATAGCAACATGACGAGTTTTTGCTTGAGCTAATTGGATTTCTGAAGCTCGCTGAATTAGATAATCAATTTCAAATTCACTATCATTAATTTGTGTAGTTTGTAGTTTAATTAATATTTTATCGCCCCAAAATATCGGTTTAAAAAAGTCACTTTCACTATGAACTATCGGAATTGCTAGTGAAGATTGTTTAACTAAATCACTCAAATTTATGCCAAAATCTAATAATGATTCTTCATAACATTGATGACATATTTTTAATAAATTACTAAAATAAATTACCCCAGCAGCATCAGTATCATTAAGATAAATTCGACGATAATGATTAAAATTCATAAGTGGTTAGGCTTTTAACAAATAACAATCCCCCGAATAATCGGAGGATTGTAAATTCAAACTATGACAAAATTAGGAGGCTAGAATTTAGAGTTATTCAACTACAATTTTACCAACCATGCCAGCACCACGATGAGGTTGACAATAATAATCGTAAGTACCTGGCTCATTAAAAGTGGATTCGTAGGATTCTCCGGGGCTAAATACTAGCTTTTCGTGAGATAATTCCTTAGAACCATCAAAAACCACGTTATGGGGAGACAATTTATTATTAACCCATTTAACAGTATCGCCTGCTTTAACAGTTAAAGTGCTAGGTTCAAATTGTAATGTACCGCTATCAGCACCCATTTTTACTGTATAGGTTTCTGCACTAGCAGGGTTAGCAGAGAACAAAAAGCTAGAAACTATTAACAAAAATGAAGCAACTAATACAGCAAATTTTTTTGTGATTTTCATCTTTTCCCTCAGAAAACTATTCTTTAAAATTCTATCTTGAAGCCAGTCATAACTTAGGTATAGGTTAATTATAAACCTTTCCAGCACCCCAGCCAATACCACGAACTTTAGGTTGAACAAGAATGTAACCAGCAACGGCTTTTAAGTCGTCATCGGTATAGTTTCTCATGCCAGCAAATAAGTCAAGGCGTTTGGTATTGGGATGTAAATCGGAAATATCAACCTCACCATCAAAACTGTTAGGCTCTTTTAAAAACTCAACAATACCTGTAATATTATCCCGTGCTGGTTCAGCTAAAGCTAAATCTTCAGCACTTAAGGTAACATTAGGGTTAGTTTTAGTTCTGCCAGAGTTGTGGCAATAGGAACAAGTATTGGTAAATATTTTTTGTCCTTTTTGATATTCTTCTATACTTAAAACAACAGTATCACCACTGTCATTAAGAGCAACAGTTCTATCATCAGCAGATAATTCTACCGCAGAGGCACTAGCAATATTGAATTGAAATACAAAAAATAAGGTGGCTACAAATCCCCAAATTAATCGTTTGATCATGATTCTCCTCAAAACATTTATCTTAATCGCATATAGCAATTACTCAATCTCTGTCAGACTTAGCAAGCAGCAGACTCAAAGTTAAGTAATCAAGACTAATTTACTTGTTAATGACCCCTTTTGATCTAGTCTTTGAGACAAAATTTATCTATAGAGCATAATTATAGATTAATTAAGGCTTGACACCAAAAAAACCTGTATTTGCTTAAAAAAATGAGACAAAATAATCTCTAAACAAACTCATAGGAATATCTTGGGGGGAAATTTGAGCTTTAATCTCTAAAGGTGAATTACTAGGGACAATTTGGGCAATTTCTTCTCCTAATTTCACTGTTTGCCCTGAATTTCTTAAATTCATTGTGACGATAATTCCCTCAGCAGTGGCAATAATTTTAGTTTTTTCCATGTCTTTTTCTAGTTGTTGCAATGAAACCCTAGATTCTTCTATTAATTGATTAATCTGAATCTGTTGTTGAATCAAGGCTTCTTTTTCTTTATTTAAACTTTTGAATTAATTGTAATTTTGCTTGTTGAATAGTATTTTGAAGTTGAATTTGTTGGCTTTGTAGCTGAGAATTATCTAGAGTTACAATAATATCGCCTTAAACTAACAGTCGGCAAAAACTCATTTGCGTCAAGAGGAGTATTACTCTCATTACTAATTTGATGATGTTGATTATTGATAATTTCCAAATTTTCTCTATTTTCTTTTTGCACTAAAGGTTTAGAGATAATGATATTCAATTCAGACTTTTTATGGTGGTTGTTAGTTTCTAATTCGTAGTTTTTCATTAGAACTTATCTGGAAAGGAAATTATATTTTTATTGTGAACGATTAATATGACATCAATATGTCACCTTATTTATCTCTCAGTTTTTTGTACGATGTACTTGACGTACAAAAAAAATAAAGTACAATAAAATTAACGTACATAAAAAATATTATGAAAGCTAATCCGGGGGGAATCATTGCACCTGACGCTGTTATTGGTAGAGATCAGCTAATTGCAGAAATATGGTCAAGACTAGAGCCACAAAGTTTAATTCTCAGTGCAGAAAGACGCATGGGAAAAACCACTATTATTAAGAAAATGCAAGCAGAAGCAAACAATGATCGGCTTACAATTTATCAAGATTTAGAAGGTGTGCGATCGCCCATAGAATTTGTAGAATTAGTTTGGCAAAATGTAGCAAAATATCTCAGTAAAAAAGCTAAAGTCTCTAAGGTTAAAGAATTTCTGAGCAATCTAGAAGGAACTGAATTTATGGGTTTTAAATTTCCTAAAATTGCCGCAACTCATTGGAAAACAATATTAACTAAAACCATCGAAGATTTAGTAACAAATCAAGAGCATCAGGTAATTTTTTTGTGGGATGAAATGCCTTATATGCTCAATAATATTGGCAATGAATCCGCAATGGAAATGTTAGATATATTAAGATCGCTCCGTCAAACTTATCCTAAGGTGAGAATGATATTTACAGGTTCGATTGGTTTACATCATGTTATATCTTAGATATATTGGCAGTTGAACCACCTTTATCTTTTAACGATCTGTGGCAAAGATTAGCATTAGATGAGGAGACTAAAGATAAAGAAATAACGCAAGATATTTTAAAGTTATTGCTAAAAGATTATTATTTAATTCAAGAAAATAAAACCTATACTTTCCGTTATAAGCTAGTCAAAAGTTATTGGGAATTATCCAGAGGATTATAGTAGGGTGGGCAATGCCCACCTTATCTATGACTTTTCTACTAACAACAAATTCAAAAATATCTCAATTAAAAATGATGAATAATAACTTTCTTTCCAGTTTTACTCCCAGCCTAATGTCATCAGAAACCCTGGAAAAAATTTTTGTACAAAGACAGAAATTGGCATTCGATTTAATTGAATCAGTGCGAGAAAGTAGTTTAACAAAAAATAAGCACTTTCGTTTATTAATTGGCATGAGAGGAATTGGAAAAACTCACATTATTGCCTTGGTTTATCATCGCCTTAAAGCCACAGCAGATTTAGAGGATAAATTATTAATTGCTTGGTTAAAAGAAGAAGAATGGGGAGTTAGTTCTTGGCTAGATTTATTATTAAGAATATTTCAAGCTTTAGCCATAGAATATCCAGCAGAATATCAAACTCAATTACCAACTCAAGTAGAATTTTTATATGAACTATCCCCTGAAGATGCTACCCGTCAGGGAGAAAAAATACTTAAAGAATTTATTGGTAATAAAACCTTATTATTACTCACCGAAAACTTAGATGAAATATTTAAAGGTTTAGGTGATATAGGACAAAAACAATTTCGTGCTTATCTACAAAATCACAACTTGATTACTATTATTGCCACTAGCCAAAGTTTATTCAGTGGAGTAAGTAAAAAAGACTCACCTTTTTATGGTTTTTTTGCACCTCAATATTTAGAAAAATTAACCATAGAAGAAGCCACAAGTTTATTAACTAAAATAGCCGAATTACGAAAAGATAGAGAATTAGAATCTTTTATTCAATCGACCACAGGGAAAGATCGCATCAAAGCTATTCATAATTTAGCTAATGGTAATCATCGAGTTTATATCATCTTTTCTCAATTTTTAACTCGTAATTCCTTAGATGAATTAGTTAAACCTGTAATGCAAACCTTAGATGAATTAACACCTTATTATCAAGCTAGAATGCAATGGTTATCACCACAACAAAGAAAAATCATTGAATTATTATGTGATAAATCCAATGCTTTACCTGTTAAAGAAATTGCTCAACGCTGTTTTATTACCCATCAAACTGCATCTAGTCAACTTAAAGATTTACGGGAAAAAGGTTATGTAACTTCAGAATCTATTGGTAGAGAATCTTTTTATGAATTACAAGAACCTTTAATGCGAATTTGTTTAGAAGTTAAAAAACAACGAGGCCAACCAATAAAATTATTTATCGATTTTTTGCGAATTTGGTACACAGAAGAAGAATCAAAAACAGAACACACAACTAAATCTATTAAAATTATCTGGAAAAGTACCAAAGATATTGAGGTTTGGAAATCTCGACTTCAAACCTTAATAGAAATTTACGATAAATATCAAGTAGTTTCTGTTTTAAGTAAAGGAATTGTCGATAATATTCCTTTATTAATGTCAGCAATGGTTAGCGATAAAGCTGCTCAAAGTTGGTTAGAAATTTGGCAAGAAATAGCAGGAAATAAAGTAGAATTAGCAATTGCATTACGATTCCTTAAAACTGCGGTGGAATATAAAGAAACTAAAGGAGACAGGAAAGTATTGCTAAAGTTAGCCAAAGAAGAAAGAGAATTATTAGAGCCGTTACTTAATAATAAATAGTTTTTTCTGTTCGGCGATCGCAACAGCAGCTAATAAACTTTTATCCCCTCTTACTAAAACATCATCCGTCAGAATCTGAATTAAAAAGGGATAAGCTAAAGCCAAAACTCCCACAGTTTGAGCGTAAAAAGTAGCCTGAATGAGCCAATAGCTATAAGGCAAAGCCCGCCTTACAAAACGCCAAAAACTGCTAAATTTATCGTCACTTTGAGCATAAAACCTTTCTGGATCGGGTTGAATCAGTAAAATAACCCCATTACCCCAACCCTGATTAAAATCTTGATAGGAAAGATAGCGAATACCCACAGCAGGATCGGCAATTACATACTTTTTGCCCTTTTTGCCATAAAAAACCACCCAATGATAACCTTGCCAATGAATAATCGCAGGTAAAGGTACTTTATGTAATTGTTGCAGTAATTCCTCTGAAGCTTTCCCCGAACGAGCATAAAAACCTATTGCTTCTGTACCTCTTCGCAAACCTAATAAAGTCGTACCTAGTTGACCTGTACCCACTACTTCACGTATATGATTAAGGGTAAAATTGCGCCCGTAATATTTAGCAATAGTGGCCAAACAAGCAGCACCACAATCTTCTTCGCTGTACTGTAAGACACTCTGGTACTTCATTTTTCATCAATAATATTTACTTATCACCGCAAATATGAGATAAATATTTTTAAGGATGATTGGGATCGTTAGCGTGATTATCTTCATTAACATCATGACGGCGACGACGGCGACGCCCACGACGACCACCAACTAAGTTAGCCTCCTCATCATTAGATAAGTCTTCTAAAAAACCTTCTAAATTAGCAAAAAATGAATTGTCAGTAATATTTATAGTTGACATTTTGCTTTCTCCATATATATATTGAAAGTTTGACTTCAATTTATGTTTTTATTGTGACAAATAAATGTGACACCAATATGTCAATACTTTGATTTATATATTACTAATATTTACCATAAATAAAAGCAAATCTATTTGCAATAATCAATAAAAATAGCAGAGTTTTAAATTAATCTCTGCTTCTTTTAATTATTTATAAAAAGATAAAGATATAAAGCAGTAATTATATAAATATAAATATAAATATAAATATATAATACTATTAACTGCTTTAATTTATTTTACCATTTTAAATGTTATTTTTAAGTATGATTAGGACCATCATCTCTGCCACGTCCACGACGACCACCAACCAAAGTAGCTTCCTCAGAACTAGATAAGTTTTCTAAAAGATTATCTAGATTAAAAAAAAAAGAATTGTTAGTAAGATTTGAAGTTGACATTTTACTTTCTCCGTTGTTGAAAGTTTGATTTCGATTTATGTTTTTATTATGGCAAACAAATATGACATCAAAATGACAAAAGATATTTATTTAAAATTTATATAAATGTGACAGAAATATGTCAAGAAAGTACCGTTTATAATTCAGATAAATCTTCTTTAACACTAGAACTTAAAGTAAATACTTCTCCATTTGCTCTTTTAAGTTGTAAAGCGTCTAATTCGTCTTGATTATAAATTCCTATAATGGTTACTTTTTCTCCCTGAAATAAGTTAATATTTTCTTTTTCTAAATCTACGTTGACTAGAATAGGACTGGTATCATCTCTTAAAATTAATTCGTCATCACATAAAGCAGCAACAACACCAGAAACCATCTGAATTTTTTCAGGTTTTAAATCTCTAATGGCAATTATTTTTTCAGAATCTTGTACATAAGCTTGACCTTGCCAAAAAGCAAAGACATTATCAGGTTTAGAGCGTTGATAATTATTAATTAATAAGATACTTTTGAATCAATGCTTTGCTATACTTGAGTGTATTAGTTGCTTAAGAAAAAATTAAGTAGCATAATATCAAAATTTAATCATTTTAGGATAATTTTTTTTATCTTAAAAGTTGATTTTTTTAAAAATATGATTTATAGCGATATATTGCCCTTTAGGTTAGAAATAGATACAGTTTTAATTGCTAGTGGTTGTCTTTGGTCACTAGCCTTATATCTTGCTTTATCAAATACCAAAATTTGGATAACAGAGCAACTAGAAAGATGGTTTAATTTCGCCGAACGTTTTATGTATCTTTCAGAAGAAGAGTTTGAACAGACTCGTCGAGCTAGAGAAGCTCAAAATGCTTTTTATGCTTCTGTTTTTAGCATCATTCCTTTTTTGATAATAGGATTTATTTTTAACTGGGCAATTTATATTAGTTTAGGTGGTAGTTGGCCTTTAAGTTTGGGTATTTTATCATGTATAGGATGTGGTGTTTATGAATTAGGGAGAATCAATAGTAAATAAACAAGTTTATTTTTTTATTTATAACTATTAATTATTAATGAGTTTAAAGATAAGGATATGGTGGACGCTGTTCTTTTAAATAAAATAAGTCAACAACTAGAACAACACGAACAGTCAATGAGAGCAAAAAAATTGATTTTTTGTGTTTGTAAAAAGTATTGGGAAAATGATAATAGTGTCCTAGGCACTTTTGCTTTCAAACATTTATTAGAAGAAATTGTCGAATTACATAATAATCGACAACAATTACGTTATTCTATATTTCAAGTTGTTTCTCTTCTAAACAGAAAAGATTTATATACTTCTATTTCTAATTTAATTGTTAATATTGTTTCACCATTTTATCAACAATCAGAGCAATCAGAAGAAGTCACAGGATTTATTATTCCTCCTGTTATTCCTGAAGAAACAAAATATAATGACACCTTTAGTAAAGTAGTTGAAAGACTACAAAATGATCGAAATTCTTTGAGAATAAAAAAAATAATTCTCTATGTATGCCGACAAAAATGGGTTAACGATCCTTTAATCCTTAATTCCTTCGATTTCAATGAATTAATCAAAGATTTAAAAGACAAATATAATAGTTTAAGTAAATTAGAAAATGGGCTATTTGAAGTAGTTAATACTCTTAATCGTAAAGATGTATATTCATTAGTTGCCAAAACTATTATCAATGAAATAGAAGTTTTATATAATACACAAACAACACAATCTAATACAATTACCAATTCCCAAAACTCTAAAATAAAACGAAGACCAGCTAGTCAAGAAACAGTTATAGATAGCGATTTCACCCTAGACTATGGAACACCTACAGTTAGAAAGAAAACTAAAAGAATAGTACCAGAATCATTTTCTAAAACTTATATTGTAGAAAACCCAGAAGAGATACAACAACAAATTATTCAAGCAGTTAAAGAAGATGCTAATTATGATGTTTTCACTGTACGACAAGAATTAATGAAATATGGTAATCCCCTACGAGCAAAAATTTTATTGTTTTCTTTACTCCATCATACCTTTAACAATAGCAGTAACGATTGGGCATTATTAAATACCTGTATATTAGATGATTTAATGTATAAAGCTTATACTGAATTTAGAGATCTAAAAGTTTTAGAAGAAAAATTATCTAAAATAGCTAATCTCATGAAAGATAATGATGAATATATACAATCAGTAAATGCGATTATTGAAGCACTTCAATCTTTTTAAAATTAGGATTAAATAAACATGAAAGCTAAAGAATTACTAGAAAAATATGAATCAGGTGAAACTCGATTCGATCGCATTAGTTTAACAGGTATCAATCTTACCGGTGCAGATTTAATTGGCATATCTTTAAATGAAGCTGATTTACGTAGCGTTAATTTCATGTTTGCTTATCTCAATCGTGCTCAATTTAAAAAAGCTAATATGGTAGCAGCTAAATTAGGCGGAGCTAATCTCAATCAATCTGATTTACAAGAAGCCAATTTACACAATGCCGATTTACATGGCTCTATTTTACAAGGAACGGATTTAAGAGGTGCTAACATAACTTTAGCCAATTTGATAGATGCTAATCTCACATCAGCCGATTTAAGGGGAGCAGACTTAAGTGGTGCTAATCTGACTGGGGCTAGTTTATGGGGTGCTAATTTCAGAGAAGAAAGAAAAACCTATTCAGCAAATTTGCAAGGGGCTATTTTAGCGAAAACTGATTTAAGAGGTGCTAATTTAGCTGGTGCTAATCTATCTAGGGTAAATTTAGCTGGTGCTAACCTCAAAGAAGTTAGCCTTAAAGGTGCTGATTTACGAGGCTCTGATTTAAGGAATGTCAACTTACAAGGAGCTTTTTTAGTTGACGCTAATTTTATCGGAGCAAACTTAGTTGGTGCTGATTTGAGTAATGCCAAATTAGATCGAGCTCAATTTAATGAAGCAAAATTATCAGGAGTTAATTTTAAAGGGGCAGTAATGCCTGATAGCAAGTTTAGTAAAGCAGATTTGAGTGGTGCAAATTTAACAGGTTGTCGTCTAAATCGAGCAGATATGAGTCGTGCTAACTTGAAAGGAGCAGATTTGAATGATGCTTTGTTAATTGATGCTTATTTTGCAAGAGCTAACTTAATGAATGCTATCCTCAAAAATGCTAACCTAACCAGTGCCGAAATTAGTAGCGCAAATTTAGCTGGTGCAGATTTATCAGGGGCAATTATGCCTGACGGCAAATTTAACTCGTGAAGTACAATTAAGATTAAGATTTAATATTTGGTGTGAAAGTATGTTTAATTTAAAATTTTCATTAACTATCATTGCCCCTATTTTGACGGCTGCCATCTTAAACAGCACTGCTACTAATGTATCCGCACAAGCGGCCTACGGGAGTTATATTGGTGTTGGTGTGGGTTCTGGTTTAACTTCAGATGATCGCGATAGGGGTAATGAGTTTGCCGGTTTAGTTGCTGTACGCTACAAATTGTTAGAAGTACCTATATCTTTTCGAGCTCAAGCCTTGATTGGTGAAGGTGTAGCAGTTATTCCGACAATCTCTTATGATTTTCCTTTAAGTTGGCAGGCTGACGCATATGTAGGCGTTGGTGCATCTTTTGCGGGGAAAGATCGTCCTTCTCCGGTGGGAGATCAAACAAGTTTAGCTGTTCAACCGGGATTAGATTTTATGTTACCCAATACCAATTTAGTCTTGTTTACTAATGCCATTATTGCTTTTGATGCCTATCGTCAGGGTGGAGGTACAGCAATTTCGGTTCAAGGTGGTTTGGGTTTGAGGTTTTAAAGAAATATTTTTATTTTCTTCCCGTGATTATTAGATTAGACAGATTTTTAGCATTAACTTCAGTCATAATTCTAACTGGCTGGGTTCAAAGTCCATTTTTTAATCAGAAAGTAGAGGCACAAGCAAATCCATATCCTACACAATCAATTGATTTGATGCAACACTCACCTACTGTTGAATCCCCTTTTACCTTGATGGAAACAGAAGGGTTTGAAGGATTAAAAATCGATTTGACAGAAGCAGAAGTATTAGGAATTTTAGGAAGTCCAAAAACTCAAGGAGATAAGATTCTTTGGGGAGCAGACGGACTTTATCATCAATCTTGGTATTATCCCGAACAAGGAATTACCTTAGATATGGTTTCGGAAACTACAAAAGATCAACAAAAAATTGGCTCAATTAAGTTAACGTCACCGTCAACCCTTAAAACTCAACGTGGCATTGGGATTGGAGACTCATACGAGACTGTCCAAGAAGCCTATCAAGATGTGGAAGAACAAGGCTCTTACTTTACAAATAAAATTTTTGTAGCAGGATCGGTTTATGGAGGTTTAATCTTCTCATTTGAAAATAATTGTGTAGTTGAAATATTTTTAGGAGCAGCAGCAGAGTAAGGTTTTAGGCTAAAAGCTATTAGCTTTTAGCCTTTTAACTGTTAATTGTTATTTATTCAAACTTCTTTTTTTACCAACTAAAAATAGACCACCAAAGGTAAATAGTCCAAGTATAGCAGTGGGTTCAGGAGTAGAGACAACCTCAATTCTAAATACAGGAGAATTAGGATCGAAACTTGTCGGACTGGTAAACCCTAAAATTTCCAAAGTACCACCAGAAATATATCCAGGATGAACTGTAACAACTCCATTTTCAGCAATTCCTGCACCGTTAGTAAATGGTTGACCCGGAATAGCTGCATTAGGGCTAATTTCATCATTAACTTCTGTTCCCGCATCCCAAATTTCTGAGGGAAGAACATTAATTACTTGAGAAATAAAATTCCCATTAGCATCAAAAATTTCATACTCTGTGGCATCATCATTACCGATAAATGCGTCATTACTAGGAACAAACATGGAGGCAAAATTAAAGTAACGCCCTTGAGCAGGATTAACTTTAAAAATCTCTGAAACAGTTGTACCCGGAGTAATAGGTGCTGCTCCCACAGTTCCTGATAAAAAACCAAGATTAGCTGCAATAGAGTTTAACGTTGATGGATTTCCATCTTCAGATATATTTTCAATACCTAGAGAAGCTGCTTGACCTAAATCAAAATTGTCAAAGCTACCATCATGAAAAATACTACTTACAGGACTAAAGAAACTACCATCAGTAAGATTGGTGACAGTTACTTTAATGTTTGCTGCTTCAGAGGGTAAAGTTACAGACAATAATGAACTGAATCCAACTAAACTGCCGATGAGAATTTTATTCAAAGACTTGTACATGATATTCCTGAATTTTGAAGTATTCAGAACCATAGACGAGGGAAGTGTTATTTTGGATTTATTTGCGATCGAAATAATTAAAACTAATTCCTAATTGCTAAAAGCCGATGGCTATTTTTGATACAGAACATTAGCCATTGATAAAGCATAATTTAAGTTAGAATTAGTGAATATTTGTAAAATTCAGTTAAATAACCTTGACAAATTTTCCGTCATATCTACTTTTATCTCATGGAAGTCGCGATCCCCGTCCGCAAATAGCGATGTCCAATTTGGCTGAAATAGTTCGTCAAAAACTGAGCCAAAAATCTGAAGATAGACAATATACTTATGGTAGAACAGCACTATTAACAAGAAATAAGTCAGTTTTAGTCGGTACAGCTTGTTTAGAGCTAAGTTCTACCCCTTTACATCAAAATATCATCCAATTTTCCACCTTAGCTTTGAATTCAGGGATTACCCAAGTAAATATAGTTCCTTTGTTTTTGTCCCCCGGCGTTCACGTGGAAGAGGATATACCTTCAGAAGTATCCATAGCACAGCAACAATTGCAGAGAAAAATAGATATTTGTTTGCAGCCTTATTTAGGTTCAAATGTTCAAATTAAAAAACTTTTACAACAAGAATTTAATAGATTAAATACTGAGGGAAAAATTCTCTTAGCTCATGGTAGTCGTCGTCAAGGCGGAAATCAACCCATTGAAAATATGGCTAAATTTTTACAAGCATCTCCCGCTTATTGGTCTGTATTTCCGAGTTTAAATCAGCAGATAAATAACTTAAAAAATAGGAAAATTAGAGAAATTGGTATAGTTCCCTATTTTCTGTTTACAGGAGGAATTACAGAAGCGATCGCTCAACAGGTAAAAGGTTTACAACTAGAATACCCCCAAATTAAAATAATTTTAGGTAATCCCCTCGAAAAAAATTCCCAATTGGCTAATTTAATCGTTGAATCATTGTAAGTAAATAAATATGGAAACTAATATTAAGCCCATAGGTAAAGTATATCTCCTTGGTGCAGGCCCCGGCGATCCCGGATTAATGACTCTGAAAGGAAAAGTATTATTAGAACACGCTGATGTAGTAATTTACGATGCTTTAGTCTCCCCAGAAATCCTGATTATGATTAACCCTAATGCCGAAAAAATAGACGCAGGTAAACGTCGGGGGCGACATTCTAAATTACAATCAGAAACCACCCAATTATTAATCAAAAAAGCTCAGGATAATGCTATTGTAGTCCGGCTTAAAGCAGGCGATCCCTTTATTTTTGGTCGTGGTGGCGAAGAAATGTCAGATTTAATTGAAGCTAAAGTACCAGTGGAAGTGATTCCGGGTATAACTTCTGGCATTGCTGCACCAGCCTATGCGGGGATTCCCCTCACTCACCGTAATTATAGTTCATCGGTTACCTTTGTTACTGGCCATGAATCAGTGGGAAAATATAGGGCAGAAGTTAATTGGCAAGCGATCGCTCATGGTTCAGAGACTATAGTTATATATATGGGTGTTCATAACTTAGAAAATATTGTTCGAGAACTACTTAAAGCTGGATTAAGTATAAATACTCCCGTTGCCTTAGTTCGTTGGGGAACAACTCCTCGACAAGAAGAATTAGTGGGAACTTTAGAAACCATTGTTCAACAAATAGAAGAAACCAAATTTGAAGCACCTGCCATCGCAGTAATCGGTAATGTGGTGGATTTATACTATTTCCTTGGTCAGCAATAATGTAAGCTTTTATCAATTATTCTTCCTAACCGCTCAACTAAAGTTACTCAAACCTACTCAGAAGTCGGAAAGTATAGTC